>NZ_DAMAGC010000084.1:0-17853 GCF_031995405.1 Stenotrophomonas sp. | reverse complement strand
ATGCTCCAGCACGGGCAGCCGGTCAGCGACCCACCTCGTGATCAGCCCGGCGCCTGAGCCCTGGCGGTGGCATCGGCCTGCGCAAGTGCCACGGCCTGCCGACGCTGGTGACCCTGCATCACCGACAACCCGGCCAACAGCGCAACGATGGTCACGTAGAAGCTGGCGGTGATCTGGTGGGCGAACATCGACTGGGTGATCCCGCACAGCACGTACGCCACCACGATCATGATCCCGGCCGCCGCCGGACCGCGGAAGGTGGTCTCGCCGCTACGCCGGTGCAGACCCACGAACACCCATAGCGGCACGCCATAGACCGCCAGCAACAGCAGCAGCCCCGGTATCCCCTGCGTGGCCGACCACTCGGCCAGGTCGTTATGCGCATGGCCCAGGTGGCAGCGCAGTTCGTTGGGATCCTCGCGGCACACCGGCAGGCGCTGCATGGCGCTGTCGAAGTGGCCGATCCCCACCCCGGTCAGGGGATGGTCCATGAAGGTCTCGTAGGCCACCTGCAGCCGTTCCACCCGGGCGCCGGCGGAGGAGTCGCTGTCGCCCCGCTCCATCCGCACCACGTCATGCTTGAGTTCGGTCAGGCGCACCTGCTCGCGCAGGCTCGGGATGGTCAGGGCCAGCGCGGCGGCGATCGCCACCAGGCCGGTCAACACGCCCAGCCGTGCCGGCCCGGTGCGCCAGCGCAGGCTCATCGCCATCACCGCCAGCAGCGCCAGCAACGCCAGCCACACCCCGCGGCTGCCGCTGAGCACGATGGTCACGCAACCGGCGACCATGCCCACGATCACCCAGCTCCAGCGCCGGTGCGGGCGGCAGAACACCAGCAGCACCATCAGCACCAGCACGATGTCCGCCAGCACGATGGCATTGGTGCTCAGGTCGGCGCGCGGGGCACCGCCCGCCACCTGCATGATCGCCAACACCATCGTACCCAGCAGGCCGACCAGCGCCCCGCCCCACAGCCAGCGCAGCTCGGGCCGGAACGCGCAGACCCACAGCGCCAGCCACGGAATCACCGCGAACCGCGAGCGATTGTCGATGTCGCGCAGGCCCTGGTCGAACAGATACATCGACAACAGCGCAAGGCCGATTGCCGCCAGCATCATCCAGGTCAGGGCCATCACCGGCCGCCCGGCCAGATGGCGCGCACGCCACAACAGCTCCGGCGCCAGCAGCGTACTGAGCAGCAGCACGACGCCGTAGGGCAGCAGGTTCTGCGGCACGGTCAGGATCAGCGCGGGCAGGCAGAACAGCCCCAGGTTGGCCATCTGATGGGCAATCCGGCCCCGTCCCTGCAATGGCGGCAGGGAAACCTCGGACGGCAGGGACACGGTGTTGTGCTTCATTGCCACTCTCGACCACACACAGGCATGCATGCCCCTGGAATCCTCGGACGCAACCGGCGTCCACGGGCATGGCGCACGCGCCGGGCAGCACGCGCCCCATTATGCGTCTCAATCTTCATCGCCATCGATCCTGTGCAGCGCGCGTTCGCGCTCGGCCTCGGCGGACGTCGCCTCGCACGGGCCGTGGATGTCGCTGGCCTTCACCAGCCACCAACGGCGGCGGTTGGCGACCCCGGCCAGCTCGGCCGTGTCGCGATCCACGCAGCCCAGCAGCGCATCCTCCTGCACCACCAGCCAACGCCGTGACGGCTCGGCCGCCTGCCAGGCCACGCCATCGCGCAGCTGCCGGTCCCACCGACGGTTGAAGCCAAAGGTGGTGGCCGGCCGGTCGGCCATCAGCAGGTTCTGCTCCTTCCATGCCACCAGCCCCAGTTCGCCGTCGCTGCCGATGCGCTGGCCGATGTGCTGCATCAAGCCGCG
The DNA here is from genome assembly GCF_031995405.1 of Stenotrophomonas sp. GTDB lineage: Bacteria > Pseudomonadota > Gammaproteobacteria > Xanthomonadales > Xanthomonadaceae > Stenotrophomonas. The sequence continues at coordinate 16,015 of NZ_DAMAGC010000084.1, read as the reverse complement.
CGCGGAACTGGAATCGTTGAAGAGCGGATAGCCGACCAGACCGAAGGCGACCCAGGCCATGGCCAGCGTGGCCACCACGGCCAGATGGAAACGGCGCACCCCGGCCACGCACAGGCTCATGACCGCCCAGCAGCCCAGGGCCACGCCCACCCAGCCCAGCGCGGAGGTCAGCGCGGTGTCGATGCCGCGCTCCAGGATGAGCTTGCTCTCAAAGCCGGGCTGGCCGGTCAACATCGCAATACCGGCGCCGAGCAGGCCCAGCGCCAACAGAGCGACGAAACCGCCCAGCAGCCACTGCACGCCGCGACGGCGCAGCAGCCCCGGCAACAGCGGGGCCAGGGCCAGGCAGAACATCGGCAGCGACGGCAGGATGTAGACATCGCGCTTGCCGTGCGGAATCGAGAAGAACAGCACGATCAGCAGCCACCAGCCCAGCAACACCAGGTAGCGCGGGTCGCGCCGACGCAGGCGCCGCCACCAGGCTGGCACCGCCCACGGCAGGACCAGGAATGCCGGCACCCACATCGATGGCATCGTGCCCAGGAAGTACCACCACGGCTGGTGGTGGTCCCAGGACTGTGCATAGCGCTTGGCGGTCTGCCGGAACAGGATGTCGTCCATGTAGCCGCGATACTCGGCCGAACCACTGCCGGTGGCGGCCAGCACCATCGGCAGCAGCCACAGCAGCACCGCCAGCGCGAATGCCAGCGGCCCCAGCCAGAAGCGCCAGTCGCGCACGTGCAGCCGCACCCGCGGCCAACCCAGCACCGAGGCCAGCGCTGCCGGCAGGATCATCAGCAGCGCGATCACCCCTACCCCCTTGGTGATCACCCCCAGCCCGGCGGCGAACCAGCCCAGCCACCACCAGCGCCACGCCGGCCCGCACAGCAGGTGGCGCAGCAGGCCGTAGTTGGCCAGGGTGATGAAGAACACCACCAGCGGATCGATCTGTGCCTTCTTGGCCTGGAAGGTGAACTGGACGGCGAACAGCAGCGCCCAGGCCGCATACAGCCCGACCCGGCGCGTCCACAGCCGCCGGCCCAGGTCGTACACGCAGGCCAGCGTGCCCAGCGCAGCCAGCAGCGAGGGCAGCAGGAACGCCACCCGCCAGTTGCCGAACAGGCTGTAGAACACCGCCTGCGCCCACATCAGCATGGGTGGCTTGTCCGAGTACAGCTCGGTGCCGCGATGCGGGAACAGCCAGTCGCCGCTGAGCACCATCTGTTTGGCGACCAGCGCAAAGCGCGGCTCGTCCGAGGGCCAGGGATCACGCATGCCCAGACCGGTACCGAGGACCAGCAGGGCCATCAACGCAAGCAACCAGAACTCTCGGGACGCGCGGGTATTGAGCATGGGGCGCATGTCTAGCGGTATTGGATCAGCCCTTTTTTAACAGACGCGCGTAGAAGAAACCGTCTGCACCTTCTTCACCCGGCAGGCGCTGGCGCCCGGCCCACGAGTCGTGGCCGAAGCGTTCGTCCAAGGGCAGGAAGCCTGCGCGGGGGGTGCGCTGGAGGAAATCTTCGACCTGGAACTGGTTCTCTTCGCGCAGGATCGAGCATGTCGCATACAACAGGGTGCCGCCGGGGGCGAGCATCCGGAAGCAGGCATCCAGCAGGCGCGCCTGCAGCGCCACCAGCGCCTCGATATCGGTCGCGCGGCGGTGCAGCAGCACGTCGGGCTGGCGGCGGATGATGCCGGTGGCCGAGCACGGCGCGTCCAGCAGGATGCAGTCGAACGGCTGCCCGTCCCACCAGTTGTCCGGATCGGTGGCGTCGGCAGCCAGCACCTGGGCCTGCGCACCCACGCCGGTGCGCGCGAAGGTCTCGCTGATGCGTTTGAGGCGGCGCGGATCGATGTCCAGCGCCAGCAGCTGCAGGGTCGGATCGCGCTCGAGCAGGTGCGCGGACTTGCCACCGGGGGCGGCGCAGGCATCGAGCACCCGCGCGCCGGTGCGCGGCGCCAGGGCGTCGGCAACCTGCTGGGCCGACAGATCCTGCACCGACAGCGCACCCTCGGCGAACCCGGGCAGCGCCGATACGGCCACCGGCACCGGCAGGCAGATCGCATCGCTGCCCAGCGCCGAGGCCTCGGCGGCAATGCCGGCGGCGGCGAGGCGGTCGAGCATGCTGTCGCGGGTGCCGTGCTGACGGTTGACCCGCAGCCACAGCGGCGCGGCCACCAGGCTGGCACTGAACACGGCGTCAGCCTGTTCCGGCCAGTCCTGCTCGACCTTCGCCGCCAGCCAGTCCGGGAACGCGTCGCGCGCCGGCGCACGCGGGATGCCGTCGCGCTGGGCGCGGCGCAGCAGGGCATTGACCATGCCGGCCTGGCGGTCGCGGCCCATCGCCCGCGCCGCTTCCACCGTGGCCGACAACGCCGCGTGGGCCGGAAGATCGAGCGCGTCGAGCTGGGCGAAGCCGACCAGCAACAGCGCGCGCAGTTCATCCTCGCGCACGCTCAACGGACGCTGCATCCACTGCGCCAGCGCTGCGTCGTAGGCCCCACGGCGGCGCAGCACGGCAAAGCACAGCGCCTCCAGCAGCGCGCGGTCGCGGCTGTCGTCCAGCTGCGGCAGCGCGTGGGTCAGCTCGGCCTTGAGCGAGCGGCCACGGCCGATCACCTGGGCCAGCACCTTGGCGGCGAGCACCCGGGTAGGCACGCCCGGTGCCATGGCCGCGCGCGGGGCCGCCTTGTTGTCACGGGTCTGGGTCATCTCAGGCGCCCACGACCAGGTCACGGCGCGCATTGAGGTAATCGGCGGCGGTAATCGCCTTGCCACCCTCGCGTTGCAGCACGCGCAGGCGCAGCGCGCCCTGGCCGCAGGCGATGTCGATGCCCTCGCGCGACGCGGCCAGCAGGGTGCCCGGCGCCTTGCCCTGGTTGTCCGGCAGGGCCACCGCGCCATGGATGCGCACGCGTTCGCCGGCCAGGGTCGCCTCGGCGATCGGCCACGGGTTGAAGGCACGCACGGTGCGCTCCAGCGCCTGGGCGTCCTGCGCCCAGTCCAGCCGCGCTTCGGCCTTGTCCAGTTTGTGCGCGTAGGTGACCCCGGCCTCCGGCTGCGGCTGGGCGATCGGCTTGATTCCCGCGCGCAGCAGGCCCAGGCCATCGGACAGCACCTGCGCGCCCAGTTCCGCCAGGCGATCGTGCAGGTGGCCGCCGGTGTCGCTGGCGCCGATCGCGACATGCTGCCTGAGCAGCACCGGGCCGGTGTCCAGGCCCGCCTCCATCTGCATCAGGCACACGCCGCTCTCGGTGTCGCCGGCCTGGATCGCGCGCTGGATCGGCGCAGCGCCGCGCCAGCGCGGCAGCAGCGAGGCGTGCACGTTCCAGCAGCCGTGGGTCGGGATGGCCAGCACGGCCTTGGGCAGGATCAGCCCGTAGGCCACCACCACCATCAGGTCCGGCTGCAGGTCGCGCAGCTGCTGCTGGGCTTCGGGGGTCTTCAGGGTTTCCGGCTGGAACACCGGGATGCCACGTGCGATCGCCTCCAGCTTCACCGGCGAGGGCATCAGCCCGCGCCCGCGTCCGGCCGGGCGGTCCGGCTGGGTGTACACGGCCACCACTTCATGGTGGCGCGCCGCCACGCGCAGCGAGGACACGGCGAACTCCGGCGTACCGGCAAAGACAATCTTCATGGCAACCCCACTTGCAGAAAGTAAAACGGCGCCGGTGGCCGGCGCCGAACAACCGGGTGCGGCGCGCGGTCAGCCCGCGCGGCCGTGCCCGTGGCCATCTCAGGCAACGTGCTTGCGCTGCTTGGCCAGCTTCTTGCGCACCATCTCGCGCTTGAGCGGCGAGAGGTAGTCGATGAACAGCTTGCCGTCCAGATGGTCCATCTCGTGCTGGATGCACACGGCCAGCACGCCATCGGTGGTCAGCTCCTGGGGCTGGCCCTGGCGGTCGAGGTAACGCACCGTGATGTCGTTGGCGCGGGTCACATCGGCAAAGATGCCCGGCACCGACAGGCAGCCCTCCTGGTAGACCTGGCCGCCTTCGCTGGCCACGATCTCCGGGTTGATGAACACCCGCGGGGTGTCCTTCTCTTCACTGACGTCGATGACCATGAAGCGCTTGTGCACGTCCACCTGGCTGGCGGCCAGGCCGATGCCCGGGGCGTCGTACATGGTGTGGAACATGTTGTCGATAAGTTCCTGGAACGCCGGGGTGGTCACTTCGGCAGGTTCGAGCAGCGCAGCCTTGGTGCGCAGGCGCGGGTCGGGGAACTCGAGGATAGGCAGGATAGCCATGGCAAATACCGGTAGGGGGCGCCGGTCAAAGCGGCGTACGTCGCAATTCTATCGCCAACGCTTGCCCTGCGCCCCGGTTTCTGGACTATAGTGCGGGCACCTGTTGGGGAATCAGGCACCACACCTATGTTTGAACGTACTCGTACGGTCGTCGCCGTGGCGATGTTGACCGTCGCCACCTATGCTACCGCCGTTGAAGTGAATGGCGGGCACCCGGATACCTACGTCGTCCGCAAGGGCGATACCTTGTGGGACATTTCCGCGCGCTTCCTGAAAAAGCCGTGGTTGTGGCCAGAGATCTGGCAGGCCAATCCGCAGGTCAAGAACCCGCATCTCATCTACCCGGGCGACGTACTGAGCCTGGCCTATCTGGACCGCGTCGTGGCCCAGCCCGGCCCGCGCCAGGAAGCCCCGATCAATGCGATCCCGCTGGATCAGGTCGAACCGTTCCTGAAACAGCTCAGCGTGGTCGATGAGATCAAGTCGCTGCCGTTCGTGGCCGGCCTGGAAGACAACCGCCTGCGTGCCACCAATGGCCAGGTCGCCTACGTGCGCGGACTGGACGGGGCGCAAGTGGGCCAGCGCTACGCGGTGGTCCGTCCGACCGTCCGCTACGCCCTGCCCAAGCCGACCGAAGAGCTGACCGCCCGCGGTGAGGTCACGCCCGGCAGCGGCAACGTCTGGAAGAACTACTTCGTGCCCAGCAAGCGCAACCAGACGCTGGGTTACGAACTGGCCCAGGTCAACATCGGCACGGTCACCAAGGTCGCCTCCGGCGACGTCGATGTGACCACGATCGCCCTGCAGACCCAGATCGGCGCGCGTGAAGTGCGCAATGGCGATCGCCTGGTGCCGGTCGAAGCCACCCCCTACGACCTGCAGTTCTTCCCGCATGTCCCGGCTGCCCAGAGCGAAGGCCTGGACATCCGCGTGTTGGCGGTGACGGACATGTTCCTGTCCGGGGGACCGCGCGATGTCATCGCCATTTCCGCCGGCAGCGCCAATGGCATCGACAACGGCACCGTGGTGTCGCTGTGGCGCCAGGGCCGCCACGTGGCCAACACGATGAAGTACCCCGGTTCGTCGCGGATGGACGATTCGCTGACCGACGGCGCCGGCCGGATCACCCTGCCGGACGAGTATGCCGCCCATGCGATGGTGTTCCGCACCTTCGACAAGGTCAGCTATGCGCTGGTGATGCAGGGGGTCAAGCCGGTCATGGTCGGTTACGCGGCCAAGCATCCCGACGCGCAGTAACGCGGCAATTCCTTACGCAACACTCCGACGGCGCCCCAGGGCGCCGTCGGCGTATGCGGCCTAGCCTGAGGGGATGAACCCCCTTCTCACCGACGATGCCGACGCGGTGCTGCGCCTGGCCCTGGCCGGCGGCAGCGTGCCCTCGCGGCGCCGCCTGCTGGAGCAGCACGGCGATGCCGGCCGGGCCCTTCGCGCCGGCCCCATGGCCTGGCGCGCGGCCGGTTGCAGCCCCGGCCAGTGCAGCCGCCTGGCCGCCCCCGATCCCGCCCTGCTGGCCCGCGCGCAGGCATGGCTGGCCGAACCGGACCACCACCTGCTGTCCATCACCAGCGAGGACTACCCGGTGCTGCTGCGCCACCAGCCCGAGGCGCCGCCGGGCCTGTTCGTGCAGGGCGACCCGGCTGCGCTGTGGCATCCCGGGGTGGCCGTGGTCGGCAGCCGCACCCCGTCCCCCAGCGGTGCCGAGCTCGCCGCGGAATTCGCCGGCGCGTTGGCGCGCAGTGGCCTGTCCGTGATCAGCGGGCTGGCCGCCGGGGTCGATGCGCGGGCGCATGACGCTGCGCTGCGGGTACCGGAGGGTGTGACGGTGGCGGTGGTCGCCACCGGCCTGGACCAGACCTATCCGCCCGCCCATGCCAAATTGCAGTCGCGGATCGCCGCGCGTGCGGCCGTGGTGAGCGAGTACCCGCCCGGAATAGCGCCGAAGGCGCATCAGTTCCCGGCCCGCAACCGGCTCATCGCCGGCCTGGCGCTGGGCACGCTGGTGATCGAGGCCGCCCATCGCTCCGGCGCGCTGATCACGGCGCGACTGGCGGCCGAGGCCGGCCGCGAGGTCTTCGCCGTGCCTGGCTCGGTACGCAATCCCCGGGCCCGCGGTTGCCACCGGCTGATCCGTGAGGGTGCCCAGCTGGTGGAGCACCCTGACGAAGTGATCGCCGGGCTGACCGCGCTGGCGGGCAGCCTCGGCCAGGCCTTGCGAAGCCGGCTGGGCGCCCCCACTGAACAGGCACGACCCGCGCCGCGAGGCGCCCCTCCCTTCTCCGACCCGGACTACCAGCGCTTGTGGCAGGCACTGGATGACAACCCAACGGGTATGGATTCATTGATCCAGCGCAGCGGATTGACGACGGCCCAGCTGTCGGCCATGCTGCTGATCATGGAACTGGATGGAAAGGTGGTTTCCCATTACGGGCACTACTGTCGAAAACCCTAGTTTCTTCACCTCCACAGCGTCGTTGACGCAGGCCGAGGGGCAATGAAAGAGAGCATTCTGGATGTCCTGCTGTACCTGTTCGAACATTATTTCAGCGAGGATCCGGACCTTGTCCGTGACCGCGACACCCTCCAGAACAGCCTGATACAGGCCGGCTTCAGCCCCACCGAAATCAAGAAGGCGTTCGACTGGCTCGATGCCCTGGCCGACCAGCGGCCGGCCGTGACCCTGGCCCGGGTCGATGGCCCGGTGCGCATCTATCACGGCCCGGAGCTGGACAAGCTTGACGTCGAAGGGCGTGGTTTCCTGATGTTCCTGGAGCAGCACGGCATCCTCGACGCCAACCAGCGCGAGCTGGTGCTGGACCGGGCGATGGCGCTGGACCAGGACGAACTGGACCTGGACGACCTCAAGTGGGTGGTGCTGATGGTGCTGTTCAACCAGCCCGGCTCCGAGGCGGCGTACGCCTGGATGGAAACCCAGATGTTCATCGACGAACCGGAACCGCTCCACTGACCGTACACTGGGCACCTTGCGCATTCAGGAGCGTGCCGTGGGCCAGTGGTTCTATGCAGAAGGAAATCGCCAGCAGCGTGGGCCGCTGGCGTCTGACGAGCTGATCGCGCTTTACCAGTCCAGCCGTATCGCCGCCGATACGCTGGTCTGGCGCGACGGCATGGCGCAGTGGCAACCGCTGCGCGAGGTCGCCGACGAGATCGGCCTGGTGCTGGTGCCGCCACCGGCCAGCGAACCCGATCCCGTCATCCAGGCCGATATCGACAGCGTGGGCGTGCCCGTGGAGCCGGCTGTACCGGTGCCACCGCAGATCCCTGCGTCGGTTCCACCGGTGGCGATGCCGCCGTCGACCGCTCCCCTCGCCACTGGCACGGTGCCCCCGCGCAAGGGCCTGTCCGGCTGCGCGATTGCAGGCCTGGTGGCCGGTGTGTGCGTGCTGGTGCTGGTCGGCATTGCCGGCATCCTCGCCGCGATCGCCTTGCCGGCCTATCAGGAATACACGCTGCGCGCGAAAACCACGCAGGCCGTCGAGGAACTGTCACCGATCAAGGTGCAGATGGTCGACTTCATCTCCACCAACGGGCGCTGCCCGGTGAACGCCGATGAGGGCTTCCAGGCCGCCGAAGACTATGCGAGCGGCGCGCTGACGGCGGTGCATATCGGGCGCTTCGACAACAGCCATTGCGGCATCGAAGCGGCATTGTCGGTGCCCGCCCAGACCAAGCTGGACGGCAAGCTGTTGTGGCTGGATTACGACCCGGACCAGCAGCACTGGACATGCACGTCCGAAGCGGACGACAAATACCTGCCGCTCGATTGCCGCGGCTGAAACCGGACCGATGTCCATGGAAGAATCAAAGGGGATTGAAGCAATGACCGAGTGGTATTTCGCCGATGGCCAGGAACGCCAGGGCCCGTTGACCGCCGATGAGCTGCGCCTGCGTTTCCAGCGCGCGCAGATCAACCTGGCCACGCTGGTGTGGCGCGAAGGCTATCCGCAGTGGAAGCCGTTGTCTGAAGCGGTGGACGAGCTGCAGCTGCAGAACCTGTCCAGCGCGGCCGAGAACCTCGGCAGCGGCTTCGACCTGCGCGGCGATTACACCGCCATCGACAACGGCACCGCGCCGTTGCCCGGTACCGGGGGCGGCACCCATTCCCCGTACACCGCCCCGGCCGCCAGCAGCTATGCCGGCACGGCGGTGGTCAGTGGCGGCGACGTGGTCTATGCCGGCTTCTGGAAGCGCTTTGCCAGCTACTTCATCGATTCCCTGGTGGTCGGTGTGATCAACGTCCCGATCAGCCTGATCTTCAACGGCATCGGCGCGGTGTCGGGGAACGAATCGGTGGGCGTGGTGATGAGCCTGCTGGCGATGCTGGCCAGCCTGGCCGTGGGCATCGCCTACTACGCCGGCTTCCATGCCTCGGCGGGCGGCGCGACGCTGGGCAAGATGGCCGTGGGCATCAAGGTGGTGCGCGGCAACGGCGAACGCCTCACCCTGGGGCGCGGTATCGGCCGCTACTTCGGTTTCATCCTGAGCAGCCTGACCCTGATGATCGGTTTCATCATGGCCGCCTTCACCGAGCGCAAGCAGGCCCTGCACGACATGATCTGCGACACGGTGGTGGTCGACAAATGGGCCTACACCGAGAACGAACACCTGCAGGAACCGGGCCTGGGCACCGTCACCATCGTGATTCTGGTCATTTCCGGCGTGGCCACCGTGGCCGCCATCGGACTGGGCATCGCCATGATCGGGGTCATCGCCAGCTCGATGTCCTGAGCGGACCCTCACACCGGGCCGCTTGACACGGGCGGCTCGGTCGTGATTCCTCTAATAAGAGAAAGAAGCTGAACGCCCGGCGCATACCCGGGCGTTCAGTTTATGGATATCGCCCGCTGCCCTTCACTAATGCGGCCATTTGCTCCACCCTAGCGCCCTCCCCCGGGCCGCTGCCCAAAGAAATAACTGACATGCCCAAGCACCTGCTCATCGTCGAATCGCCCGCCAAGGCCAAGACGATCAACAAATACCTCGGCAAGGACTTCACTGTCCTGGCCTCGTATGGGCATGTGCGCGACCTGGTGCCGAAGGAAGGCGCGGTCGACCCGAACAACAACTTCGCGATGCGCTACGACCTCATCGAGAAGAACGAGAAGCACGTCGATGCCATCGTCAAGGCTGCCAAGAGCGCCGACGACATCTTCCTGGCGACCGATCCGGATCGCGAGGGTGAGGCGATCAGCTGGCACATCGCCGAAATCCTGAAGGAACGCGGCCTGGTCAAGGACAAGCCGATGCAGCGGGTGGTCTTCACCGAGATCACCCCGCGCGCCATCAAGGAAGCGATGGGCCATCCGCGCGAGATCGCCGGCGACCTGGTCGATGCCCAGCAGGCGCGCCGCGCGCTGGACTACCTGGTCGGCTTCAACCTCTCCCCGGTGCTGTGGCGCAAGGTGCAGCGCGGCCTGTCCGCCGGCCGCGTGCAGAGCCCGGCGCTGCGCATGATCGTCGAGCGCGAGGAAGAGATCGAGGCCTTCATCGCCCGCGAGTACTGGAGCATCGATGCCGCCTGTGCGCATCCGTCGCAGCCGTTCAACGCACGACTGATCAAGCTGGACGGGCAGAAATTCGAACAGTTCACCGTGACCGACGGCGACACCGCCGAAGCGGCTCGCCTGCGCATCCAGCAGGCGGCGCAGGGCGCCCTGCACGTCACCGACGTGGCCAGCAAGGAGCGCAAGCGCCGCCCGGCCCCGCCATTCACCACCTCCACGCTGCAGCAGGAGGCCTCGCGCAAGCTGGGCTTCACCACCCGCAAGACCATGCAGGTGGCGCAGAAGCTGTACGAAGGCGTGGCCATCGGCGAGGAAGAAGGCACCGTTGGCCTGATCTCGTACATGCGTACCGACTCGGTCAACCTGTCCCAGGATGCGTTGGCCGAGATCCGCGACGTGATCGCCCGCGATTACGGCATCGCCTCGCTGCCCGACCAGCCCAACACCTACCAGACCAAGTCCAAGAACGCCCAGGAAGCGCATGAAGCCGTGCGCCCGACCTCGGCGCTGCGCACCCCGGCACAGGTCGCCCGCTTCCTCACCGACGACGAGCGCAAGCTGTACGAGCTGATCTGGAAGCGCGCGGTGGCCTGCCAGATGATCCCGGCCACGCTCAACACGGTCAGCGTGGATCTGTCGGCCGGCAGCGAGCATGTGTTCCGCGCCAGTGGCACCACCGTGGTGGTGCCCGGCTTCCTGGCCGTCTACGAAGAAGGCAAGGACAACAAGAGCGCCGAGGACGACGACGAAGGCCGCAAGCTGCCGGCGATGAAGCCCGGCGACCGCGTGCCGCTCGAGCGCATCGTGGCCGACCAGCACTTCACCCAGCCGCCGCCGCGCTTCACTGAAGCGGCGCTGGTCAAGGCGCTGGAAGAATACGGCATCGGCCGTCCGTCGACCTACGCCTCGATCATCCAGACCCTGCTGTTCCGCAAGTACGTGGAAATGGAAGGCCGCAGCTTCCGCCCGTCCGATGTCGGCCGTGCGGTGTCCAAGTTCCTGTCCAGCCACTTCACCCAGTACGTGGACTACGACTTCACCGCCAAGCTCGAAGACGAACTCGATGCCGTCTCGCGTGGCGAAGAGGACTGGATTCCGTTGATGGCCCGCTTCTGGGACCCCTTCAACAAGCTGGTGGTGGAAAAGAACGAATCGGTCGACCGTGCCGAAGCCAGTGGCGCGCGCGAGCTCGGCACCGATCCCAAGACCGGCAAGCCGGTCAGCGTCCGGCTGGGCCGCTTCGGGCCGTACGCGGCCATCGGCAGCACCGCCGAGGATGCCGAGGACAAGCCCAAGTTCGCCTCGCTGCGTCCGGGCCAGTCCATGCACACCATTGCCCTGGAAGACGCGCTGGAGCTGTTCCTGATGCCGCGCGCGCTGGGCCAGGACAAGGATGAGGATGTCAGCGTCGGCATCGGCCGCTTCGGCCCGTTCGCCAAGCGTGGCAGCACCTACGCCTCGCTGAAGAAGGAGGATGATCCCTACACCATCGACCTGGCCCGGGCGGTCTTCCTGATCGAGGAAAAGGAAGAGATCGCACGCAACCGGATCATCAAGGAATTCGAGGGCAGCGAGATCCAGGTGCTGAACGGACGCTTCGGTCCGTACATCAGCGACGGCAAGATGAACGGCAAGATCCCCAAGGATCGCGAGCCGGCGTCGCTTACCCTGGCCGACGTGCAGCAGCTGATGGAAGAAACCGGCAAGCCGGTGCGCAAGGGCTTCGGCAAGAAGGCCACCAAGAAGGTCGCCGCCAAGAAGGCCCCGGCCAGGAAGGCAGCGGGCGAGACGGTGAAGAAGGCGGCGGTCAAGAAGACCGCCACCAAGAAGACCGCGGTGAAGAAGGCGGCCAAGAAGGCCCCGGCGAAGAAGGCCGCCAAGAAAGCGGTGAAAAAAGCAGTCAAGAAAGCCGCTCCCTGAGCCGGCTTCGGCCGCACTGCATCTATCCCCCCGCGCCGCAGCGGGGGGATAATCCCGGCATGAACCTACTTACCCTGGATACCGCCCTGCCTGCGCTGCGCGCCGGTGGGGTGATCGCCTATCCCACCGAAGCGGTCTGGGGGCTGGGCTGCGACCCCGGCAATGCGTCGGCGGTGATGAAACTGCTGCGGATCAAACAACGTCCGGTCGAGAAAGGCATGATCCTGGTGGCGGCCGAACTGGCCCAGCTCGAGGGCTGGGTGCGCCTGCAGGCGCTGCCCGAATCGCGTCAGGCCGCCGTGCTGGCCAGTTGGCCCGGCGCGCACACCTGGATCCTGCCGGCGGGCCCGCGCGCGCCGCGCTGGATTACCGGCGAACACAGCGGCATCGCCGTGCGGATCAGCGCCCATCCGCTGGTGGCGGCGCTGTGCCGCGCCTGGGGCGGGCCGCTGGTGTCCACCAGCGCCAACCTGGCCGGCCAACCACCGGCGCGGACCCGCGCCGCACTGGATCCGGCGTTGCTGCCCCTGCTGGATGGACTGATCGACGGCGATACCGGCGGACTGGCCCAGCCAACCCCGATCCGCGACGCGCTCAGCGGCGACATCCTGCGCAGCTGAACCCGGGTTTTGCGTGCGTGCCGGCAAAGCCGCACACTGTGGCCATGCACCGACTGACCGCCCTGAGCCTGTCCCTGCTGTTGTGCGCCGGCAGCCTGCCGCTGGCCGCGCAGGATGCCGCCAATGTTCGCGTGTACCGCTGCGTGGGCAGCAACGGCGCGGTGGCGCTGCAGGACGCACCGTGCCGCGACGGTCGCCAGGAAGTGCGCGACATGCAGCGCCCGCGCGACCCGGCGCCGCGCGTGGTACGCAGCGACCGCGATCCGGACCAGGCGCCCACGCCCGCCGCGCCGCAGCGCGAGGTGCGCTACGTGCATGTGCAGCCGCCGCAGCCCCTGTACGAATGCGTGCGCGACGACGGCAGCCGTTACACCAGCGACAGCGGTGAGGGCAATCCGCGCTGGGTACCGGTGTGGACCAGCGTGTACGCCCCTTACGGCCCCGGTTACCGTCCTCCTGGCGGCGGCCGACCCCCGCCGCGGCCGCCGCCGTTGCCGCCGATCGCCCCCATGGGCGCGGGGTCGGTGCAGTCCAGCGGCGGTGCGCTCACCGTCTCCGGCGGCGGCCGCCATGGTGGGGGCAGCATCAGCATCGGCGGCGGCAGTACGCAGTGGGAAGGGGAGCGCCAGGGCTACCCCGGCACCTACACCGACACGGTGATCCCGACCGGCAACGTGCTGGTACGCGACCAGTGCACGCCATTGCCGCAGCAGGAGGTCTGCTCGCGTCTGAAGGATCGCCGCTGGGAGCTGGTGCGCCAGTACAACAGCGCATTGCAGGGCGAGCGTGATGCGCTCAGCCGCGAACAACGCGGCGTGGATGCGCGGCTGGACCGCGACTGCCGCTAGCACGTGCTTCAATGCGCAGGCGCAGTTGGCGCTTTTGATGTCAGGCATGAACCCACTCCGATGCATCCAGCTTCCGCTCCCCCTCTTCGCGCGTCGCGCCCGCTTCGCTTGACGCTGCCAACCCGCGCGTTGCTGCTGGCCGCCCTGCTGTGTGCGTCTGCCGCCGCGCTGGCCGATGACGTGGTGCTGTTCCGCTGCACCGACCCCGATGGCGCGCTGACCGTGCAGAACAAGCCGTGCCCGGCGGGCAGCGCGCAGCGCATCGAGCGCTTTGCTGCGCCCGCGTCGCGCCAGCCGCCGGCGACCGCCGACGTCGCCACCCCAGCGGCCATCGCGCCTGTGGTCGATGCGCCCGCCACGGCCGGCATGCTCCAGCACGCCCCGCTGCCGAGCCTGCAGGGCGACGTGCAGACCTCGGTGGAAGCCGAAGGCAGCGCGATCCTCGACAGCGACGTGGTGCGCCGCCAGGCGCAGCAGGAGGCGGCGGCAGCGAAGGACGCCCCAGCGGTGGCGAAGGCGCCGCTGCCGGAGATCTACCAGTGCCAGGGCAGCGACGGCAACCGCTACCTGCATGAGCGCGAGCCGGCACCGCCGCACTGCGTGCTGATGAACATCACCGCGTTGGGCGGCAACACGCCCGTCAATGCGGCCGGGTGCGAGGTGGTCCGCGATCAGTGCGAGGCCATTGCCGACGCGCAGCGGTGCAGCAGCTGGCAGCAGCGCTTCCGCGATGCACGCGGCAGCGAGCGTTTCGCCGCCCCGGAGAACAAGGCCAGGGCCATCGCCGAGCGGGAGCGGTTGCAGGCGATCCTCGCCGACAGCGATTGCGCGGTGCCCTAGCCCCAGCCGTTGCCGGGGCTCAGAACCCGTAACGCAGGAAACCGCCGTCCACCGCGATGCATTCGCCGGTGACATAGCTCGACGCCGGCAGGCACAGGAACGCCACCGCCGCAGCCACTTCTTCCGGCTCGCCGATGCGGCGCATCGGGGTGCGGTCGATCACTTCCTCGTAGTAGTCCGGGTCGGACAGCGGACCGGACGTGCGCCGGGTGCGGATGTACCACGGCGCCACCGCGTTGACCCGGATGCCGTCCTCGGCCCATTCCACTGCCAGGTTGCGGGTCATCTGGTGCATCGCCGCCTTGGTCATGCCATAGACCGCGCCACTACGCACGTGAGTGAGCCCGGACACGCTGCCGACATTGACGATGGCCGAGGCCGCATGCCGGGCCAGCAACGGGTGGGCGTACCGCGACAGTTCGAACGCCGAGAACAGGTTGGTCTCGAAGATGCCGCGCCACTCGTCCTCGGTGTACTCGGTGGCCGGCTTGGTGATGTTGCCGCCGGCGTTGTTGATCAGCAGGTGCAGGCCATCGCTGTGGTCTTCGACCCAGTCCAGGATCTCGCGGCGGTCTTCGTCATCGGAGACGTCGGCGGCCAGGCCATGGATCTCGCGATCGGGGAAGGCGTCGACCAGTTCATCGCGCGCCATTTCCAGCGCATCGGCATCACGGCCGACGATCAGCACGTCGGCACCGAAGCCCAGCAGTTCCCGCGCAATGGCCAGGCCGATGCCGGCACTGGCGCCGGTGATCAATGCCGTCTGTCCGTCCAGTCGCCAACGTTGCGCGCTCACATGTGTCTCCTGCGTCGGGGCGCTGCCCCATGTTGCCGGCGCGCTGCACCGTGCAACGCGTCCGGCGCAAGGATAGCGCAGCGCCCGCGCAGCGTCGGCGCACCCGCCATCACACCTGCCCTGCGCGACGGTGCGACACTGCCCTCCCCGGCCCATCGCGAGGCGCGTGCCATGAACATCCGTACTCTCCTGCCGTTGATTTCGCTGCTGGCGATTGCCGGCTGCAACCGACCGGTGCCAGCGCCGGCACCGGACAAGCCACCGGAGCCGCAGGCCACCGCACTGCGCGATGCGATGCAGAAACCGCTGGACAAGGCCAAGGCCGCGCGCGACATGCTGGAAAAGGCGCCGGACACGCGCGCCGCCGACGACGCAGACAACGACGCGCCCACAACGCCCTGATCGTTGCCCGGTAGAGCCACCCCATGGGTGGCTGCGTTTCGATCTTGCACCGCGTGCAGCCACCCATGGGGTGGCTCTACATGATCTTGCACCGCGTGCAGCCACCCATGGGGTGGCTCTACCGGGTCCGGAGCCAAAAAAAAGCCCGGCATTCGCCGGGCTTTTTCATCTCGCATCGCAGCCGGTCAGAACCCGCAGAAGCAATACGCCAGCGCCTTCACCGGGGCGCTGCCGCGCGGATCGCGGGCGGCGTCTTCGACGAAGCGCAGCTGGGTATCCAGCTCCGGCATCGAACGGGCCAGCATCAGCCGCGCCATGCCCGACTCGCCGAGCATCCACGCACCGGCATGGCTGCCGGCAAAGCCGCTCATGAACTGTGCGAACGGCGTGGCGCCCTTCTCGATGTAACGCACGCGGACCTTGTCCACGTCGCCCAGCTTGGCGCGCTTGGCCGCGTCGGCAACGGCAGCCTTGAGCCCACCAAATTCGTCCACCAGGCCACGTTCCTTGGCCTGCGCACCGCTCCACACGCGGCCGCGGGCGACTTCATCGACTGCCTCGACCGGCTTGTTGCGGGCGTCGGCGACCTTGCCGGTGAAATCGGCGTAGCCCTTGTTGATCACCGACTGGATCACTTGGCCCACGGCCGGGTCCATCGGACGGGTCATGTCGAACGCACCGGCGAAGCGGGTCGTGCCCACGCCATCGGTATGCACGCCGATCTTGTCCAGCGAACGGACCACGTTCGGGATCATGCCGAAGATGCCGATCGACCCGGTGATGGTCGAAGGAT
>NZ_DAMAGC010000083.1:0-18090 GCF_031995405.1 Stenotrophomonas sp. | reverse complement strand
TGTAGATGGCGTAACGAAAAACCCCGCCTCGGCGGGGTTTTTTGTGGGCGCATCCGGCCTGGGATCG
Source organism: Stenotrophomonas sp. (assembly GCF_031995405.1). Taxonomy (GTDB): domain Bacteria; phylum Pseudomonadota; class Gammaproteobacteria; order Xanthomonadales; family Xanthomonadaceae; genus Stenotrophomonas. The sequence continues at coordinate 18,023 of NZ_DAMAGC010000083.1, read as the reverse complement.
GTGCCGGCCGTTGGCGGACTGCTCTCTGCCTGGTCGCGCGTGGAGCCGGCTGGCGGCCGGCACTACCTGGTGGCGGTCGCATGTGAAGCTGGCCGGCACCGCCCCGTCGGTCGCGCGTGGAGCCGGCCAGCGGCCGGCACTGCCTGGTTACGGTCGCGCGTGGAGCCGGCCAGCGGCCGGCCCTACGCGGTCACGGTCGTCGGCTGGCATACGGGGGTCAGCGTCGCCGCCACAACCGGCGTCACGCGCGCTTGGGGTTCTTCTCCGGCACGGCCACGGCCGGCACTTTCGGCGCGTCCTCGCAGATCCGGTGCTGCGCGACCACCTCGCCCACCTTCCATTCCTTGACCACCCGGCAATGTTCCTGAGGTGCGCCCTTGGCGGGCGGTCGATCCGTGGCTGCATCACCGGTGTTCTGCCGCTCCACCCAGGCAGTGGGCGGGTCAGCGGCGAACGCCGCCGGCGCCGCCAGCCACAGCGCGAACAGGCCTGCGCGCACGCGCTTCGTGCGTCTCATGCGGTCACCGGGCCGCCGCCCAGCAACCGCGCCGGCAGCATGAAGAGCGCGCGCAGGAACGCGAACAGCGCCGAGAAGGTGATGCCAACCAACCGGAACGGCAGGCTCAGCAGCCATACGAACGGCCAGGCCACCAGCGCCAGGATCGCCAGCGGCCAGCACAGCACGAACAGCAGGCACCACACGCCAAGGGCGAACAGGGTCTTCATCGTCGGTCTCCACCGCACCGGGCGTCATTGCCCACGCCTCTACACTGCGACCGCGCCGATGTGCCGGCAACGCACGTGCGACGAACACCGGTCAGCGCCGACGAACGCGGGAATACGCAGATGAAAAACAGGGCGACAATTGAATTCAGCCGCAGCACGCGCCGCAGGGGGACGGTAGAGCCGAGCTATGCTCGGCTGAAGGGAGCCAGAGCGTAGAGCCGAGCCATGCTCGGCTGAAGGGAGCCAGGGCGTAGAGCCGAGCCATGCTCGGCTGACCTCCGCGAGGTGCTGCCGGAAGGGCAGCCGAGCATGGCTCGGCTCTACCCTGCTCCGGCCACCTACCCGGTCCGGATTCACCGGATTGGCCGGCTTGATCCCACGGCCGGCACAACGTTTATCCCTTTGGCGTTACTCGAACGACCCCACCGAATCATGCGACAGGTTGTCAAAGCGGGTGTATTCGCCGAAGAACTTGAGTTTGCACGAGCCGGTCGGGCCGCCTCGGTGCTTGCCGATGATGATCTCGGCCAGGCCCTTGTCCGGCGAATTTTCCTTGTTGTAGTAGTCGTCGCGGTAGATGAACACGATCATGTCCGCGTCCTGCTCAATAGCGCCGGATTCGCGAAGATCGGCCATCACCGGGCGCTTGTCGGTACGCGTTTCCAGCGAGCGGTTGAGCTGGGACAGCGCGATCACCGGCACGTTGAGTTCCTTGGCCAGGCCCTTCAACGAACGCGAAATCTCCGAGATTTCAGTCGCGCGGTTTTCGCTGTTGCCCGGCACGCTCATCAGCTGCAGGTAGTCGATCACGATCAGGCCCAGGTCGTGCTCGCGCTTGAGGCGACGGCACTTGGAGCGCAGGATTTCCGGCGACACGCCCGGCGTGTCGTCGATGAAGATCTTGGTTTCCTTCAGCATGCGGATGGCGCCGGTAACCCGGCTCCAGTCCTCGTCTTCCAGCTGGCCGGTACGCAGGCGCTGGGCGTTGATGCGGCCGTTGGAAGAAATCAAACGCATCGCCAGCTGCGAAGCGGACATTTCCATCGAGAACACCGCCACGCCCTTCTTGGACTTGATCGCCGCGTACTCGGCGATGTTCAGTGCGAAGGTGGTCTTGCCCATGGCCGGACGCGCAGCCAGGATGATCAGGTCGGTCGGCTGCAGGCCGGAGGTCATCGCATCGAAATCCGCATAGCCGGTCGGCAGGCCGGTGATGTTGCCGCCGTTCTCGAAGCGGTTGCGCAGCTCTTCGAAGGCATCCTTCAACGCGCCGGGCATCGCCACGAAATCGGTGCGACCGCGGGCGCCCTGCTCGGCGATCGCGAACACCGACTTTTCCGCGGCCGACAACAGCTCGCTGCTCTCACGGCCCTCAGGCTGGAAGCCGTCGTTGACGATGTCGGTGCCGACCTGGATCAGCTGGCGCAGCACCGCCTTGTCACGCACGATCTCGGCGTAGGCGGCGATGTTGGCCGCCGACGGCGTCGTGCTGGCCAGTTCGATCAGGTAGGCGCCATCGCCGACCAGCTCCATCCGCCCCTGCGATTCGAACCACTCGCCCAAGGTCACCGCATCGAACGGGCGGTCGCGCTCGGACAGCTCGCGGATCGCGCGGTAGATCATCTGGTGGTCGCGACGGTAGAAGTCGGTCTCGGTCAGCTGGTCGTTGATGCGGTCGTAGCTTTCCGGGGCAAGCATCAGCCCGCCCAGCACCGCCTGCTCTGCCTCGATCGAATGCGGGGGCACGCGCAGCTGGTCGATCCGCGATTCATCGCGGTCGAAACGGTCACCGCGATCTTTGCGGTCGGAACGGAAGCCAGAGCGGGCGGACATATGGAGGCGTACTTCCTGCAGTGCGGAGCATGGGCATGGTAGGCACGGAGCGGCCGCCACAGCCATGCACAACCCTGTGGATAAGCGGTGGATGAGCTGGGTATACCGGCGTTTGCCGGCAGCATCGGCCGCAGCCGTCGCATTTCGTGCGACGGGCGCCGTTGCGGCGCCCGCCGAACCGCATTATCGCAGAAGCGCCCGACTCAATGCTGACCGCCGTGCGTGGCGACCCAGGCCAGGAACTTGTCCACGAAGCCCTGCAGGAACGTCCGGGTGGCCTCGTTGCTGATGTTGCCCGCCTCGTCGATCAGGCCCTCCTTGAAGTGCAGGAACACTTCCGGCTGGCCGAGTACCGGCACGTCCAGATAGGCCAGCACATTGCGCAGGTGCTGTTGGGCCAGCGCGGTGCCGATCACCCCGATGGAAGCCCCGGCCACGGCGGCTGGCTTCCCGGCGAAAGCGCTGTCCCCATAGGGGCGTGAGCCCAGGTCGATGGCGTTCTTGAGCACGCCGGGGATCGAGCGGTTGTACTCGGGGGTGATGAACAGCAACCCGTCGGCGTCACGGATCTGCTGCTTCAGGCGCACTCCTTGGGCGGGATAGTCCTTGTCGAAATCCTGGTTGTAGAGCGGCAGGTCGCCGATCTCAACGTGTTCGAAGCGCGCTTTGCCGGCCGCCAGCTTCTCCAGCGCATGGGCCAGCGCCTTGTTGTGCGAGCCCTTGCGCAGGCTGCCGACCAGTACCGCGATCTTCACTTCGGCCATGGGATGTCTCCGTTTGGGGGGAAACCCCGAGCCTAGGCGGGCATACCTTCGGCGACGGTGAAGGGGGTTCAGCCAGGCGCCCACCCCGCGCAACGTAGAGCCACCCCATGGGTGGCTGCCTTTTCCGTCACCGATCATCGGCGCGTCAGCCACGCATGGCGTGGCTCTACCTGCCCGCACCACGCAACGTAGAGCCACCCCATGGGTGGCTGCCTTTCCGTCACAGATCATCGGCGCGTCAGCCACGCATGGCGTGGCTCAACCTGCCCGCACCCCACAACGTAGAGCCACCCCATGGGTGGCTGCCTTTCCCACCACAGATCATCGGTGCGTAAGCCACGCATGGCGTGGCTCTACCCGCCCGCACCACGCGACGTAGAGCCACCCCATGGTGGCTGCCTTTCCGTCACAGATCATCGGCGCGTCAGCCACGAACGGCGTGGCTCTACCTGCACGCACCGCGCAACGTAGAGCCACCCCATGGGTGGCTGCCTTTCCACCACAGGTCATCGGTGCGTCAGCCACGCATGGCGTGGCTCTACCTGCCCGCACCGCGCGAGGTAGAGCCACCCCATGGGTGGCTGCACGCCCTCAACCGCGTTCGATCCCCGCACGCACCTCGCGCCAATGCGCCTGCCAGGCCTGGAACATCAACACGTTCCACAGGTGCGTGTGCCATTTGCGCTCGCCCTGCTTGAACTGCTGCCACAGCGGCGCCACCGCCTCTACGTTGAACACGCCCTCGGCGGCCAGCCGTGCCGGATCCAGCAGGTCGTCGGCCCAGCCGCGCAGGTCGCCCTTGAGCCAGGCGCTGACCGGCGCCCCGAAGCCGCGCTTGGGGCGGTGCACCATGTCCTGCGGCACATAACGGCCCAGCACGCGCTTGAGCAGGTACTTGCTGACCCCGTCACGGTGCTTCATCGACAGCGGCAGCGACCACGCGAACTCGGCCACGCGCCAGTCCAGCAACGGCGCGCGCGCCTCCAGGCTGACCGCCATGCTGGTGCGGTCCACCTTGCACAGCAGGTCATCGGGCAGATAGGTGTTGAAGTCGGCGAGCATCATCGCATCGGCGGGCGACCCGGCCCCGTGCAGCGGGTCGGCCAGGTCGTAGAAGCTGCCCGCACCGGACGCGCCCTTCACCGCAGCGACCGGGTCGCGCCAGCGCGCGATCCGGTTGCGATACACATCGCCGATGCCGCGTGCGCCGGTCTCGGCCAGCAGCGCGGCCAGGCCACCGGTCCGCGACGCCTCGCCCTGGGTATGCGCATGCGCGGCCATCCAACGCCGCAGGGGCGCCGGCACCCGGCCCAGCATCGCCCAGTTGCGCAGCGCACGCTGGTAGCGGCCGTAGCCGAAGAACAGCTCGTCGCCGCCATCACCGGACAACGCCACCGTCACCGAACCACGCGCCAGCCTGGCCACCAATGCGGTGGGCACCTGCGAGGCATCGGCGAAGGGCTCGTCGAACATCGCGGGCAACTGCGGCACCACCGCCAGCGCGTCGGCGCCACTGACATACAGCTCGGTGTGATCGGTACCCAGGTGCTGCGCCAACGCCTTGGCCAGCGGCGCCTCGTCGTGGTCCGAATCCTGGAAACCGATACTGAAACTGTGAATCGGGGTGGACGACTGCGACTGCATCAGTGCGGCCACCACCGATGAATCGGTACCGCCGGACAGGAACACCCCGACCGGCACGTCGGCCACCATGCGCAGCCCCACCGCATCCCGCAGCAGCGCGTCCAGCTGCGCCTCGGCATCGTCATCGCTGCCGATGAACGGCAACGCCAGCGCCTGCTGCATGCGCTCGCGCGCATTCCAGAACGGCACCTGCTGCTGGTCCGGCCGATGTGCGGCGGCACCGGCGGCAACGGTGGCCGCGTCCAACCGCAGCACCCGCCCCGGCATCAGCTTGAAACAGCGCTCGTGGATGCAGTGCGGGGCGGGGATGTAGTCCAGCCGCAGCAGCAGGGTCAGCGCGTCGCGGTCGACGTCGTTGTCGAAGGCCGGGTGCTGCCACAGCGCCTTCAACTCCGACCCGAACACCAGTGCATCGCCGGCCCAGCCGTAATACAGCGGCTTCTTGCCGACCCGGTCGCGGGCCAGCCACAGGCACTGCTCGGCGTGGTCCCAAAGCGCGATGGCGAACATCCCGTTGGCGCGCTGCAGGGTTTCATCCAGCCCCCACGCCACGAACGCGGCCAGCAGCACTTCGGTATCGGAGTGCCCGCGGAAGTGGTGCCCCAAGGCCTCCAGCTCGGCACGCAGCGCGGCGAAGTTGTACACCTCGCCGTTGTAGGCCAGCACGTAACGCCCATCGTCGGAGGCCATCGGCTGGTGGCCCAGCGGCGACAGGTCCAGGATGCTCAAGCGTCGATGCGCCAGCGCGATGCCACGCCTGGCGTCGGCCCACACCCCGCTGTCGTCCGGGCCACGATGGATCAGCGCGTCGCCCATGCGTCGCGCCAGCTGTTCCAGTGCCGCCTGCTCCGCTACCGGAGCCGGCAGCAGCATTCCTGCCAATCCACACATGCGTCAGAGATCCTGCGCCAGTACCCGGGCGGCGCTTACCAGCGCATTGTCGCTTGGAAGCACGCACATTGCTGCCCCCGCCAGGGGCGTATAGGTATCGGCACCGCAGACCCGCTGCAACGGCAGGTGGCCCAGGCCCGCTTCGACCAGCGCGGTGATGACGCCCTCGCCCACCCCGGCGCTGTGCCGGCCCTCATCGACCACCAGCACGCGCTGGGCGTCGGCCGCCTGTTCGGCGATGAAACCGGTATTGAGCGGCACCAGCCAGCGCAGGTCCACCACCCGCACCTGCCAGCCCAGCTCGGCCTGGATGGTGCGCGCCGCGCGCAGGCTCATCGGCACGCCGTTGCCGTAGGTGAAAATCACCAGGTCGCTGGCGTCCGGCGCATACACCCGGCCCTCGCCGGGCAGCATTGTCTGCTCCGGCGGCGGGTAGGCGAACAACCACTGGCCGTCGCCGGGGTCGTACAGATCCTTGGTCATGTACAGCGCGATCGGCTCCAGGAACACCGACACCCGTCCATCGACCTGGGCCAGTGCGGCCAGCGTGCGCAGCATCATCGCCGCGTCGTCGCCGCGCGATGGGCACCCCACCACCAGCCCGGGGATGTCGCGCAGCGCGGCAATGGAATTGTCGTTGTGGAAGTGGCCGCCGAAGCCCTTCTGGTAGCCCAGCCCGGCAATGCGCACCAGCATCGGGTTGCGGTACTGGTCGTTGGAGAAGAACTGCAGCGAACAGGCCTCGCCGCGCAGCTGGTCGGCCGCGTTGTGCAGGTAGGCCAGGTACTGGATTTCCGGGATCGGCAGCATGCCCAGGTTGGCCAGGCCCTGGGCCATGCCCAGGATCATGGTTTCATCCAGCAGCGTGTTGAATACCCGGCGCGGACCGAATGCCTTGAGCAGGCCCTTGCTGACCGTATACACCCCGCCCTTCTGCGCCACGTCCTCGCCGAACAGCAGCGTGGACGGGTACTTGGCCATGAGATCGTGCAGGCCCTGGTTGATCTGGATCGCCAGGTGTCGTGGCGGTTGCCGCTCGGGCAGCTGCGCCTCGCTGCCGAATGCCGCCGCGCGTGCGTCGGCTGCGGCCACGCGACCGGCCTCGGCCTGCACCGCCGCCGGCGAGTACGGTGCCAGCGGGGCCACGATCTGCGCCAGGCCTTCCAGCTTGGGACGACGGTCGGCCTCGGCGGCAGCGGCAAAGCAGCGCGCACGCATCGCCTCGTAGCGCTGCAGCAGCGTTTGGCGATCCATCCAGCCCGACTCCAGCGCGATCTGCGCCGAGCGCAGCAGCGGGTCGGCGGCTTCGGCCGCGCACAGTTCCGCCAGCGGCCGCCACTCGATTTCGAAATCGGTGCCGGCATGGCCCATCAGGCGCGTGGTGCGCAGGTGCAGGAAGGTCGGCCGCCGCGTGCGCCGGCAGTGTTCCAGCGCGCGTTGCACCTGGGCATGGCCGCTGGCCAGGTCCAGGCCATCGGCAAAGAAGTAGTCCAGGCCCGGACGGTGGCTGAAGTTCTGCGCGATCCAGCCGTCCGGGGTTTTCACCGAAATGCCGATGCCGTTGTCTTCGCAGACGAGCAGCACCGGCGCCGGCAGCCGCTGGTACGCGGCCCAGGCGGCGGTGTTGAACGCGGTCTGCGCGGTGGCGTGGTTGGAGGAGGCATCACCGAAGGAGCAGATCACCACGCTGTCCTCGGGAATGGGCAGCGTGTGCCCGATGCGCCGCCCGCTCTCGATGGCCATGGCCGTGCCCAACGCCTTGGGCAGATGCGAGGCGATGGTGGAGGTCTGCGGCAACACCCACAGTGGCTTGCTGCCCCACACCTTGTGGCGTCCGCCGCTGGCCGGATCATCGCAACTGGCGGCAAATGACAGCGCCGCATCCAGCACCGGATCCATGCCCGGCAACTGGCGGAAGCGCTCGGCCATGAACGCGCCGGAACGGTAATGCAGGAATGCCGGATCGGTGTGCCGCGCCAGCCGGGCGACTAGCGCATTACCCTCATGGCCGGACGAGCCGATGGTGTAGAAGACCTTGTTCTGCACGCGCAGCACGCGCGCCATCAGGTCCAGGTGGCGGCTGATCAGCTGCGACTCGAACAGCGCATCGAAGCCCTCTGCATCCAGCGTACTGCCCGGCAGGATGGGCGCGTCCGGCGCCGGCATGGGCGCGTCCGGCGCCGGCCGCGGCGCGGGATCGCCCTGCCACTGCTGCACGAACGCGATGAAGTTGGCGTCGCAGATCTCGGCCCGGTTGAGGGCTTTCATGCGGGCGGGAATCGGATCGGGAACCACGGCAAACATCATCAGCCTCCGTGACGCGCGGCCAGAGCGACCACCTCGGAAGTCTGGCCGCAACCGGCGTCGCTTGCCAAGCGCGGGTGCAGCATGAGGCTCAGCCGGCGCGGCGCGTCCGCCACTGGTCGCGCGACTGACCCCATATTTCGATCGGTTTGCCGCCATACGGTGGAGGCAGTTCGCCCATGCGCAGCAACGTGCTGCCGAGCTTGCGCGCGACCACTTTCGAATTTTCGTTGGCCGCATCGATGGTGTGGATCACCTCGTCCCAGCCCAGCGTATCGAAGGCCCAGTCGATGCTGGCAATGGCCGCTTCCGGTGCATAGCCCCTGCCCCAGCTTTCGCGCCGGATGCTCCAGCCGACCTCGGTGCCCGGCCAGTCCAGCGGCTGCCACGGCCCCATCCGACCGACCCAGTCACCGCTGCTTTTTTCGATGACTGAAAACATCGAGAAACCATACAGATGCCAGCTGCCGGCCAGGCAGCTGAAGCTGCGCCAGGCCTGAGAAGGTGCCTGTACGCCGCCGAGGTGCTGCATGACCTCCGGATCGGTACAGAAGCGCAGGAACGCGTCGAAGTCTTCCGCACGCGGCGGGCGCAGGATCAGACGTTCGGTTTCCAGCTGCAGGTCGAAGATGCTCATGCCGATGCCCGTTGATATGCCGGGATCGATCTTCGCAGAGGCTGCCCGTGCAGGCCAATGCATGTCGTTGATCGCTGGCCGTTGCGCTGGCGGCGGCAGCAAAACGCAACAGGCCGGACTAGGCCGGCCTGTTGCTCGCCCCATGCTGCGGCGCGAAACGTTACTGCTTGTTCGAGCCCAGTGCCGCGGTCTGGGTGACCAGCTGGCCATCGATCACCGGCAGGCGATCGCTGCTCGGCTTGTTGTCCATCTTCACGGTCTTTTCGGCGCCATCGTAGCGGTAGGTCACGTTGTAGCCGGTGACCGCATTGCTGGTGCCCATCGGAATACGGTTGCCCGGCTTGCTGGCCATGCGCATGGTGCCGGTGGTGCCGTCTTCATTGCGGTAGGTCACGTTGTAACCGGTGACCTTGGTCGACTCGGACGTGGCCGTTTCGGTATGGCATTGGCGCTCGGTGCGGTTGACCACGCGGCCACCGACGTGGCGCTTGTCGACCGTGTTGCCGATCAGGCCACCGGCCACCGCGCCTGCGGCAGTGGCGGCCTTGCGACCATTGCCACCGCCAACCTGGTTGCCGAGCAGACCACCGATGACCGCGCCGGCCACGGTGCCGCCGACGTTGCCGTCGCGCTCGGGCAGGCGTTCCTGCACGACCACGTCTTCGCAGACTTCATGCGGGGTCTGGGTGGTGGAGGTTTCACGCACCGGCTCGGTACCGATCACGGTGGCGTAGGCCTTCTCCTTCCTGGTCAGCGGATCGACCTTGACGATATCGGCGTACTCCAGCTTGCCCGCCTTGTCCTCGACCGCGACCGCGTCGGTGCGCGTTCCGTCGTCGGCCAGCGGCGTGGTGTCCAGAACGGGCCGGGTCTGCGTCGCGGCCACCGGATCGGGGGCGGACGAGCCACTCTTCATGAAGGCAGCGGTGGCGATTCCGCCGACGAGCAGCGCGCCAGCGGCGACCAAAGCAGTGGTGGTGGTACTTTTCATAACCGGCTCCCTGCGGACGATCCGCAACGTTCTTGAGCGGATTCCAGCATGCGGTGCCTGAACGGAATCTCCACAGTGCGTGCACACCGCCCTTGCCCATTCAGGTTCTGTGCCGATGGGGCTCGTGATAGCGTTTACAGCATCTGTCCGAGGAGTGCGTCATGGCCAATCCCCTGCTGCTGCCAATGCTGGAATGGGCGCGCCGGTTGCGCTACCCCACGCTGTTCAAGCTCACTGCGGGCCTGTTCGCGCTGACCCTGTTCATTCCCGATCCGGTGCCATTCGTCGACGAGATCCTGCTGGGCCTGGGCACGCTGTTGCTGGCCAACTGGAAGAATCGCAGCGCGGCGGTGCCGCCGGCCCTGCCGGGCAAGCGCCGCGCGTGATCCTGGTCGACAGTCATTGCCACCTCGACGCCGGCGAGTTCGATGCCGATCGCGCCGAGGTGATCGCGCGGGCGCGAGCGGCCGGGGTGGGCATGCAGGTCGTGCCGGCAGTCACCGCCGCCAGTTGGCCCAAGCTGCGCCAGACCTGCCAGCTCGCCGACGGACTGCATCCAGCCTACGGGCTGCACCCGATGTTCCTGGCCGAGCACCGGGCCGAGCATCTTGACGAACTGCGCGGCTGGATCGAGCGCGAGCGCCCGTGCGCGGTCGGCGAATGCGGGCTGGATTTCTTCGTCGAGGGGCTGGATGCCCAGCTGCAGCAACAGTACTTCGTGGGACAACTGCGGCTGGCGCGCGAATTCGACCTGCCGGTGATCGTGCATGCACGGCGTGCAGTGGATGCGGTGATCGCCGCGATCCGACAGGTGGGCGGGCTGCGTGGGGTCGTCCACAGTTTCCCCGGCAGTCCGGAGCAGGCCGCGCAACTGCACAGACTGGGTTTTCTGCTGGGCCTGGGCGGTCCATTGACCTACGACCGTGCGCAGCGACTGCAACGGCTGGTGACACACATGCCGCTGGAGCAGCTGCTGCTGGAAACCGACGCACCGGACCAGCCGGATGCGGGCATCCGTGGCGAGCGCAACGAGCCGTCAAGGCTGCCGGTGATCCTGGAAATTGTGGCGCGGCTGCGTGGCCAGCCGGCCGAGCAGATTGCCGCGCAGACCACGGTCAACGCGCGCGCACTATTCGGCCTGGCACCGTAGAGCCGACCGTTGGTCGGCTGTCGGCGCCAAGGCGGTCGATCAACGGTCGGCAGTCCGCGCAAAAGGCAGCCGATCAACGGTCGGCCGTCCGCGCCAAGGCAGCCGACCAACGGTCGGCTCTACAACGCGCGCGGTATGCGGGTTTCAATCGGCCTTGGTGGCCGCCGCCGGCTTCTTCATCAGCATTTCCAGCGCCTTGCCCACCGCGGCAAACGCGAACGCGCCGGTGATGTGGGTGGCCGCGCCGAGGCCGGCACCGCAGTCCAGCTTCAACGCCGCATCCGCGCCGAGGTTCGGGCGGATGCCGCAGACGCTGCCGTCGGCCTGCGGGTACTTCACGTTCTCCAGCGAATACACCGCCGGCACGCCGAAGTAGCGCGAGGCGTTCTTCGGGAAGTTGAAATCACTGCGCAGCTTCTTGCGGATCAACGCCATCATCGCGTCGTGTTCAGTGCGCGATACGTCGCGGATGCGCACCAGGGTGGGATCGGTGCGCCCGCCGGCCGCGCCGACGGTGAGGATCGGCAGCTTGCGGCGGCGGCACCAGGCGATGGTTTCCACCTTGACACGGAAACTGTCGCAGGCATCGATCACCAGGTCGAAATCGCGGTCCAGCAGCTCCACCATGTTCGACACGGTCAGGAACGAGGCGATCGCATCGACCTGGATGTCCGGGTTGATCGCACGGCAGCGCTCGGCCATCGCCTCGGCCTTGTTGCGGCCGTACTGGCCGGCCAGCGCCGGCAGCTGGCGGTTGGTGTTGGACACGCAGATGTCGTCGGCATCGATCAGGGTCAGGTGCCCCACCGCCGTGCGCGCCAGCGCTTCGACCACCCACGAGCCAACCCCGCCCATGCCGACCACCGCTACACGGCGGGTCGACAGCAGGTCCACGGTGCCCACTCCATACAACCGGTCGATGCCGGCAAATCGTTCGCGCAGTACGTCGTTCATCGGCGAATTTTACCCTCACCGGCCCCGTGCGTACGCCGCATGGACAGGACGCACCGTAAGATCGGCCCAGCTACCCACAAGGACGCCCGCCATGAATCAACCTGCCCCGCCCCGTCGCCCCTCCGCCGCGTACCGCTATCTGTTCGTGGGCGTGCTCGGCCTGGTGGTCGGCTTGATCGCCACGGTGATGGTCTCGCGTGCGATCCAGGCCCGCCAGGACCCGTTCCCCGATGCGCTCATGCACGTGATGAACCGGCAGGTGGAACTGCTGCAGGCCTCGCAGGCGCAGAACCGCTGCACCCTGGCCGACAGCGTCCCGCGTCTGCAGACCCTGCGTTCGTTGTCCAACGACATGGACGTGGCGTTCCCGGGGTTGAAGGACAGCCAGGGCTTCCAGCAGCACGCCAGCGCGCTGCGCGCCACGCTCAACACCGCGTTGGCGGCCCCGCCCACCGACTGTGTCGCCCTGGGCCAGGTGGTGGAGAAGATCCAGACCGACTGCAAGGCCTGCCACCAGGATTTCCGCTGATTCATCTGGCAGCCACGCTGGCATGGGCAGATTGGCGCGCTGTTCACATAACACAGGACAGGATCTGCGGCATGCGCCCCAGACGCATTCGATCACCCCTCTGGCCAGGAGAACCACCATGAAGATCCAACTCATCGCTGCCGCCGCCATCGCCACCGTTGCATTGGCCGGCTGCGCGACCACCTCGCCCGGCTACGGCAGCAGCGGTTACAACAACGGTTACGGCAACAACAACGGCTACAACAATGGCTACAACAACGGTCGCTGCGCCGACTGCGGCATCGTGACCCAGATCAACCAGGTCGCCTCGGGACGCACCGCCCCGACCGCCACCGGCGCCATCCTCGGCGGCCTCGTCGGCGCCGTTGCCGGTCATGAAATTTCCGACCACACCGGCGGCAGCCGCGGCAACAAGAACATCGCCGCCGCCGCAGGCGCGGTGGGTGGCGCCCTGGCCGGCAACCAGATCCAGAAGAACGTCACCAGCGATACCTTCGACATCAGCGTGCGCATGGATGACGGCCGCACCGTGGTGGTCAACCAGCGCGACCTCGGCGGCATCCGCGAAAACACCTACGTGCGCGTGGTCAACGGCAAGGTGATCCTGCGCTGATCGCATTGGCGCTTACCGCAGAATGAAAAAGGGCCCGCGCAAGCGGGCCCTTTTGGTGTTGCGACCAGGCAGAACCCGGTGGCCGCTTAGAGCGGCTTCACCTTGTCCGCCTGCAGGCCCTTCTGGCCGGTGACCACTTCGAACTCGACCGCTTGACCTTCCTTCAGGCTCTTGAAGCCCTGGGATTCGATCGCGCGGAAATGCACGAACACGTCTTCGCCGCTCTCACGGCTGATGAAACCGAAACCCTTGGCGTCATTGAACCACTTGACGGTGCCCTTCTCTGCCATCTCAGCTACTCCCTAACAGTCTTGTTGTTGGATACGCCCTTACAGGCGGCTGACAGCAAGGGGGAAGCGAGGTGCATCGATGCAGCGGATCTGGAAGATCTACCATCATCAGGCCACGATCCACGGTGACCTTGCCAAGCTCAGCATCTGCAACTTAACCCGAGCAAAACGAAAAATCAACTGGCAAATCCTTTCGGATGTCAACCCTATTTCCCGAACCATACGGAATAGCATGGACCCTTCATTCATCTTCTATCTGGTAGCAGCCCTGCTGGTCCTGGTCGGCATCGCCGGAATCGTTCTTCCGGCCCTGCCCGGGATTCCCCTGGTGTTTGTCGGCCTGCTGGTGGCGGCCTGGGCGGACGGCTTCGCCCACGTCGGCTGGCTGCCGCTGACCCTGCTCGGCATCCTCACCCTGCTCTCTTTCGCGGTGGACATCCTGGCCACGGTGGTCGGGGCCAAACGGGTCGGGGCAAGCAGCAAGGCGCTCTGGGGTACCGTCCTCGGCAGCATCGTCGGGCTGTTCTTCATGCCGATCGGCCTGCTGGCCGGGCCACTGCTCGGCGCGCTGGCCGGCGAGTACTGGCACACCCGCGAACTGGGACGCTCGACCAAAGTGGGCTTTGCCACCTGGCTTGGGATCCTGCTCGGCGTGGCCCTGAAGCTGGCGCTGGTGGTGGCCATGCTCGGGCTGTTCGTATTCGCCTGGCTGGTCTGACCGCCGCGCTTTCACGCCCTGCGCACGCGGCTGCCGGGCATAAACGCCAGTGGTGGAAGCGACATGCGCTGGCAGGAACGGCGGCCAGCGGCCACACTGTTCCGGCTCCTCCCATTCATTTTTAATCTGGCCTGCTTTCATGACCCTCCTGCGCCCCCGATCCGCCCTGTTCACCGCCCTGGCCCTGGCCAGCCCCAGCCTGCCGCTGGCGGCGCAGGAAGCCGCGCCGACTCCGGCGTCGCCGGAGGCCTGCGCGCTGGTTGATACCGACGCGGCGCGCCTGGCCTGCTACGACAAGCTGTTCGGCCACACCCGCGGGGTGACCGTGGCCGCCGATGCCGCCGCCGTGGCCGCCCAGCAGGCCCGTCGCGAGGAGCGCCAGGCCGCGCGCAGCGCCGATGCCGATGCACCGGCCACGCAACGAGCCAAGCAGCGCCTGGGCGAGCTGTTCAAGAGCGACGGGCATGAGGACGCGCTGGCCAACGCCGGCAAGGGCTCGCTGCTGGACAGCCGCTGGGAACTGGCCCAGGACTCCAAGCTGGGCGCGTTCCAGCTGCGCGCCTACAAGCCGGTGTACCTGCTGCCGGCGTTCTGGACCAGCGACAAGAACCAGACCCCGCAGTCGCCCAATCCGGCCAACACCGTCACCACCCCGCAGCTGCTGGACAGCAACGAGCTGAAGTTCCAGCTCAGCTTCAAGACCAAGGTGGTGGAGAACCTGTTCGGCGACAATGGCGACATCTGGGCCGGCTATACCCAGAGCTCGCGCTGGCAGGCGTACAACGCCGAGAATTCGCGGCCGTTCCGCGAGACCAACTACGAGCCGGAAATCATGATGATGTTCCGCAACGGCTACTCGATCGGGGGCTGGCGCGGGCGCATGAGCGGGATCAGCGTCAACCACATGTCCAACGGCCGCGCCGACCCGTTGTCGCGCAGCTGGAACCGGGTGATCGCCACCGTCGGCCTTGACCGGGAGAACTGGGCGCTGGTGCTGCGTCCCTGGTACCGCATTCCGGAAGACCGCAAGGACGACAACAATCCGGACATCGAGGATTACATGGGCCGTGGCGATGCGACCCTGACCTGGAACCGCAATGGGCACGAAGTGTCGCTGATGGCGCGCCATTCGCTGCGCGGGGGCGACCGTTCGCACGGCGCGGTGCAGCTGGACTACGGCTTCCCGATCAGCAACCTGCTGCGTGGCCACGTGCAGGTGTTCGACGGCTATGGCGAAAGCATGATCGACTACAACCACAAGGCCACCTACATCGGCCTCGGCGTGTCGCTGCTGGAGTGGTATTGATGGCGGTGACGATCTGGCACAACCCGCGCTGCAGCAACTCGCGCGGGGCGTTGCAGATCCTGCGCGAGCACGGCATCGAGCCAACGGTGGTGGAGTATCTGAAGGACCCGCCCGACCGCGCCACGCTGCAGTCGCTGGTCGAGGCGACGGGGCGCGGCGCACGTGCACTGCTGCGCGACAAGGAAGCCGCCTACGCGGCGCTCCAGCTGGCTGACCCTGCACTGGAGGACGGCGCATTGATCGAGGCGATGTTGCGCCATCCCGAGCTGATCAACCGCCCAATCGTGCGCACGCCGAAAGGCGTGCGCCTGTGCCGCCCACCGGAAACGGTGCTGGACATCCTGCCCGCGTAATACGCGGGCAGTGCCGGTCAGCCGCCGCAGGTAGCCATGCAGCGACTGCGGTTCTCGCCGCAGGTCAGTGCCGGCAGTCGGTTGCGGCAGTAATCGGCGCTGGCCTCGCAGGAACGCCGCAGCTCAGGGTTGTCCAGCTTCTCGCAGCGCGCGTCGCGCTGCGTGGCCACGCCGGTGCCGCAGCTGTCAGCGCTGCCGAATCCCGACCGGCTGGTCATGCAGCTGTCGTGCTGGCGCTGGCATTGGTCCATGCACTGGTTGGCCGCGGTGACCTCGCGCAGGCTCGGTACGGAATAGCGGTCGCCATCGCTGCTGCAGGCCGTCAGCAGCACGGCCAGCGCAGCCACGTAAAGCATCCTTGGCATGGTGTCGCTCCTGGGTGGAAACGCGTCACCTGCGACTGTATCAGGCACGTGCGCCGTCCAGAACCGGGTGACATCAACGCCAGTCGGTGATGCCCTCGCGCCGGTAGACCTCGATGAAGGCCGGGCGCGCCTTGAGCCGGTCGGCATAGGCCTTGAGCACCGGCCAGCGATCACTTGGCGTGGGCATGTTGCGCGACCAGCGCAGCAGCATGACCAGCATGAAATCGACCACGCTCAGCTGTTCCCCCAACATGTACGGACCGCTGGCCTGCAGGTGGTCGGCCAGTCGTTGCCAGGCCGCTTCGAGACGTTCGCGCGCGTGCTGCCGGGTCGCCTCGGCGTTGTCCGCGCCGGCCATCTCGTGTGCGTAGAACCAGGCGCGATACGCCGGCTGCACGGTGTTGGCGCACCAGAACATCCAGCGGTAGGCTTCGCCGCGCAAGGGCGTGCCCGGTGCAGGCAGCAGGCCGGCGTGCGGATGCAGGTCGGCCAGGTGCAATGCGATGGCCGCCGCCTCGGTCAACACCTGCCCATCCATCACCAGCGTGGGCACTACGCCGGCCGGGTTGAGCGCGAGGTACTCGGCCGATTTCTGCTGCCGCGTGTCGAAGTCGAGCATCACCAGCGCGTGCGGCACGTCCAGCTCCAGCAGCAGCCAGTGCACCACCAGCGAGGCGGTGCTGGTCGATCCATACAACGTAATGGCCATGCGCGCGGCACCTGTCGTGGGAAGCCTCCGATTATGCGCTCGCCGCCTGCCGCAGGCGATGGATACAGATACCCTCCCCCGCGCATGCCCACTGTGGCTGTTGGACGATACGGCCAGGGGATAGCATGCGGCGCCTCCGCACTGCCTTCGACCACCGTCATGCCTGATCCATCCAACCTGCTCGCTTTTGGCCTGATTTCGCTGGGCATGGTGCTGACCCCGGGGCCGAACATGATCTACCTGGTGTCGCGCTCGATCTGCCAGGGCCGCGCGGCCGGGCTGATCTCGCTGGGCGGGGTGGCGCTCGGCTTCCTGGTCTACCTGTTGTGCGCCGCGCTGGGTATCACCGCGCTGTTGATGGCCGTGCCGCACGCCTACGACGCGCTGCGCATCGCCGGCGCGCTGTACCTGCTGCACCTGGCCTGGCAGGCGCTGCGACCTGGCGGGCGTTCGCCGTTCCAGCTGCGCGCGCTTGCACCGGACAGCCCGCGCCGCCTGTTCGCGATGGGCCTGTTCACCGCACTGCTCAATCCGAAGATCGCGGTGATGTACCTGTCACTGCTGCCGCAGTTCATCCAGCCGCACGGGCACGGCAGCGTGATGGCGCAGTCGGTGGCGCTGGGGCTGGTGCAGATCGCCACCAGCGTCAGCGTCAATGCGTTGATCGTGCTGGCCGCCGGCAGCATCGCCGCGTTCCTGGCCGGTCGCCCGCGTTGGCAGACGGTGCAGCGTGCGCTGATGGGCACGGTGCTGGGCGCGCTGGCGGTGCGGATGCTGGTGGACGCACGGCGGTAACGAAAAACGGCGCCGTGCGGCGCCGTCTTTTTCGATGCGATACCGACCAATGGTTGGGTATCTACCGGGTCACGCGACCACCACCGGGATCTTGCCGATGCGGGCCTGCCATTCGCGCGGACCGGTGATGTGCACCGATTCGCCGGTGGAGTCCACCGCCACGGTGACCGGCATGTCCTGCACGGTGAACTCGTAGATGGCTTCCATGCCCAGGTCGGCGAAGCCGACCACCTTGGCCGCCTTGATCGCCTTGGATACCAGGTAGGCCGAGCCACCGACGGCCATCAGATAGGCCGACTTGTTGTCGCGGATCGCCTCGATCGCTGCCGGACCACGCTCGGCCTTGCCGACCATGCCAAGCAGGCCGGTCTGTTCCAGCACCTGGCGGGTGAACTTGTCCATGCGCGTGGCCGTGGTCGGGCCGGCCGGGCCCACCACTTCATCGCGCACC
>NZ_DAMAGC010000082.1:0-18191 GCF_031995405.1 Stenotrophomonas sp. | reverse complement strand
CACCTGCGCGCTGGACATCGCCACGTCGGTGCCGTTGCCCATCGCGATGCCGACATCGGCCGTGGCCAGAGCAGGCGCATCGTTGATGCCGTCGCCGGCCATCGCCACCTTGCGTCCCTGCGCCTGCAGCGTGCGGATCAAGGCGGCCTTGTCGGCCGGGCGCATTTCACCGTGCACCTCGTCCAGCCCGAGTTCGCGCGCGACCGCTTCGGCGGTGGCGCTGCCGTCGCCGCTGGCCATCACGATGCGCAGACCGTCGCGATGCAGCTGCGCGATCGCCTCGGCGGTGGAGGGCTTGATCGGATCGGCCACCGCAAGCAACCCGGCCAGGTGGCCGTCCACGGCCAGGTACATCACGCTGGCTGCGGCGCGGCGCAGGCCTTCGGCAGTGCCACCCAATGCGTCCAGCGCGATGCCGTGTTCCTGCATCAATGCGGCGTTGCCCAACCGCATATCCTTGCCGTCCACGCGGCCGCGCACGCCCAGGCCGGTCAGCGAATCGAACCCGGTGACCGGCAACAACGGCGCGCCGCGTTGCCTGGCTTCGGCCACGATGGCCGCCGCCAGCGGGTGTTCGCTACCCTGATCGAGACTGGCCGCCCACTGCAGCACCGTATCGGCGGTGAACGGGGCGACGGCCTGCACGTCGCGGAACTGCGGACGGCCTTCGGTCAGCGTGCCGGTCTTGTCCACCACCAGCGTGTCGATCTGGCGCAGCGCCTCGATCGCTTCGGCATCGCGGAACAGCACGCCATGCTGCGCGGCGCGACCGGTGGCGACCATGATCGACATCGGCGTGGCCAGGCCCAGCGCGCATGGGCAGGCGATGATCAGCACGGCCACCGCGCTGAGCACGCCATGCGTCCACGACGGTTCCGGTCCGAACAGGCCCCAGCCGAAGAACGTCAGTACCGCCGCCAGCAGCACCGCCAGCACGAACCAGTAGGCGACCTTGTCGGCCATGCGCTGCATCGGCGCGCGCGAGCGCTGTGCCTGCGCCACCAGCTGCACGATCTGCGCCAGCATGCTGTCATCACCCAGGCGGTCGGCGCGGATCACCAGGCTGCCGGTGCCGTTGAGGGTCGCGCCGATCACGCGGTCGCCGACGCCCTTGCCGACCGGCACGGCTTCACCGGTGAGCATCGACTCGTCGATGGACGAGCGGCCTTCGAGCACGGTCCCGTCCACCGGCACCTTCTCGCCGGGCCGCACGCGCAGGCGGTCGCCCGGTTGCAGCTTGCCGATATCAACGTCTTCCTCGTGGCCATCCTCGCGCACCACCCGCGCGGTCTTCGGGGCGAGGCCCAGCAGCGCCTTGATCGCCGCCGAGGTCTTTGCACGCGCGCGCAGTTCCATCAACTGGCCCAGCAGGGTCAGCGAGATGATCACCGCGGCCGCTTCGAAGTACACCCCGACATGCCCGTGCTGGCGGAACGAATCCGGGAACAGATCCGGCGCGAGCGTGGCGACCACGCTGTAGCCATAGGCCGCCAGCACGCCGGTGCCGATCAGGGTCCACATGTTCGGGCTGCGGTTGCCGATGGACTGCGCCCAGCGCTGCAGGAACGGCCAGCCCGCCCACAGCACCACCGGGGTGGCCAGCGCCAGTTCGATCCAGACCCGCAGGTCGGGCGACAGGCCGCCCAGCAGCGGGGTCATCGCCAGCATCGCCAGCGCCATGGTCGCCACGCTCAGCGGCAGGCTCCACCAGAAGCGGCGGCGGAAGTCGGTCAGTTCCGGGTTCTCGCCCTCGTCCAGGCTGGGCATCATCGGTTCCAGCGCCATGCCGCAGATGGGGCAGGTGCCGGGGCCGTCCTGCACGATCTGCGGGTCCATCGGGCAGGTGTACAGCGTGCCGGCGGGAACCGGCGCGGCCACGTGCGAGGACGGATCGAGATAGCGTTGCGGGTCGGCGATGAACTTGCGGCGGCAACCATCGCTGCAGAAGTGGTAGTCGCTGCCGTCGTGGCGGGCGTGATGGGCGGTGGTGGCCGGGTCCACGTCCATGCCGCAGACCAGATCCTTGACGGTCTGCGCGCCGGCAGGCGGCTTGCTGGCGCAGCAGCTGCTGCTGTTTGCCGGGACCGGTGCGGGGGCCGGCGTGGTGCTGCAGCAACTGCCGCCGCCGTGGCTGTGGTCGTGGTTCATGGGCGCGACTCCGTCAACGCGTTGAGGATCGGGCACTGTTCCAGCTCGCCGTGGCCGGGGCAGGCGTCGACCAGTTGCTTGAGCGCGCCGTGCATGCGCTGCAGTTCGACGATGCGTTGTTCGATGTCGGCCAGCTTGTGCACGGCGCTGTCGCGCACCTGGCCCATGTCCTTGCCGCGCTGGTCACTCAGGCTGAGCAGTTCACCGATTTCTTCCAGAGTGAAGCCCAGGGCCTTGGCGCGCCGGATGAACTGCAGCCGGGTCAGATCGTCGCGGTCGAAAACCCGGTAGCCGCCCGCGCTGCGGCGCGCGGTGGGCAGCAGGTGCTGGCGCTCGTAATAGCGCACGGTGTCGATCGGCACGCCGGATTCGCGTGCAAGCTGTCCTATGTTCATGTCCACCTCGTTGAAGAGCTGGGCGCAGGGTAAACCCTGGAGTCTGGTCAAGAGTCAAGGGTTGCTGAAGGGGAGCCCGCCGATGTCGCGGCTGGACCGAAAAATACAATTAGTTTCATAGCCGCCGCGCCGCCGCCTCCGTAGGCTCGACCAGATTCGCCGAAATCCCTTGTCCCACGTGGGTTTCGCTGGTTACAGATCTTGCTTGAGGAGCTTGCCCATGGATGCACCCTTCACCCCTTTGTCGACCGTCCCCAGGAGCACCTCGCCGGTCCTGATGGAAGTGGCCGTGCTCGAGTACCCCGGCAGCCTGCGGGCTGCCGCGCCGGTACTGTCCGAACTGGCGCAGCGCTGCAACCGCACGGCCGCGGCCGTCAAACGCCAGGGCGCACGGATGCTGGTCACCCGCTGGACGCTGTCCAGCCGTGGCGTGCAGCGGGTTGCCGGTGCCGAACTGTTCGGCGATGCACCACCGGCGATCGTGGTGGTGCCCGGCAATGAGCCGAGCTGGCCGCTGGCGCCGCCGGACGAGCGCATGCTGGCGTGGCTGCGCGACTGCCATGACGGCGGCAGCGTGCTGGCCGGCTGCGATGAAGGCGGGCTGCTGATGGCGGCCAGTGGCGTGCTGGCCGGACGCACGGTGAGCCTGCCGGACCTGTCGCGTTGCCCGTCGCTGGCCTCCACGGTGCCGAGCTGGTCGCAGGGCGATCGCGCCCTGGTCGATGACGGCGACCTGCTCAGTGCGTCCGGCGTGGATGCGTGGAAGTACCTCAGCCTGCGGCTGCTGGCGCGGGTGTACGGGCAGAGCGTGATGGCCGAGGCGATCACGCAGCTGCAGCTGGTGATCCCGCGGGCGGTGCAGGACGATCTGGAACGCTTCAGCCCCAACTTCGCCCATGGCGACCGCGGCATCCTCAAGGCGCAGCGCTGGCTGCACACCATCGCCGCGCGCGGGGTGACGCTGCAGGACATCTGTGAATCCTCCGGGCTGGAGCCGCGCACCCTGCAGCGGCGCTTCCTCAAGGCCACCGGGCTGCGTCCGATCGAATACTGCCAGCGCCTGCGCATCGCCAAGGCGCAGTTGCTGCTGCAGGCCGGTGGGGTGGTCGACGAAGTGTCGTGGGCGGTCGGTTACTCGGACCAGAGCGCCTTCCGTCGCCTGTTCCTGCGCATCGTGGGGGTCACCCCGGCGCGCTACCGCCGGCAGATCTTCGTGCAGCGTCGTGGCGAGCGTGCACGCACCGCCGCGCCGCGCGACATCGAAGAGCCGTTGCGTTCTGCGGCATAACCCGACGCGGTACTGGAAAAAGTCATGCAACGGCAGGTTCGCGCAGGCGGCCTGCCGTTGCCGTATGTGCGAGTGCGGCTTGCCCGATCCGAGGTGGGCTGGGACCATGCGGTCGGGGTCAATGCGAAGACAGGTGCGGCGGCGTGTGACGTCGCTGCACCGGAGACGGCTGGATGATGAGCAGTGTTGGCCCGGTACCGCTGGGCGTGGTGTGGGTGATGTTGGGCGGGTTGCTGGCCGTTGCCGTGGCGCGCGGGTTGCGGCCGCCACTGCAGGAGGGCCAGCCCAGCACGGGTGCGTTGCTGCTGGACATGCTGTTGCTTGGCCTGCTGGGCGGGCGCGTGGGTTTCGTGATGCTGCACTGGCGCGATTACCTGGCCGACCCGTGGGCGGTGCTGCGGGTGGGTGATGGTGGTTTCCTGCCATGGCTGGCGCTGCTGGTCGGCATCGGCTGGGGCCTGTGGCGCCTGCAGCGCTGGCCCGCGCTGCGACGGCCGGTGTGGGCCGGGACCGTGGCCGGGGTGCTGTGCTGGGCAGCGTTGTCGCTGGGCACGGCGCAGCTGCAGCAGTCGCGTATCGCGCTGCCCGCGCTCACCCTGCAGTCGCTGCAAGGGCAACCGGTCACGCTGGCCGGGCAGGGTGGGCAGGCGGTCGTGGTCAACCTGTGGGCCAGCTGGTGCGGCCCGTGCCGACGCGAGATGCCGATCTTTGCCGGCGCACAGCTGCGCGAACCGGCGGTGCGCTTCGTGTTCGTCAACCAGGGCGAGGGCATGCAGGAGGTGCAGCAGTTCCTGGCCGGGGAGCGTCTGTCGCTGCGCAACGTGCTGCTGGACCCCGACAGCCTGACCTCGGAACGACTGCAGGTGCACGCATATCCGACTACCCTGTTCTTCGATTCAAGCGGTCGCCTGCAGGACCTGCACATGGGGGAACTCAGTGCGGCCGGGCTGCAGGCCCGGCTCGATGCGCTGCGCTGAGGCGCTGCGCGTTCTTTTTCTGCTACCAGGAGTTGCCATGTTGTTGACATCCTCGCGCCCGCTGGGCTCCCTGCTTGCCACCGCCCTGCTGATGGCGCTGGCCGACTGCAGCCAGGCGCAGTCGCCGCAGGCGCCTGCGGCCAGTGCCGGTCAGGCGGCCAGGACCGGTGATCGACCGGCCGTGCTCAAGGGCATCGAGAAGCATGGCTTCGAAGTGCTGGGCGAATTCGATGCACCCGGTGGCCTGCGTGGGTTTGCCGGTGTGGTGGGTGGCCAGCAGCCGGCGGCCGCGTACGTGACCCCCGATGGCAAGCATGTGCTGGTGGGCAGCCTGTTCGACGAGAAGGGCGAGGAAGTGGGCGCGGCGGCGATGGAGAAGCTCGCGGCCAAGCCGATGTCCGACCGGATGTGGAACAAGCTCGATGCCAGCGCCTGGGTGCGCGACGGTCGCGCCGATGCGCCGCGCGTGGTGTACACCTTCAGCGATGCCAACTGCCCGTACTGCCACCGGTTCTGGGAAGCGGCGCGGCCGTGGGTGGACAGTGGCAAGGTGCAGCTGCGCCACATCATGGTCGGCGTGATCCGCGAAGACAGCCCGGCCAAGGCCGCGGCGATCCTGACCGCGTCCAATCCGAGTGCGGCATTGCTGGAGAACGAGCATGCCTTCGACAAGGGCGGCATCAAGCCGGTGGCGAAGCTGTCCACCGAGGTGGCCAACAAGCTCAACGCCAACCAGGAACTGATGATCGAGATGGGTTTCCAGGGCACCCCGGGCATCCTGTTCAAGGATGACAAGGGCCTGCTCGACCGCCGTTCGGGCATGCCGCAGGGCAAGGACATGGACCTGGTGATGGGGCCGCGCTGATCCCGCGCGCTGGAGGAAACGCCGCGCACCGGTGTCATCCCGGTGTGCGGCAGGTCACATTTGCGGCGCGTTGCGGTTGATCTGGATCAAGGCCGAAAACGACATGCGCACTACGCTGTGTGCATGCTTCCCACCTTCGTCAACACACGCATTGATCGCAATGCGACCGCGCCATTGTCATCGGAACGACGGGCAGGCTTCACGAATCACTCACCCTGCGATTGTTACTCAGGGCGCTGGCAAGTCGGCCAGAACCGACATGCCAGCCGGGATGGGGAGGGCATCCCACGCGGGCCAACACGATGCCGACAACGCGACGGTTCAACTGTCTGCGTGGCATGCGTGCGACGTCTGCAGTGCAGTAACGGGTTGTCGTTCGTGCTCCGGCGCGCGTGCGTGTCGGGGACCGGCGGCAAGGCTGTTCGCGGTTCATGGAGAACGTGATGCGCCTGGCTGTAGTGACGTTTGCCTGTGCGGCGGTGCTGTCGTCCACGCCGGCCCATGCACAGGATTCGGCTGACGCGTTGCGGCAGGAGATCCAGTCGCTGCGGCAGACGCTGGCGGCGATGGAGAAACGCCTGGATGCGCTGGAATCCAACAAACCGCCGCCAGCGGTGACCCATCCCACCGCAGATCCGCTACCCGCTGCGACCTCGGCCGCGGCACCCGCCGCACCTCCGACTCCCTCCAATACGCTTGCGCAGGCCGCTGCCGCGCAGGTGCCCGGCGTCGGCCAGGCGATCCTGCCACCGCGTGATTCGGTGTCCGATCCGTCCTCGGCGGCCTCGCGCCCGGACAGCGCGGCCGGGCCGACCGATCCCGAGTTGAAGGGTTTCTTCGCCATTCCCGGTACCGACACGCTGATCCGCATCGGCGGTTACGCCAAGCTCGATGCGATCGCCGATTCGCGTGCCGCCGGTGATGAGGAACAGTTCGTCACCTCCTCGATCCCGGTGGGCAGCCCACACCGCGACGTCTCCAACTTCACCCTGCATGCCAAGCAGACCCGTTTCAGTTTCGAGGCGCGGCGGCCGACCACGCACGGCAACCTGCGCTTCTACCTGGAGAACGACTTCTTCGGCAGCAGCGACAGCTACCGGTTCCGCCTGCGCCACGCGTACGGCCAGCTCGGCAATACCTACGCAGGCTATGGCTATGCGACCTTCATGGACGCCGACAGCCTGCCCGACACGCTGGACTTCGCCGGTCCCGGTGGGGCCGGCTACCTCCTGGTGGCTGGCATCCACCACAGCTTCCCGATGGGCAAGGGCAACACGCTGACCCTCGCCGCCGAAGATCCGGAGACGCAGCTCAGCGCGCCGGGCGAGGGCATCCGTGCGGTCAACCAGGCGCCGGACGTGACCGTCACCGCGCGCATGGAGCGCAGCTGGGGCCACCTGCAGCTGGGCGCCGTGGCGCGCAGCCTGGGCTATGACGGGGACGAAGGCGATGACCGCCGCATCGGTGGCGGGCTGCAGTTGAGCGGCTCGGCCGCAGTGGGCGAGCAGGACCTGCTGCTGTTCGGCGCCTTGGGTGGCAAGGGCCTGGCCCGTTACACCGCCGACCTCACCGGGTCGGGCATGGATGCGGTGGTGGGCGTCGATGGCCACCTTGCGCTGCTCTCGCTGCGCGGCGGCTTCGTCGGCTACACGCATTACTGGTCGCCGATGTGGCGGTCGAACCTGATCTACGGCCAGCTCAGCAGCGAACGCAACGATGCGCTGGCCGCCGACGCGTTCCGCCGCAGCCGCTACGGCGTGTTCAACCTGATCTGGAGCCCGGCCCCGTCGTGGACGATGGGCATGGAGCTGTTGTACGGGCAGCTGGAGCAGCAGGGCGGACAACGCGGCGACACGGTGCGGCTGCAGGGCAGCCTGCAATACAACTTCATCAAGTAGACCCCAACGCCCGGCGCGATCGGGTCCCTGCCAGGCAAAGGAGAAAGCGTCATGGCGAAAGCGAAGAAAATCGGGGTGGTCGGTGCCACCTTCCTGGTGGCCGGCAACATGATGGGCTCGGGGGTGTTCCTGCTGCCCTCCAGCCTGGCCAAGATCGGTACCGCCTCGATCTGGGGCTGGCTGATCACCACGGCCGGTGCGCTGCTGCTGGCGTTCGTGTTCGCCAAGCTCGGCAAGTTGGCGCCCAAGGCCGGCGGCCCCTACGCCTATGCGCGCGACTGGTTCGGTCCTTACATGGGTTTCCAGACCAACACCATCTACTGGTTCGCCAACTGGATCGGCAACGTCGCCATTCCGATCGCCGCGGTGGGCTATTTCAGCTACTTCTTCCCGATCCTGTCCGAGCCGCTGCCACGCTGCCTGGCCGTGCTGACGCTGGTGTGGGCGCTGAGCTTTGCCAACGTGGTCGGTCCGTCCTTCGTCAGCAAGCTGCAGACGGTGACCACCAGCTTCGCGCTTGTGCCGATCCTGGGCATTGCCATCTTCGGCTGGTTCTTCTTCGACCCGGCCATCTTCAAGGGCGCCTACAACGTGTCCGGCGAGTCCAACTTCGGCGCGGTGTCCAGTGCTGCCGCACTGACCCTGTGGGCGTTCATCGGCGTGGAATCGGCCTCGGTGACTGCCGGGGTGGTGGAGAACCCGGAGAAGAACGTGGCCCGCGCCACCCTGGCCGGTGTGTTCCTGGCGGCGGTGGCCTACATCGCCAGCTCCTCGGTGATCATGGGCATGGTGCCCAATGGCGACCTGCAGGTGTCCGATGCGCCGTTCGCACTGGCGGCGGCCAACGCCGTGGGCGGGTGGGGCGGTGCGCTGGTGAGCCTGTGTGCCTTCGTCGGCGCGGCCGGCTCGCTTGGCGGCTGGATCCTGCTGACCGCGCAGAGCGCCAAGGCGGCCTCCGATGACGGCCTGTTCCCGGGCATCTTCAGCAAGACCAACAAGGACGATGTGCCGGTCAAGGGCGTGCTGATCGTGGCGGTGCTGATGACGGTGGCCGTACTGGTCACCTCCACCTCCGAGACCGCCTCGGCGCAGTTCGATGTGATCACCTCGGCCGCGGTGGTGCTGACCCTGCTGCCCTACATCTATTCCTGCGTGGCCTGCTACTTCGTGGTCGAGCGCTCGCACACGCTGGTGCATACCGGTGCGTTCTGGCTGCTGACCAGCGTCACGGTCGTGTACTGCCTGTGGGCGATCTTTGGTTCGTCCGGCAGCATCGTCCAGTACGCCTTCCTGTTCGTGCTGTTCATCACGGTGTTCTACCCGTTCTTCAGCGAAGAGCGGCGCCGCCAGCGCGGTCTGCCCGCGCTGGACTCCGCCGTCCGCACGACGCTTTCGTGATATTGCCCCAGGAGAAGCCCTGTGTACTTCAAGTCCCTTGATTACCCCATCATCGTCATCGACGACGATTACGAGTCCCCGCGCATCGGCGGCATCCTGATCCGTGCGCTGGTGGAGGAACTGCGCAAGAGCGACCAGCGCGTGCTGTGCGGTCTGACCCTGGCCGATGCGCAGGCCGGCGCGCGCACCTACGTGGCCGCCTCGGCGGTGCTGATCTCCATCGACGGCACCGAGGAAAATCCCGAGCAGTTCCAGCGTCTGCTCGGCTTCCTGCGCGAGCAGACCGCCCGCCGTGCCAACCTGCCGGTGTTCCTGTACGGCGAGCGGCGCACCATCGAGAAGGTGCCGAGCAAGCTGCTGAAGTTCGTGCACGGCTACATCTTCCTGTTCGAAGACACCAAGAGCTTCATCTCGCGCCAGGTGATGCGTGCGGCCGAAGACTACATGGCCAACCTGCTGCCGCCGTTCTTCAAGGCGCTGATCCACCACACCGCCGAGTCGAATTACTCCTGGCACACCCCCGGGCATGCCGGCGGCGTGGCGTTCACCAAGTCGCCGGTGGGACGCGCGTTCCACCAGTTCTACGGGGAAAACACCCTGCGCAGCGATCTGTCGATCTCGGTGCCGGAGCTGGGCTCGCTGCTGGACCACACCGGCCCGATCAAGGAGGCCGAGAACGAGGCGGCGCGCAACTTCGGTGCCGACCATACCTTCTTCGTCACCAACGGCACCTCCACCGCCAACAAGATCGTCTGGCACGGCACCGTCGGCCGTGGCGATGTCGTGTTCGTGGACCGCAACTGCCACAAGTCGCTGCTGCATGCGCTGATCATGACCGGCGGCATCCCGGTGTACTTCACCCCCAGCCGCAACGCGCACGGCATCATCGGGCCGATCAGCCTGGACCAGTTCACCCCCGAAGCGCTGCAGGCGGCCATCGCGGCCAACCCGCTGGCCAGCAAGGCCTACAAGGCCGGCTCCAAGCCGCGCATCGCGGTGGTGACCAATTCCACCTACGACGGGTTGTGCTACAACGCGGAAAAAATCGCCGAGGAGATCGGCAGCGCGGTCGATTTCCTGCATTTCGACGAGGCCTGGTACGCCTACGCGGCCTTCCATCCGTTCTACGAGAACCATTACGGCATGGCCAAGGGCAAGCCGCGCGAGCAGGATGCGATCATCTTCACCACCCATTCCACCCACAAGCTGCTGGCCGCGTTCTCGCAGGCCTCGATGATCCACGTGCGCAATGCGGCGACGCGCGCGCTGGATGCCGAGCGCTTCAATGAAGCCTTCATGATGCACACCACCACCAGCCCGCATTACGGAGTGATCGCCGCGTGCGATGTGGCCTCCAAGATGATGGAAGGGGCGGCCGGTGAGTCGCTGGTGCAGGAGATGCACGATGAGGCCATCGCCTTCCGCCGCGCCATGCTGCACGTGCGCGAGGACCTGGGCCGCGACGACTGGTGGTTCAGCGTGTGGCAGCCGGACAAGCTGGAGCGCTCACTGGCCAAGGGCGATGCGCCGGCGCCGATGGTGGCCAAGCGCAGCGAGTGGTACCTGCAGCCGGATGCGCACTGGCACGGTTTCGATGGCCTGGTGGAAGATTATGTGCTGATCGATCCGATCAAGGTGACCCTGGTGACCCCCGGGCTGTCGATCGATGGCGACGTCGGCGAGCGCGGCATTCCGGCCGCGGTGCTGAGCAAGTTCCTGTGGACGCGCGGCATCACCGTGGAGAAGACCAACCTGTATTCGGTGCTGTTCCTGTTCTCGATGGGCATCACCAAGGGCAAGTGGAGCACGCTGGTGACCGAGCTGATGGCGTTCAAGGAACTGTATGACGCCAACGCGCCGCTGAGCCGCGCCTTGCCGGGGCTGGCCGCGGACTTCCCGGTGGCATATGCCGGCTGGGGCCTGCGCGACCTGTGCCAGGCGCTGCACGAATTCAACCGCGAGTTCGCCGTGGCCAAGGTGATGCGCGAGATGTACGTGGACCTGCCCGAGCCGGTGATGACCCCGGCCGAGGCGTATGACCACCTGGTGCGTGGGCAGATCGAGCGGGTAGACATCGAGCAGATCAGCGGGCGTATCGCCGGCACGATGCTGGTGCCGTACCCGCCGGGTATCCCGACGATCATGCCGGGCGAGCGCTTTGGCGCCAGCGATGAGCCGATCATCCAGTCGCTGCGCATCGCCCGCGAGCAGAATGCGCGCTTCCCGGGCTTCGAGTCGGACGTGCACGGGCTTATCATCGACCGCGACGGCGACGTGCCGCGCTACAAGGTGGAGGTGCTGAAGGTCTGACGCCCGCGCGCAGGACCCTCGGCAAGCGATGGATACAGCACGCGAGCAGCGGGTCCTCAAGTTCTCCATCGGGGTGACGATGGCGGTAAGCGCCACCGGCTTCGTCGGTGGCCTGCTGGTGGGGTCGCAGGCCATCCTGTTCGACGGCGTCTACAGCCTGGTGGACGTGGCCCTGACCCTGGTGGCGCTGTCGGTGCTGCGGCTGGTGGCGCGGGAGGAAAGCCCGCGCTTCCAGTATGGCTACTGGCACCTGGAACCGATGGTGGAAGCGCTGGGCGGGGCGATCCTCTCGCTGGCCTGCATTTATGCGCTGGCCAATTCGATCATCGGGCTGACCACCGGCGGGCATGAGGTCAAGGCCGGCCCCGCGTTGTTGTGGGCGGCGGTACTGTGCGTGAGCAACCTGGCGATGGCCGCATTCGTGCGGACGCGCGCACGGCAGCTGAAATCGGCGCTGTTGTGGCTGGACGTGCGGGCCTGGCTGCTGAGCGGGCTGATGAGCCTGGCGGTGGTGCTGGCGTTTGCGATCGCGCTGCTGCTGCGCGATGGCGCGCACGCGCACTGGATTCCCTATCTGGACCCGCTGGTGCTGGCCGCGATCAGCGTGGCGGTACTGCCGGTGCCGTTGCGCAGTGCCTGGAAGGCCATGCGCGAGGTGCTGCAGGTGGCGCCGGATACGCTGGACGCACGCGTGCAGGCAGTGATGAAGGACTTCGTCGCCGAGCACGGGTATCTGGATTTCACCAGCCACGTGGCCAAGATGGGGCGCATGCGCTTCGTGGAGATCCACATCCTGACCCATCCGGAGACGGTGATCGGCAACATCGGCAACGTGGACCGGCTGCGCGACGACATCGCCGAGCGCCTGGATGCGCGGGGCAGCGAGTTCTGGCTGACGATCGATTTCACTGCCGATCCGGCCTGGACCTGAGTGCTGCCGGCGGTAGTGCCGTGCACGCACTGCAGCGTTGCATCGCATCGCGTTGACCTCAACCACGGTTGAGGCCGGACACTGCGCGTCCACTCCCCAAGCGATGCCTGCCCCATGTTGACCGATGCCCCCGTTGCGCCCACCGGCCTGTTCGGTTTCATCAATCCGTCCGGCCTCTACGACCCGAGCGCGAACGGCTATTCGCACGTGGCCGTGGTGCGCCTGCCGGCACGGGTGATCCACATTGCCGGGCAGGGCGGCGAGACCGCCGATGGCGCGTTGTCGCCACGCTTCGAGGCGCAGGTTGCGCAGGCACTGGACAACCTGGGCCTGGCGCTGGCCTCGGCCGGGGCCAGCCTGGCCGATGTGGCCAAGCTCACGGTGCTGGTGGTTGATCATGACCAGGACCGGCTTGGGATCCTGTCCGATCAGATTGGTCGGCGCTGGCCGCTGGGGCGCGCCCCGACCTGCACGCTGATCCCGGTACCGCGACTGGCCCTGGACGGGATGTTGTTCGAAATCGAAGCGACGGCGTATACCGCGTAGCAGGGAGGGTGGCGGTGCATATATGAAGCATATATGATGTGTATATATCTTCTGTATGCGAGGCACCGCCATGGGCATCGTCAACATCGACGACGAACTGCACGACAACCTGCGCCGCGCCAGTGGCGTGTCCGGCCGCTCGATCAATGCCCAGGCCGGGTTCTGGATCAAGATCGGGATGCTGTGCGAGATGAATCCCGGCATGAGTTACCAGGAGATCGTCGGCCGCGAGCTGCGCGCGGCCGGGGTCGAGCCGGGCGCGTTGCGGGTGGCCGAAGCATGATCAAGACCGTCGAAGAGCAGGCGTTGATGCGCGCATCGGGGCGCCTGCTGGCACAGGTGTTCGAGGCGCTGGATACGCTGCCGCTGGAAGGCATGAGCACGCTGCAGGTCAACGACTGGGTGGAGCGCTTCATCGTCGATGAGCTGCACGCGCGCCCGGCCAGCAAGGGGCAGTATGGCTTCGCCTACGTGTTGAACAGCTCGATCGACCGCGTGGTCTGCCACGGCGTGCCATCGGCCGATGACATCCTGCGCAGCGGCAGTATCGTCAACCTCGATATCACGCTGGAGAAGGACGGCTACATCGCCGACTCCAGCAAGACCTACCTGATCGGCGAGGTGGACTACGCGGCCAGGCGGCTGGTGCGGGTCACCCGCGAGGCGATGTGGAAAGGCATCGGCGTGGTACGCCCCGGCGCGACGCTGGGCGATATCGGCTTTGCGATCCAGCAGCATGCCAAGGCGCACGGTTACAGCGTGGTCAGGGAGTTCTGCGGGCACGGCATCGGCCAGGAAATGCACGAAGAGCCGCAGGTGCTGCATTACGGTCGGCGCGGCGATGGGCTGGCACTGGAGCAAGGCATGACCTTCACCATCGAGCCGATGATCAACCAGGGCCGCGCGGCCATCGACATGAGCGACGACGGCTGGACGGTGACCACGCGCGACGGCAAGCTGTCCGCGCAGGCCGAGCACACCGTGCTGGTTACCGCCGATGGGGTGGAGGTGTTAACGCTGCGTGCGGGCGAGCAGGGCGCGCGCTGACCGCCACGCCAGCCGGGCATGGCCCGGCGTTATCCGGTGTCGCCGCTGCGCGTGGACACCAGCTTGAGGAACGCCTCGTTCTGGTAGCGGCTCATGCGCAGCTGCTGGCCGGTATCCATGGTCACCACGTGATGGCCGTTGAACCATGGGTGGATCGCCTTGACCCGACGCACGTTGACGATCGCCGAGCGGTGCACCCGGGCGAAATGACGCGGGTCCAGCCGCGCGGCCAGCGTGGCCATGGTTTCGCGCAGCTCGTGCACGCGATCGACCAGGTGGATCTCCACGATGTTGCGCGCGGCCTTGATCCAGACGATGTCGTCCACCGCGATCAGCACCACGTGCTCGTCCACCCGCACCGGAATGCGCTGCAGGTAGTCCTCGCGCTGGCGCAGCGCGTCCAGCGCCTGCAGGATCTGCACCGACGCCTGCGCGCCGACACCGCTGGCCGCCGACAGCCGGTGCTTGGCGCGCTGCAGGGTGGCGGCGAAGCGTTCGCGGCTGAACGGCTTGACCAGGTAATCGATGGCATTGGCTTCGAAGGCCTTGACCGCGTATTGCTCGTAAGCGGTGACGAATACGGTGGCGGGCATGCGCTCGGCACCAATGGTGGCGACCACGTCCATGCCGTTGATCGCCGGCATCTGGATATCCAGGAACACCAGGTCCGGGGATTGATTGCGGATCGCGGCCACCGCCGACACGCCATCACCGCACTCGCCGACGATCTCGATATCCGCATCGTCGCGCAGCAGGCGCACGATCGCGTGGCGCGCGATCGGCTCGTCATCCACCACCAGCGCAGCGAGGGTCATGCCGGCGACAGGCCCGGGGTGAATTCGGGCGCGTCCTCGGCGCTCTCCAGCGCGCGGAACGGCACGCGGATGCGGCAGACCACGCCTTCGGGCCAGATCATGTCCAGGCGCACCTCGGCGGCATCGCCGTAGAGTTCCTGCAGGCGCAGTCGCGTGTTGGACATGCCGATGCCGTGACCGGCCGAGGCGGTCGGCTCGGCCGAGAGGGTGCTGTTGCGGTTGCGGACTTCGATGCACAGCGCATCGCCGTCACGCCGCGCGTCGATTTCAATGGTGTCGCTGCCCACGCGCTGGCCGATGCCATGGCGCAGGGCATTCTCCACCAGCGGCTGCAGGATCAGGCTTGGCACGGCGCACTCCAGCGTATCGGGGGCGATGTAGGTGCGGGTGGTCAGGCGGTCCTTGAAGCGCACGCGCTGGATGCCCAGGTACAGCTCGATCAGGTCCAGCTCCTGGCGCAGGCTGATTTCCTGGCCGTCATAGTCTTCCAGGAAGGCACGCAGCAGCTCGCTCAGGCGCAGCAGCATGTCTTCGGCCGACACTTTGTCCTCGTCGAGCAGGGTGATGATCGCGTGCAGCGTGTTGAACAGGAAGTGCGGCTGCAGCTGCGACTTCAACGCCAGCAGGCGCGACTGCGCCAGCTCGGTGGCCAGCTGGCTGGCCTCCAGCTCGCGCCGGGCCTTTTCAGCATGGAAATGCAGCGCCTGCTGGATCGCAAACAACGTCCAGTAAGTGAGCAGGCCAATGGCGAAGTGCTGCTCCAGGAAATACCCCAGCTGCTCGGCGAACCCGCTGGGCTCGAACAGGGTGGAGACCAGCGCCCCCAGCACCATCGCGCCGAAGGTGACGCACAGGCTGGCCACCACCTGCGCGCCCAGCCCGTGGAAGCGCTGGGTGCCGCGGACCGGGAAACGTTCGGCGATCCGGAACACCGTCGGGGCCAGCGCAGCCCAGGTGTACCACTGGATCAGCGACCAGCGGGCCAGATCCCAGAACGGCCAGTGGGTGCGGGGCAGGCCGACGTTGATTGCGTTCTGCATGGCGAACACCAGGGCCACCAGCGTCCACAGGGCGATATAGCGGGACAGGCGGATCTGGGTGCTGCCAAGGCGGATGAGCATGGTCGGGTCCTGCGCCGCGCGTGTGCGGCAAGGGGCATCTTAGGCGCGGGGGGAGGGGGCGGGAAGCGCCATGACGGCCCATTACGATTGGCCCGCGCGTGGCGACGATTGGTCCCGGATCGGTTGGCTGCCCGGGATGGCCGGTGCCTGATACGGACGTCCTTCACCGCTACGGAGACGCTGCCATGTCCCTGATCCGCCCTGTCCTGATCATTTCGTTGTCCCTGATGCCGCTGTTCGTGATCGCTCCGGCGCAGGCCGGCGAGGCACGCTACCTTGGCCTGCTCAACCGCGCCCATGACAGTGTCGTAGCGCTGGAAGTGGCCCCGGCCGGCAGCGATGCATACGTCGCCCGACCGATCGACAGGCTCGACGGGGGCGGTGGCGCAACCACCGTGCGCCTGGGTGACGCCGGCTGCCGGTTCGACATACGGCTGCAGTTCCGCAATGGCCGGCGCGCGGTCTATCACGGGGTGGATGTGTGCACTGGCGATACGCTGGCGATCGCACCGCTGCCACGCGGCCGCGACGAGGGGGTGGTTGCCGTGCAGTCGCGCTGAGCACGCCGGTCGTCAGTGCTGACGACCGGTTGCCCGGTTTGCGGGTATCGGTGAGTGTCCCGCAGGGCTTACTCGTGCGGCTTCGCGCCTTCCTCGAAGGCCGCGCGACGGGCGCGATAGGCCACTACCTGCAGCTTGCCCGCACCCAGCAACGGACGCATCCGGTTGACCTCGGTGCCGACCCGATAGGCGCCTCCGCCCGGGGTGATGAACGCCGAGGACTGCGAGGTGATCGTGGTGTCCTGCTTGCCCACGTGGCTGGCATCGGGACGCAGCAGCAGGTACACCGGCGGCGTCGGACGGCTGCGATCAACGAACACGCTCAGCGAGTACTCGTTGGTGCGCCGTACGAAATCGGTGAACGGATACTGCTTTATCGGCTGGAACCCCGCATCCAGCAGTTCGGCGCTGGCGGCGAACGTGCCGCCTTCGGAAAGCGACACGCGGATGTCGATCTCCGAGGCGCCTTCCAATGCGTCCAGCCGGTACAACGCCACCGGCAACGCCGTGCCGGACAGGGTGACACAGGCCGCCACCTCGGCGAACTCCAGGCGTCGGTCCTCGGCATCTTCCCTGGGCGCCAGGTAATTCAGTGGACGGCTGGTCACTTCCGGCAGGCTGCCCACGCAGTGCAGGCGGGTATCGGGCACCGTGGCCTTGTAGGCCTGGTGGGCGCACCCCGGCAGTCCACTGGCGACCATCGCCAGCAGGACCATGCTGGTCAGCCGGCTCACAGCTGCCTGACCAGGGCGTCGCTGGTGCGGTCGATGGCCAGCTTGATGCCTTCCACGGTTTCGGCACCGGCGTCTTCGAGGGCATCGAAATCGGCGTAGGCAAAGCGCTGCGCCTCCGGTTCCAGGGTGATGACCTTGGCCTGGTTGAGGACGTTGTTGTAGACGACGAAGTCGGTGAAGTAGTTCTGCTTGCCGTCCTGGCTGACCAGGCGCGCGGCCACGCTCAGCATCGGGCGGTAGGGCGCATCATCGCCTGCACCGGCGGCGGCGTAACCGACGAAGTTCACGCTGAGGTCCAGCTGGGCATCGGCCTGCGGCTGGTGGGTGTAGGCCTTGCGCAGGCCGAACACGCCGCGGGCGGTCTTGCTGCCCTTGGGTTCCACCATCGCGCCGGGCCATACCAAGGTGTAGCCGCGTTCGGCCATGCGCTGGGTCAGGCTTTCCTTGAAGTACACCGCAGGGTCGAACCTGGCAGCGTCGCATGCGGCCTGCAGCCGGTCACGCTTGCTGGCCATGTTGGCGGCGGCCACCAGCCCGCCGATCAGGCCGAAGTTGGCGCCGGGGTGGTTCATCATCAATACGTTCGGTTCGATCGGCGTTACGGGCAGCACCACGATGGTCTTGATTGGTGGCGTGGCGTCACGGTTGTAGGCCTGCTGGGGTGGCAGGCTGACGCAGCCGGTCAATGCGGCCATCATGGCCAAGCCCACGCACACACGCTGGAAAGCGGCAAACTTCATGGACGAATCCCTCCTGTATGAAATTGCCCGGAGAGAGCCCGCCATGCATGGCTACGCAAGACCAGCCGCCCCCGCGACTGGCAGATCCTCCCCCCAGGATCCAGCCCGGATGCGTCCGGGCCGGCGGCAGCGTAACCGAGCGCCGCGCGCCGCACCAGAGGGGGCCGTGGCGGTTGGCCGGCGGCTGCGGATCAGGCCGCAGCGGGGCGCGTCAGTCCCTCGCGCTCCAGCGCGGCACGTACCGACGGGCGCGCCTGCACGCGTTGGTACCAGCGCTGCAGATTGGCCAGCGCGTCGAAGTGGATATCGGCCTTGTAGTAGGAGGTCAGCCACGCCGCCTGGCCCCAGCCGACCAGGGCGAACAGGTAGGCGTCGGCGATGCTGAAGGTGTCGCCGGTGAGGTAGTCGCGTTCGGCTA
>NZ_DAMAGC010000081.1:0-18321 GCF_031995405.1 Stenotrophomonas sp. | reverse complement strand
GGCTCGGCTCTACCGGGGCTCTGCGTGCAGCCGAGCATGGCTCGGCTCTACCGGGGCTCTGCGTGCAGCCGAGCATGGCTCGGCTCTACCGGGCTCTGCGTGCAGCCGGGCATGGCTCGGCTCTGCCGGGCTCTGCGTGCAGCCGAGCATGGCTCGGCTCTGCCGGGCTCTGCGTGCAGCCGGGCATGGCTCGGCTCTGCCGGGCTCTGCGTGCAGCCGAGCATGGCGCGGCTCTACCGGATGTTTTACGTCTGGGAGCGGTTGGTCGTGGCCTTCGGATCGACGGTGAAGTCGGCGATCCGCCACAGGTACAGGCTGGCATAGGTCCGGTACGGACCCCACTTTTCGCCGCGCGCCAGCAGTTCCTTCGGCATGGGCATGGTCTCGGCCTTGTCCACGCGCTGGGCGCCCTTGCGGATGCCGAGGTCGTCGATCGGCAGGATGTCCGGCCGGCCGAGGCGGAACATCAGCATCATCTCCACTGTCCAGCGGCCGATGCCGCGGATCGGCACCAGCGCGTCGATGATCGCGTCGTGGTCCATCACCGACATCCGGCGCAGGTCCGGGACCTCGCCGGCCGCCTCACGCCGGGCCAGGTCGCGCAGCGCCAGCGCCTTGTTGCCCGATACCCCGCACACCCGCAGCGCGGCGTCGTCGATGCGACCGAGCGTATCGGCGTGCAGGCGCGCGCTGCCGATGGCCACTTCCACCCGCCCCACGATCGTGGAGGCGGCCTTGCCGCTGAGCTGCTGGAACAGGATCGCGCGGGCCAGCGCATCGACCGGATCGAAGGATTTCGACCAGCCCGGGGGCGCGTCGATCGGTCCGAGCTTTTTCATCCACGCGCCCAGCCGACGGTCACGCCGGCTCAGCCAGTCGTGCGCCTGCTGCACATCGAAGCCGCGGCGGAAG
This sequence comes from Stenotrophomonas sp., assembly GCF_031995405.1. Taxonomy (GTDB): domain Bacteria; phylum Pseudomonadota; class Gammaproteobacteria; order Xanthomonadales; family Xanthomonadaceae; genus Stenotrophomonas. Next base: position 17,409 of record NZ_DAMAGC010000081.1, on the reverse strand, counting down.
CGCGGCATGTCAGCGGCGCAGCGCGTTCAGGCCGTACACCAGCCAGCCCAGCATGAGCGCGGTGCCGCCAATGGGGGCCAGCTGCGTGCTCAGCTGCCACAGCGCGCCACCCACCAGGCTGCCCGAGAACAGCAGCGTGCCCAGCAGCAGCACGTACAGCGCCAGCTTGCCCACGCTGTTCTGCTGGGTGGGGCCGAGGACCGCCAGCGCCAGGCCGTGCCCGAAGGCATACAGCGCGGCGGTGTTGACGTGCGACTGTGCCAGCGGATCGGCGATGCCGTGCGAAGCGTAGGCCGACAGGCCCACCGCCGTGGCCGCCAACAGGCCACCGAGGCAGGCCAGCAGCGAGGGTTTGCGAGCGCGTCGTTCCAGGTTGAGCATGCGTGCATCCTTCCAGGGCGCTCCGGGTCGGGAGCAAAAAAAAACGCGCCGCAGGGAGCGGCGCGTTTTTCGTCGTGCGTTACATCACGGCAACCGTCGGTTTACTTGACGGCCCAGTAGATGTCGTACGTGCCTTCCGGCGTGAACGACTTGTCCACGCCGTCCTTCCAGGACTCGTACGGACGATCGATCACTTCGTTGCCGTTGGTCACCGACCACGCACGCAGGGCGTTGCGGGCGATGTCCAGGCCAGCCATGTGGCCGGTGTAGGCCGCGTGGGCCGAACGGTGCGGAGCAACGTGCACATACTTGACCGGCGCACCACCGTCGATCTTGACGGTCAGGGCTTCGGCGGACGCACCTTCAGCACCCTTCTTCTTGACCGGCTGGGCCACGTCGAAGGCGTACTTCTCAGCACCGAAATCGGTGGTGATGATGCGGAACGGACCGGCGGCTTCGAGGTTGTTGGCCTCCATCACGCGCTTGATCCACTCCTGGTTGTCCTTGATGGACTTGGTGATGGTCTCCTGGCCGCGATCCACGTTACCGGCGGTGACGATCAGCAGGTCCTCGGCCGGGACGTCCACGATGGCCAGATCGGTCAGCGGGGCTTCGGCGGTGCGGTAGTCGATGTTCGGCACGGTGGCCAGCATGTTGGCCATGCGCGACAGACCCAGCTTCAGGTCGTCACCGATGTGACGGCTGACGTACAGGCCCGCGTAACGGCCCATCAGGTTGAAGCCGTACTTGACGCTGTAGTCCTGGGTGATCTTGACGTTGCGGCCACCCTTGCCGGTCGGCTCGAGGGTGAAGCTGGTCTTCTTGTCGTGGCCCTTGGTGGCATCCTCGATGTTGATCGACACCAGCTTGTTCTTCTCAGAACCGGTGATCTCCCAGCTGCCTTCGCCCAGGGAATTATCCTTGGAGACGTAGTCCAGGCGGGCACCAACGCCGGCCGCGGGGCCGGACAGCTTCAGTTCAACGGCGGGATCGCGCAGCAAGAGCGGGTTCCAGTCCTTGAAGCGGCGCAGGCTGTTGACCGTGTCGTACACGATCGTCATCTTGCGGTTGGTCTCGATGCTTTCGGAAATATGGCGCTCGCCCGGCAGACATACGCCAATGATGACGAACAGGCCAGCCACGATCCCCAAGGCGATCAGGAACTCGATAATACGGGTCATTCAGGAGTCTCCGGGGCCGATCCCACGGCCGGGTTGATTGAAGCGAAGCGCCAATCCTAGCAGGCTTCGCGGGTATGTAGATCAGGATTGGCGCACCGGTATCCATGCCGGCAGCGGTTTTGCATAGACAAGGAGCGGAAAGATAACGCATCACGCGCGTCAGCACGTAGCGGATGCGCAATATTTCTTTGCCGGATTCGGCCGATGACTGCCCTGAGCCTGCCGCAACCCTTGTCGCACAAGGGCTGCGACGCAGGCCACGACCGCGGCCTGCGTGCCTGTTCAGACCAGCTGAAGCTCGAAGGCCTTCAGCACCGCGCGGGTCCGGTCGCGCACGCCCAGCTTGGACAGGATGTTGGACACGTGGTTCTTGATCGTGCCCTCGGCCACGCCCAGCGAGTTGGCGATCTCCTTGTTGGAGAAGCCGCTGGCCATCAGGCGCAGGATCTCGGTCTCGCGATCGGTCAGCGGGTCGGGCCGGTCCAGGCTGACGAACTCGTTGCGCATGTGCTCCAGCCCGGACAGCAGGCGCTGGGTCACCGCCGGCTGCACCAGCGAGCCTCCGTCGGCCACGGTCCGGATCGCCCCGACCAGCTGGTCCAGGGTCACGTCCTTGAGCAGGTAGCCCTTGGCACCGGCCTTGAGCCCGGCCAACACCAGCTGGTCGTCGTCGAAGGTGGTCAGGATGATGGTCGGCGGCAGCTGCCCCAGCTTGGACAGCATCTGCAGCGCTTCCAGCCCGGACATCACCGGCATGCGCATGTCCATCAGGACCACGTCCGGGCGCACCTGCGGCACCACCTCGACCGCCTGGCGGCCGTCGGCGGCCTCGGCCACCACCTCGATGCCGGCGTCCAGCGCCAGCAGCGAGCGGATTCCCTGCCGCACCAGGGTTTGGTCGTCGACCAGACAGACGCGAATCATCAACGCACTCCTCAAGGAACGGTGGCCAGCAGCAGCACGGGCGCACCGGGAACCGAGGCGCGCAGGCGGAAGCCCTGACCCCGGCGGGTTTCAATCTGCAGCTCACCGCCGCACTGGTACAGCCGTTCACGCATGCCGCGCAGGCCGTTGCCGACCACGATGCCGTCGGCGCCCACCCCGTCATCATGCGCCTGGATCACCACTTCCCCCGCGCTTTCCCGCCGGACCTGGATCCACAGGTTGCGCGCATTGGCGTGGCGGACCGCGTTGGTGATGATTTCCTGGGTGCAGCGCAGCAGCACGTGGGCGCGCTCGGGGTCTTCGACGTTCAGCGGCTCGGCGATGTCCAGATGGATGTCCAGCGAGGGCACCTGCTCGGTGAGCGGGCGCAGCGCGGCGGCCAGGTCGATGGCGCCGCTGTCGCGGATCTGGCTGACCGCCTCGCGCACGTCGGTGAGCAGCAGCTTGGCCAGGGTGTGGGCCTGGTGCACATGCTCCTGGGCCTGGCCCTCGGTGAGGTGGCCGGCCACTTCCAGGTTCAGGCTGAGCGCGGTGAGATGGTGCCCCAGCAGATCGTGCAGTTCGCGCGAGATGCGGGTGCGCTCGTTGACCCGGGCGCTCTCGGCCAGCAGCACGCGGGTGGCGCGCAGCTCGGTGTTGAGCCGACGCTGTTCTTCACGGGCATCGGTCTGCTGTCGCGCGACCAGGCTGGTCACGAAGATGAACATGGAGAAGCCGCCGTACAGCAGCGACTGCATCAGCGCCTCGAACAACGGCATGCGCAGGATCAGGTAGTACACCGGCAGCACCGCCAGCTGGCTCAGCAGCAGCCAGAGCACCCCGCCGCGCACCTGCAGCATCCACGGAATGACCCCGGCGGCCACCATCATCAGGATGCTGCCCAGGCCCGATCCGCTCAGGTAGCTCACCCCCAGCGCCGAGGTGGTGAGCAGCAGCAGCACCACCCGGTCGTACCAGGCCGAATGCCCGCCGCCATCGCGCAGGCCGCGGGTCAGCCAGAAGTAGCATGCACCGAAGGCCAGGTAGGCGGTGAACAGCCATACCGCCCAGCTGTCCAGGCCGTCGCCGCGGTGGCGCAGCAGCGATTCGTACTGGGAATAGACCACCGGCAGGCCGACCATGACCCAGGTGAACAGGCCGGCCAGTCGCAGTACTCGGGTTTGGCTCAGGTATCCCAGCATGGACGCATCTTAGGCTGAACCTGCGCCCCTGCACTCCCACATAAGTCATGGCCCCCGATTCGCCGGGGCCGGTCACCCGTGCAATAATCCGACGAGGGCCCCTTGATGGGCCAACCGCGTTACCCCACGGAGTCACAATGTCGATTGTCATCCGCGACGTGCGCGAGCACGAGCTCGATTCCGTCCTGGCCCTGAACAACAACGCCGGTCTGGCCATCCTGCCGCTGGATGCCGCCCGCCTGCGCCTGTTCTACGAAACCGCTGAATATTTCCGCGTCGCCGAGCGCGACGGCAACCTGGCCGGCTTCCTGATCGGCTTCGGCAGCGACAGCCAGCACGACAGCAGCAACTTCGCCTGGTTCCAGCAGCAGCTGGACAGCAAATTCTTCTATATCGACCGCATCGTGGTCGCCAGCCGCCGTCGTGGCGGCGGTGTCGGCCGTGCGTTCTATGCCGATGCGCAGAGCTACGCCGAGCTGCGCTACCCGCAGCTGACCTGCGAAGTGTTCCTGGACCATGGCGCCGATGCGGCGCTGCTGTTCCATGGCAGCTTCGGCTTCCGCGAGGTCGGGCAGAACACCATGGAGCACGTGGACGTGCGTGCCAGCATGCTGCTCAAGGACCTGTGCAGTTACCAGTGGGTGCACGACACCTACGGCGACCAGCTGCCGGACGTGCCCTGGGTGGGCCATCGTCGCGAGCCGCTGCGCGCGCATCGACCGACGGGGACCTGAGGTGGCGGCGAACATGGATTTTGAACAGGCCGGTGAACTGAAGATCGGCCAGGTCGGCATCGCCAACCTGCGCATCCGCACCCTGGATGTGGAACGCCTCACCCGTGAGATGCACGACCGCGTGGCACGTGCGCCCAAGCTGTTCGGGCGGGCCGCGGTGATCCTGGATTTTGGCGGGCTGAGCCAGATTCCCGATGTGGCCACCGCCCAGGCCCTGCTGGACGGCTTGCGCGGCGCCGGCGTGCTGCCCGTTGCGCTGGCCTACGGCACCACCGAAACCGAAAAACTCTCGCAGCAGCTGGGCCTGCCGCTGCTGGCCAAGTTCCGTGCGCAGTACGAACGCGCCGACCTGGAAGCGGTTCAGGCCGCCCCGCCACCGCCGCCGGCCCCCGCGCCGGCCCCGGAACCGGCCCGCCGTGCACGCGCGGCCGCGCCGGCACCGGCCGTGGTCGATCCGGGCAAGGCACCGCAGCCTGGTCGCATGCAGACCAGCAACGTGCGCTCGGGCCAGCAGCTGTACGCGGAAAACTGCGACCTCACGGTGATGGCGACCGTCGGCGCCGGTGCCGAGGTGATCGCCGACGGCAGCATCCACATCTACGGTACGCTGCGGGGCCGTGCCCTGGCAGGTGCCCAAGGCAACACCACGGCGCGTATCTTCTGCCGTGAATTCCATGCTGAACTGGTCGCAATCGCCGGCCATTACAAGGTACTGGACGATGTCCCGGACACCCTGCGCGGCAAGGCCGTGCAGGTGTGGCTGGAACAGGACCAGATCAAGATCGCGGCGCTGGACTGATCCGGCGCCCACACAAAATGAATCAGGAGAAGTCCTTTGGCTGAAATCATCGTAGTCACTTCCGGCAAGGGCGGCGTGGGCAAGACCACCAGCAGCGCCAGCCTGGCGTGCGGCCTGGCACGGCGCGGCAAGAAGGTGGCGGTGATCGACTTCGACGTCGGCCTGCGCAACCTCGACCTGATCATGGGCTGCGAGCGCCGCGTGGTGTACGACTTCGTCAACGTCGTGCACGGTGAGGCGACGCTGAAGCAGTCGCTGATCAAGGACAAGCGCTTTGACAACCTGTACGTGCTGGCGGCATCGCAGACGCGCGACAAGGATGCGCTGACCCAGGAAGGCGTGGGCAAGGTGCTCAAGGACCTGGCCGCGGACGGCTTTGATTACATCATCTGCGACTCGCCGGCCGGCATCGAGAAGGGTGCATTCCTGGCGATGTACTACGCCGACCGTGCGGTGGTGGTGGTGAATCCGGAAGTGTCCTCGGTACGCGACTCGGACCGCATCATCGGCCTGCTCGACTCGAAGACGCACAAGGCCGAGTCGGGCCAGGACGTGCCGGCGTTCCTGCTGCTCACGCGCTACAGCCCGGCACGGGTGGAAAGTGGCGAGATGCTGAGCATCACCGACGTGGAAGAAGTGCTGGGCCTGAAGGCCATTGGCGTGGTGCCCGAGTCGGGCGACGTGCTCAATGCGTCCAACAAGGGCGAGCCGGTGATCCTGGACCCCGAATCGGCGGCGGGCCAGGCCTATGAAGATGCGGTCGGCCGCATTCTTGGCGAAGAGCGTCCGATGCGCTTCACCACCGTGGAGAAGAAAGGCTTCTTCAGCAAGCTGTTCGGAGGGTAAGCATGGGACTGTTCGATTTCCTGAACCGGAAGAAGACCACTGCCGAAACGGCGAAGAACCGTCTGCAGATCATCATCGCGCAGGAACGCAGCCATCGCGGTGGCCCCGATTACCTGCCGCTGTTGCAGCGCGAGCTGCTGGAAGTGATCAAGAAGTACGTGAACATCGACGCCGATGCGGTGAAGGTGGATCTGGTGAAGGACGGGGAGCACGATGTGCTCGACATTTCCGTCGCCTTGCCGGAAGGCCCGCAGCAGCCTTGATGCGATAGCGCCCCTTCCCGTACGGGCCGGGGCGCGTGACATGACCACGATGAACGATGCTGTGATCGAGGCCGAGCCGCAGGTGACGCGGGTCGGTGATATCCGTTTCGACGATGCGGTTGCCCTGCTTGCGGCGCACGCGCTGCGCCTGCACCGGGTGGACGCGGCTGCGCCGATTCCGGGCAGTTACTGGGGCGAGCCGGAGGCGGGGATCATCGGCAGCGACGTGTACGTGCGCGATGACACGCCCGTGCATTCGATGCTGCACGAGGCCTGCCACCTGATCGTGCTGCCGCCGGAGCGGCGTGCGCTGGTGCATACCGATGCAACCGATTCGGTGCCCGAGGAAGACGCCACCTGCTACCTGCAGATCGTGCTGGCCGGGCAGTTGCCGGGCGTGGGTAGTGATCGGTTGATGCAGGACATGGATGCGTGGGGGTATACGTATCGGCTGGGGTCCACGCGTGCGTGGTTCGAGCAGGATGCGGAAGATGCGCGTGCCTGGTTGATCGAGCGCGGGTTGCTTGCCACGTAGATCCACGCCATGCGTGGATGCTCTCCGTTCTGGCGTCATGAACGCCTGATGCGCCGCGCTGCGCGCGGTATCCACGCGTGGCGTGGATCTACTGGATTGTTACGTGGTGGCGGAATTTGGTTCGGTGCCCCGTTGGCGCTGCATTTCGAATGCGGCGCGTGGTGCCACGTTGATCCACGCCATGCGTGGGTGCTCTTCGTTCTGGCGTCATGAACGCCTGACGCGCCGCGCTGCGCGCGGTATCCACGCATGGCGTGGATCTACGGGATTGTTACGTGGTGGCGGAATTTGAATCGGTGCCCCGTCGGCGCTGCATTTCGAATGCGGCGCGCGGTGCCACGTAGATCCACGCCATGCGTGGATGCTCTTCGTTCTGGCGTCATGAACGCTGACGCACCGCGCTGCGCGCGGTATCCACGCGTGGCGTGGATCTACGCCATTGCGCGCAGCGTGATCCCGACGATGTAGGCCAGATAGGTCCCGGTTGCATACCCCATCGTGCCCAGCAACACCCCCACCGGGGCCAGCGAGGGATGGAACGCGGCCGCGACCACGGGCGCAGACGCCGGCCCCCCGATGTTGGACTGCGAACCGATGGCGAAATAGAAGAACGGTACCTTCAGCACCCGCGCCAAGGCCCACAGCAGCACGATATGCACCGCGATCCAGATCAGGCCCAGCAGGAACAGCCACGGCCGATCCAGCAGTGCCAGCAGGTCCATCTGCATGCCGATGCAGGCGATCAGGAAGTACAGCAACAGCGAGCCCAGCTTGGACGCGCCGGCGCCCTCCAGGTTGCGCGCACGGGTGAAACTGAGCGCCAGACCGCAGGTGGTGGAGATCACCACTACCCACACGAACGGCGCATCCAGGCTGAACTGCGAGGCCCAGCCGACATGGCCCTTGAACCACGCCGAGACCGGCCCGGCGATCGCGTGCGACAGGCCGACCGTACCGAAGGCCACCGCCACGATCAGCATCAGGTCGGTGAGGCTGGCCACGCGTTCGTGTTCGCTGCGGAATTTCTCGATGCGCAGCTTGAGTGCGTCGATGCCCGAGGTATCGGCACCACTGCGTGCGTCGATCTTCGCCGCGCGGCCAGCCAGGAAGATCAGCGCCGCCATCCACACATAGCCCACGCCCACATCGACCACCGCGAACTGGCCGAAGGTGGTCGCGTTGACGTCGAACACCTCGCGCATGGCCAGCATGTTGGCACCGCCACCGATCCAGCTGCCGGCCAGTGCCGCCATGCCGGCCCAGGTGTCGCCGGCCACGGTGGCCGGGTGCAGCCACTTCATCACCTGGAAGGCCACCACCGCGCCGAGCATGATGCTGAAAGACGCGCCCAGGTACATCACGATCAGCTTCGGGCCCAGGCGCAGGATGCCCTTGATGTCCACCGCCAGGGTCAGCAGCACCAGCGCGGCCGGCAGCAGGATGTCGCGCGCGACCGGGTTGTACAGATGGGTGTTCTGCCCGTCGATCAGGCCGACGGTGTTGTAGATGCCCGGAAGCAGGTAGCACAGCAGCAGCGCCGGCACGACGCTGTAGAAGCTCTTCCACAGGCCCTGCTCGCGCGAGGCGGTCCAGAACACGGCACCGAGGGTGGCGGCGATCAGGCCGAAGACGACGATGTCGTTCTGGATCACGGGAGCGGAAGGCATGCGGACGCTCAGGGTAGAGCCGAGCCATGCACGGCTGCGGCTGGAAAAGGGAGACGCAAGAAACCGCCGGGCATGCCACGGCGCAACCGCGGGCAAAGCGCCGCCCCTGGGGGGCGGCGCCTGCATCGGGCTTATTCGCCGATGTGCTGCTTCAACCAGCCGTTGACGGTGTCATGCCACTGCACGCTGTTCTGCGGCTTGAGCACCCAGTGGTTTTCATCGGGGAAGTACAGGAACTTGGACTCGATGCCCTGGCGCTGCGCGGCAGTGAACGCGGCCAGACCCTGTTCGACCGGGATGCGGAAGTCGAGCTGGCCATGGATCACCAGGATCGGCTTCTTCCAGTTGGCCACGTGGTTGACCGGGTTGAACTTCTCGAAGTTGGCCGCCTTCTGGAACGGCGTACCGCCCTGCTCCCACTCGGTGAACCACAGCTCTTCGGTGGCATAGCCCATCATGCGCTGGTCGAACACGCCGTCATGGTTGACCAGGCACTTCCACGGCTCGTTCCAGTTGCCGGCGATCCAGTTGATCATGAAGCCGCCGTAGCTGGCGCCCAGCGCGCAGGCCTTGTCGCCGTTGAGGAACGGGTACTGCTTCTGCGCCGCGGCCCAGCCCTTCTGCAGGTCTTCCAGCGGGCGGTCGCCCCAGTGCTGGCTGATCGCGTCGGTGAATTCCTGGCCGTAGCCGGTGGAACCGTGGAAGTCGATCATCACCACCGCGTAGCCCTGGCCAGCGTAGGTCTGCGGGTTCCAGCGGTAGCTCCAGCCATTGCCGAAGCTGCCCTGCGGGCCGCCGTGGATCAGGAACGCAACCGGGTAGGTCTTGCCTTCTTGGTAGTTGTACGGCTTGACCACGTAGCCGTGCACGGTGTCGTTGTTCCAGCCCTTGAACTGGAACTGCTCGTAATCGCCGAAGGCCACGTCGGGCAGCATCTGCGAGGCGCTCGGGGTGATCTCGCGCGGGCTGCTGCCATCGGCGGCGGCCACCACGATCTGGTCACCGCTCTTGAGGCTGTTCTTCGTGTACGCCAGGGTGGTGCCGGCGATCACCGGCGAACCGATGCTGCCGCCTTCGGCGACGACCGTGGCCTTGCCGGTGGCGATGTCGATGTTGAACAGGCGGTGTTCGCCCAGGTCATCGGCACCGGTGTAGAAACTGCCGCCGTCGGCGGCCAGCACGATTTCACCGGCCGAGCGGTCCCACTTGGGGGCGATCTCGCGGGCCTTGCCCGAGGCCAGGTCCAGCGCCATCACGCCGAAGCGGTCCGCCTCGAAGCCCGGGCGCTTCATCGCGCGGTAGTACAGGGTCTTGCCGTCGGCGCTGAACACCGGGCCGGCGTCCCAGGCCGGGTTGGACGCGGTCAGGTTGACCGGGGCCTGCTTGCCGTCCACGTCGAGCTGGTAAAGATCGAAGTTGGTCGACCACGGCTCCTGCTTGCCGGCCACGCGGATGGAGGCGACCACGCTCTTGCCGTCCGGTGCCCAGGCGAAGTCGTCGTTGCCGCCGAACGGCTTGGACGGCGCGTCGCCGTCCAGAGTGGCGCTGATCGCCGAGGCGCCCTTCACCGCAGCGGCCTTGGCGGTCGGCAGCGGGGCCACGAACAGCGTGTTGCGGCGGCCGTCGGCCCAGGTGTCCCAATGGCGCACGAAGAGGTTGTCGAAGACTTCACCGGTGTTCTTGCGCGCCTTGTGCGCGTCCAGCTTCTTCGTGGTGCAGGCCAGGTCCGAGCCGCAGGCCTGGAACACGCCGCTGCTGAAGACCACGCGGTCGCCCTGCGGGGACACGTGGAAGCTGTCCACGTCCACCGGGAAGTCGGTCAGCTGGCGCGGGGTGCCGCCGGCGACCGGCTGCGAATACAGCTGCTGGCTGCCGCCCTTGGCGCTGAGGAAGTACACGGTGCCGCCGTCGGCCGACAACGCTGCCGAGTTGACGTTCCAGCTAGCCGGGGTGAGCGGCTTGGGCGGGGCCAGGTCGCGGGTGCGTAGGTTGCGGATGAACAGGCCGGTGCTGGCCTTGCTGTCACTGCCGACCACGCGCTTGGCGAAGATGACGTTGCCGCCATCGGCGGTGAGCAGCGGGCTGGAGACCCGATCCAGCGCGATCATGTCGCGCACATCCAGGCCACGCGTGGCCGCCAGCGAGGGCATCGCCGTCAGCAGGCACAACGGCAGCAGGGCGTAACGAAATTTCATCGGGTTCTCCGCAGGACGGCAAAACGCCGATGGTAGGGCCGGAGGGGCCGCCCACGCAAAGGCCATCGGTCATGCCGGCGGATCGGCCGAGGGCAGAAACGACAAACCCCGCCGAGGCGGGGTTCGTCATGACGCGGATCGGGGTCGCGCTTTCTTAAACCGACCCCACCGCGCGCTTGCCGGTGCGGTAGATCAGCCACCCCACCAGGAACAGCACCGCCAGACCGATCCACTGCGCGCCCGGCAGGTGGAACGGCAGCGCCAGCACATCGGCGCGGCTGCTGATCACGATCGGGATCGCGATGGCGATGCCCATCAGGGCTTCACCGGTGATCAGGCCGGCAGCGAACAGCACGCCCGGCTTGTGCACGCGGTCGCGGCCTTCTTCATCGTCGCCACGGATCTTGTGGAAGCGCTCGACCAGGTAGGCAATCAGGCCGCCCAGGAAGATCGGCACCATCAGTTCCAGCGGCAGGTAGATACCGATCGCCGCGGCCAGCACCGGCACGCGGAAACGCGCGTTGCGCGACTTCAGCCAGCTGTCGAAGGCGATGATCGCCGCGCCGACCACCGCGCCGATGCCGATGAAGGTCCACGGCAGCTCGCCACCGAACAGCCCCTTGGCCACCGAGGCCATGAGGTTGGCCTGCGGCGCGGCCAGCGCATTGGGATGCAGTTCGGACTTGACGCCGATGCCGTAGGCGGTGGCCAGCAGGTTCAGCACCGGGGCCATGATCAGCGCGCACGAGAACGCCCCGATGCCCAGCATCAGCTGCTGCTTCCACGGGGTGGCGCCAACGATGTAACCGGCCTTGAGATCCTGCAGGTTGTCACCGCCCACCGCGGCCGCACAGCACACCACCGCGCCGATCATGATCGCGGCTACCGCACCCAGCGGTGCACCGCCCACGCCGACCGGGGTCAGGCCGTCCTTGCCCAGCAGCAGCACCAGCACCGCCGAGGCGAACAGGATGGTGGAGATGGTGATGCCCGACACCGGGTTGTTGGAGGAGCCGATCAGGCCGGCCAGGTAGGCCGACACCGACACGAACAGGAAGCCGGCGACGATCATGATGAGGGTCATCGGGATCGACACATGCCACTGGCCCACGATGGCCTGGTACAACGCCAGCAGCGGCAGGGTGAACACCACCAGGGCCACCAGCATCCACTTCATCGGCAGGTCGCGCTCGGTGTGTGCCAGTGCCGGGCCACCGCTCTTGCGGGCCGCGGCAAAGCCACTCTTGACGCCATTGAGCAGCGACTTGCGCAGCGAAATCAGCGTCCAGACGCCGCCGATCAGCATCGCGCCGACGCCCAGATAACGCATTTTCGCGCCCCAGATGGCGAATGCCGCCTCGGTCGAGGTGGCCGTGGCGATCGACGCGGCCAGCGCCGGATCGGTGTGCATGAAGAACGACTGATACAGCGGAATGGCGATATGCCAGGTCAGGATCGAGCCGGACACCACCACGATGCCGACATTCAGGCCGACGATGTAGCCCACGCCCAGCAGCGCCGGGGACAGGTTGGTGCCGATGAAGGCAGTGACCTTCGAGCTGCCCACGTAGGCCGAGGTGGCCCACGCATCGGGGATCAGGCGCAGGCCGCTCTCGGCGGCCAGCTTCACGAAGGCACCGATCACCGCCGACACGGCCAGGATCTTCAGGCCCGGGCCCGGATTTTCACCGGCCTTGAGCACTTCCGCCGCGGCCTTGCCTTCGGGGAAGGGCAACGGATCTTCGACGATCATCGAACGACGCAGCGGCACCGAGAACAGCACGCCGAGCAGACCACCCAGGCCGGCGATGCCGAGCACCCACCAGTACTTGAAGTCCGGCCAGTACCCCATGATCACCAGCGCGGGAATGGTGAAGATCACACCGGCGGCGATCGACGAGCCGGCCGAGGCGCCGGTCTGGACGATGTTGTTTTCAAGGATGGTGCCACCACCGAGCAGGCGCAGCACGCCCATGGAGATGACGGCGGCGGGAATCGCGGTGGCGATGGTCAGGCCTGCGAACAGACCCAGGTAGGCGTTGGCGGCCGACAGAATCACTGCCAGCACGATGGCAAGCACCACCGCGCGGAAAGTGAGCTGGCGTGGCGCAGCGTCGTTGTTCATGGAAGCCCCTGCTGGCAAAAAATCTGGTCCACGCTAGCGTTCATGTCCGGGCAAGTCCAGTGCGGGAGGTGCTGCACCCGCGGTGATGCAGGGGCATCGGTCGCCCCGGCTGCCCCGGGCAGGACGCAGCCGCCGGGATCGGCAAAGCGCGGCACGACGGCGCCATAGGGCCGAGCCACCACCAGCGGCACCGTCGTCGCCCGGGCACCGGGCCTATACTCGCAGCCCCGCTGTCCGCCCCTGCCGCCCTGATGACCGCAGCCGCCCTGCCCGCCCCCGACACCGTTGCCACCCGCTCCGACGACTTCCTCGGCCACCCCAAGGGCGTTTACGTCTGCTTCTTCACCGAGATGTGGGAGCGGTTCTCGTTCTATGGCATGAAGGCGCTGCTGCTGCTGTACCTCACCAAGTACCACCTGTTCGGCGACAAGGCCGGGCTGGACCTGCTCGGCGCCTACGGCGGCCTGGTGTACTGCATCCCGGTCTTCGGCGGTTTGCTGGCCGACCGCTGGCTGGGCATGCGCAAGGCGGTGGTGTTCGGCGGCGTGCTGCTGGTGCTGGGGCATATGGGCATGGCCTTCGAGGGCCACGCGGCCACCCGCATCGACGGGCAGATCGTGCGCGATGACGCCGCACTGGGCATCACCTATCTGTCGCTGGCCCTGATCATCATGGGCGTGGGCTTCCTCAAGCCCAACATCTCCACCATCGTCGGCAAGCTGTATCCGGAGAACGATCCGCGCCGCGACTCCGGCTTCTCGCTGTTCTATGCCGGCATCAACCTGGGCGCGCTGTTCGCCTCGCTGGTATGCGGTTTCCTCGGCGAGGCCTACGGCTGGAAGTACGGTTTCGGTGCGGCCGGCATCGGCATGGTGATCGGCCTGTGCATGTTCCTGTGGGGCCAGAAGTACCTGCAGGGCCACGCCGAGCCGACCGATGTGCCGGCCCTGCGCCAGCGCGTGCTGGGCATCCGCCGCGAGTGGCTGATCTACGCGCTGGCCGTGCTTGGAGTAATCCCGGTGGCTGCCCTGATGTGGGCCGCGGCCAATGGCGCGTTCGCGCTTGGCGGCGAAATCAGCCTGGCGCTGATGCTGATGATCGTGGTGCTCGGTGGCGTGCTGGTGTGGTTTGCCTGGTTCACCGGCACCCGCTGCACGCCGGTGCAGCGCCAGCAGATGATCGCGCTGATGGCGCTGATCTTCATGGCGCTGGTGTTCTTCACCCTGTACGAGCAGACCTACGGGTCGTGGGTGACCTTCACCGATCGCCTGCTGACCAAGGACTTGGTGCCGTCGCTGGTGATCCAGGGCGGCACGCCGTTGCCGTGGTCGATCGCCTCGCTGCTGCTGGCCCCGCTGGGCTTCGTGGTGGCTGCACGGCTGTCCGAGCGCAGCCCCGGCTCGACCGCGCCGCGCAACCTGTTCATCGCCATCGTCGCGCTGATGCTGGTGATGCTGATCCGCGACTGCCTGGTGATCCCGCAGACCGCCGGTTCGCTGACCTACCTGGGCGGCCTGTTCCTGGTCGTGCTGGCACCGTTGTTCGCCATCCTGTGGGCGTGGCTGGACCGCCGCCGCCTGGACCCGTCCAAGCCGATCAAGTCCTCGATCGGGCTGATCTTCGCCGCGCTGTCGTTCGTGCCGCTGGCACTGGCCGCCCAGCAGGTGGGGGCAACCGGGCAGATGGCCAGCGTGTGGTGGCTGGTGCTGGCCTACCTGATCCTGGAGATCGGCGAGATGTGCCTGTCACCGGTGGGCCTGTCGGCGGTCACCCAGCTGGCCGCGCCGCGCGTGGTGAGCCTGATGATGGGCACCTGGTTCCTGGCCACGGCCTTCTCCGAAACCCTGGCCGCGCTGTTCGGCAAACTCGCCGCGATCGAGGTGCCGGAAGGCCAGACGATGAACATCGCCAGCGCCGCCGCCAGTTACGAACATCTGTTCTGGCTGCTGATGTGGATCGGGCTGGGCTGCGCGGCGGTCGCGCTGGCCTGCTCGCCGCTGCTGAAGAAGATGATGCACGGGGTGAAGTAAGCCCACCGGCGCCGCCCACCGAAACGACAACGGCACCTCGCGGTGCCGTTGTCGTTTTACGCGCCAGCGATGATCAGGGCTGTGCGGCGGCCGCTGCATTGGCGGTTTCCCCGCCGAGGCTGCGCGACAGGAAGGCCAGCAGCTTGGCGTAATACTCGCGACGGTGCGCATCGGTGTAGAAGCCGTGGCCTTCGGTGGGGTAATACAGCGACTCCACCGGCACCCCGGCTTTCTTCAACGCCTCTTCCATGCGCTTGGTGTGCCGGATCGGAGCGCGTTCGTCTTCGCCGCCGGCCGCCAGGAACACCGGCACCTTGATCTGCGCGGCCAGGTTGACCGGCGAGACCGCCGCCAGTTTCTGCGGGTCGCCCAGCCAGTCCTTGAGGTAGGTTTCACCGGAGCCACTGCGCTGGATGTCGCCGGCCGTGAACATCATCGGTAGGTCGTATACGCCGACGTAGCCGGCCGCGCACTTGTACAGCCCGGCCTCCTTGGCGGCCCCCATCAGCGCGGCATACGCCCCGTAGCTGGCGCCGTAGATGCAGATCCGCGACGGATCGGCATGGCCCTGGGCAATGGCCCAGCGGGTCGCGTCGGTCAGGTCGTCCTGCATCGCCCCGCCCCACTGCTTCGCACCGGCCGCCTGGAAGGCGCGGCCATAGTTGCCCGAGCCACGGTAGTTGACCTGCAGCACGGCATAGCCGGCCGACGCCAGCAACTGGCTTTCGGTGGTGTAGCTGCCGTCGTCGAAGATGCCGAAGGGGCCACCGTGCGGCATCACTACCATCGGCAGCCTGGCGCCGGCACGGCCGGCCGGAACGGTCAGGAAGCCGTTGAGCTCCAGTCCGTCGCGGGCCTTGACCGCCACTGGCAGCACCGTGGCGGCCTTGGCCGGATCCACCCAGCTGCTGCGGCTGATCACGTGGTCGGCCTTCTTGGTCTCGTTGTTGAAGATGAAGAAGTCGCCGGGATTCTGCCCCGACCACGCCTCGATCATCAGCTGCTTGCCGTCCTTGGTGCTGGAGGTGATGAACACCGCATCGCCACCGAAGGCCGCTTCCAGGCTGCGATAGAGGCGTGCATCGGCAGATTTCTCATCGAAGAACCGGGTATGCGGCGTGTCGCCCAGGAACAGGGCGCCGACCGGGATCGCGGTACCCGGGCGGTGAATGATGCGGCTCGGATCCACCTTCGGATCGCGCAGCACCGGCGTACGCGTGCCGGTCGCCGGATCCCAGGCGATGATGGCGGTGGGACCGTTGGCCTGCTCGGAGGTGAAGTAGGCCAGCTTGCCGTCGGCGGAGAAGCCGATCGCCTGTTCGATGCGGCCGTTGACCGCCTCGTCGTTGACCAGCTTCCAGTTGTCGCCCACGCCTTCGCGGTAGTAGAGCTTGTTGACGTTGTCGGCGCCGGCACCATGCGCGAAGCGGACCTGCCCGTTGGCGTCGCTGACGAACTCGGCACGGCGCACCGGCGACAGCGCCACGGTCTGGCGGCGACCGCTCTGCACGTCCAGTTTGTCGACCCGGGTGAAGGGCTCGTTGCTGAAGGGCCAGATCGAGACCAGCACGTTGCGGTCATCCTGCGGGAGGTCGTCGAACAGGAACGCCGCCACCGCTTCGACCTTCTTGGGCTGGATACGGGTGCCGGGGCCATTGCCTTCCACGCGGTAGCCGACCAGCAGTTCGCCACGTCCGCCATCGGCGTTGATCGCGAACAACTCGCCGGTCAGGCGCGGGCGGTCGAGAGCGCCGATTTTTTCAGCCAGCCCGATCAGTACGCGGTTGTCGTTGACCCAGTTGAAGTCGTTGGCGTGGTTCTTGGCCGGCGGCACGAACGAGCCGACCACCTTGCTGTCCGAGCGCCGCAGGATCGCCAGCGCGGTGCGGTCTTCCATCGGCACCGTGGCAGCGAAATAGTTGCCATCCGGCGAAATCTTGATATCGGCGAAATCGTCGCGCTTGAGATACCGGTCCAGGTCCACTGCACCGGCCTGCCCCGCCAGCGCGCCACACACGATCAATGCCATCCAGCCTGACTTGCGCATCCTTGCCCCTGATTCCGGACACCCTGTCCGGGTGGCCGATTCTAGACGGAAGCTGAATGCCGGGACCATAGGGGCAGTTCGGACCCGCCTGTCGGGTCTTTCCTCGGTGGCGCTTGTAACAGGGTGTTTCTTCCCGTTAGGGCGAGCCTCCTTGAAGGCGCGTCGCAGATGAGTACGGCGATACGTGTGGCTGGGGTAGTCCGACGCCGTCTTGGATCGGATGCTGTCTCGGCTCGGGTTTGTCGCGCGCGTGACGGCCCCGTAGCGACCGGCAGGCTCCTGGCGTAGTGTCCCCCGGCCGCGGAGCGGCCTCCTCCTCCTTTATTTTGCCCAGGAGCCTACCGGCCGCTACGGGGCTCGGCTTGCGGGGAACATGCCGAAGCCAAGCTCTTCTTGCGGTTGTCGGTGGGTCGGGCGCTGGGTCCCCATGCCCTTGGAGGCGAAATAAAGGAGGAGGCCGCCCCGCGGCCGGGGGCGTCG
>NZ_DAMAGC010000080.1:0-18807 GCF_031995405.1 Stenotrophomonas sp. | reverse complement strand
CGCGACATGTTCTATGACGGCAACGCGGCACCGGAACCCGGTGCGATCGTGTGCCGGGTGGCGCCATCGTTCATCCGCTTTGGTACGTTCGAGTTGCCCGCCTCGCGCGGCGATGTGGCGCTGCTGCGACAACTGGCCGATGTCTGCATCGCCCGTGATTTTCCCGAACTGGCCGATGCCGGTGACGCGCGCCACGCGCAGTGGTTCGCGCAGATCTGCGAGCGCACCGCGCTGCTGGTGGCGCACTGGATGCGGGTCGGTTTCGTGCACGGGGTGATGAACACCGACAACATGTCCATCCTTGGCCTGACCATCGACTACGGCCCGTACGGCTGGGTGGACGACTACGACCCGGACTGGACCCCCAACACCACCGACGCGCAGGGCCGACGCTACCGCTTCGGGACCCAGCCGCAGGTGGCGTACTGGAACCTGACCCGGCTGGCGCAGGCGCTGGCGCCGTTGTTCGACGACGTGGCGCCGCTGCATGAAGGGCTCGCACGTTTCCAGAAGGTGCACGCACAGCGCGAGCGCGAGGACATCGCCGCCAAGTTCGGGCTGGCGCAGTGTCGCGATGACGACGTGGCGATGATGGCGGCGTGGCTGCAGCTCTTGCAGGACGGCGAAATGGACATGACGCTGGCCTTCCGCGGCCTGATCGCGCTGGACCCGCAGACGCCGTCGGTGGCGGTGCTGGAAGAGGCGTTCTACAGCGCGGAGCGGCGTGCCGCGGTGATGCCGGCGCTGCAGGCCTGGCTGCAGCAGTACGCGGCCCGCGTGCGCGACGATGCGCTGGATGCCGCACGCCGGCAGCAGCGGATGGCTGCGGCCAACCCGCTGTACGTGCTGCGCAACTGGCTGGCGCAGGAAGCGATCGAACAGGCCGAGCAGGGCGACCTGCGTGGCGTGCATGCGTTGCAGGACGTGCTGCGGCATCCGTATGACCTGCAGCCCGGACGTGAGCACTACGCCGGCAAGCGCCCGGCGTGGGCGCGCGACAGGGCCGGCTGCTCGATGCTGTCCTGCAGTTCGTAAGCCCCCCCGCGATCACGTCCACGGCATTGCCGCCCCGGCAGTGCCGGATACGACATCACTGGCGTCGCCAGGCGTTGCCGCGCAAGGGCGGCAGCGTCGTTGTGGGCGCCTGCCGCGCGGCAGCTACGACAATGGTCGTAGGCGTGTTGTTCGATAATCGCACTCTTAGTCGATAAACGCACTTGAATGGTGCAGTGCGATAAACCTACTTTCACTCCTGTTCCAAGCGATCCACCTCTGGCAGGCGAGGGCAGTGCCACCACGGCACTGAAGCCAGGTGCAGGGGGAGCGACCGCCGGAGTCCCTTTCCCTGTGCGGAGCCTGCGCATGCGTTGCCGTCTGTCTGTTGTTTTCCTGTCCCTGCTTGGCGTGCTGCCATCGCTTGCCCTGGCCTACCAGGCCGAGCCGCCGCGCGAGGCGCTGCAGGTGCTGCGCGTTGACCGCTATGCCGACGATGCCAACGCCGGGACGTTGCGCTGGGCGATCACCACCGCCAACCAGGCGCCAGGTCGCTACCGCATCGAGATCGCCGCCGTCGGCGACGCCCCCTATGTGATCCGTCCGGCCACGCCGTTGCCGGAGATCCTCGGCCCGGTGCAGATCATCGGCGCGCCGTGGGCCAGCGAAGGCCGTTACGTGGCCATCGACGGCTCGGCCTACGTCACCGGCAGCGGCACCGATGCCTGTCCCGGCGCCGAGCCGGGACAGTCCGGCACCAATGTACGCACCACCACGTTGCCCGGCCTGGTCCTGCGCGATACCCGGGGGGTGGAGCTGGCCGGCCTGGAGGTCCGTAATTTCTGCATCGGCGTGCTGCTCAACCGCGCCAGCCACAGCGACATCCATGACAACCGCATCGTGGCCAACAAGGGCGGCGCCGGGATCATGCTGACCGGCGATGACGGCAGCGGCCAGTCCACGGCCACCACCACGGTGCACAACCGGATCGTGCGCAATACCTTCCTGGACAACGGCGACGGCCTGGAACTCACCCGCGGTGCGGCGTGGAACCTGGTGGCCGACAACCTGTTCCAGTCCACCCCGGCCAATCCGGAGCCGTCGCAGGGCATCGAGATCCTGTGGGGCAACGACAACACGGTGGTGCGCAACCGCTTCATCGATTACTCCGACGGCCTGCAGATCAACTGGGGCAACCGCAACTACATCGCGGCCAACACCTTCACCGGCAACTCGATCGGGGTCAGCGTCACCGGCAGCGACAACGTGGTCGACGGCAACACCCTCACCGGCAACGGGATCGGTATCGCGGTGCGACCGCAGCCGGTCAGCGCGCCCAACCGCTTCAGCGGCAACCAGATCTACGCCAACGGCCTGCCGATCGCGCGCTGCGAAGCCGGCGGTGCCTGCGCCAAGGGCCAGCCGCGCGGGGCGATCGTGTTCGGCGTGCCCGGGTTGGAACATGCCCGTTTCGTCGGGTCGCGCGGGCGTGGCGTGGAGAACGATCCGGCCAAGCGCGCGCGCATCTGCAGCTCCGCCGGTGAGGCCGACTGCCAGCCGGCGCCGAACCTGGGCCAGGCGGCCCCCGTTCTGCAGGCGGTGCAGGGCACCGGCAACGCCCGTGTGTTGCAGGGGGTGTTCCAAGGCCCGCCAGGGCAGCGTTATCAGGTGGAGGTATTTGGCAACCGCGCGCTGCACGGGCGCGAGGCCGAACGCCTGCTTGGCAGCGTCGAGGCGGTGACCGACGCGCAGGGCCGGGGGCACTTCACGCTGGCACTGCCGACCACCGGCGAGGCTGCCGAGGTGGCCACGCTCACCGCCACGGCGACCTCGGCGCAGGGCGCCACCTCGCCGCTCAGTGCGCCGCTGTCGCTGCGCTGATTCCCCTCTTTTCGAGAGACGCCATGGGCATTCCGCACCGCACTTCCCTGACCTTGCTGCTGACCGGCGCGGTATTCGTTCCGGCGCTGGCAACCGCACAGGACGGCAACCGCTACGACGGCAAGACGATGACCGGCGACTGGGGCGGCACCCGCAGCGCGCTGGCCGAAGATGGCATCACGTTCCGCGGCGACTACGTGGGCGAAGCGATGGGTGTGGTCGACGGCGGCTACGGCCGCACCGGCGCGCGCTACGCGCAGCAGGTGCGCATCGGCATGGACCTGGACATGGGCCGACTGGCCGGCTGGCAAGGCGGCGCGTTCCATTTCACCCTCAACGACCGGCGCGGCAACAGCACCTCGGCCGATCTGGTCGGCAACCGCTTCCCGATCCAGGAAGCCTACGGCGGCCAGTACACCCGCCTTACCGAAGCCAGCTACGACCAGACCTTCAACGCCGGGCAGTCGTATTTCAAGCTGGGTTATTACGCGATGGGCAATCAGTTCGGCCTGCACAGCCTGCTGACCCACTTCGTCAACGCCGCCTTCTGCGCGCACCCGCTGGCGATGTCCGGCAACAGCGGCTGGTACAACTATCCGACCGCGCGCTGGGGCGGTGAAGTGGCCCAGCAGGTGAGCCCGGCCTTGAACGTGCGCACCGGCTGGTTCCAGGTCAATCCGAACCTGGGCGGCAACATCGAACGCAATGCGTTCCGTCCGTTCGTGTCGGGCACCACCGGCTCGCTGATTCCGCTGGAAGTGACCTGGACGCCGGACAAAGGCGGCGCACGCCCGGGCGTGTACAAGTTCGGCGGCTACTACGACACCTCGCGGGTGAACCAGCGAGGGCTGGATACCTCGCCGACCACCGGCCGCCACGGCGTGTACGTGCTGGCCGAGCAGCGTCTCACCCGTGAAGCAGGCGACCCGCAGCGCGGGCTCACGGCGTTCGCGCAGTACATGGTGTCGGACACCGATACCGCGCAGATCCGCCGCTGGTATGCGCTCGGCGGTGTCTACCAAGGCATCGGCCCGCGTGCGCAGGACAGCATCGCGCTGGGTTACGTGGGCGCGGACATCAACCGCCGCCTGGTCGGTGCGCGGCGCGCCAACCTCACCGACATGGGCGTGCCCCTGGATTCGCCGCTTTATCAGCTGAGCCAGGCCGAAGAGCTGTTCGAACTGTCCTACAGCATCCAGGTCAATCCCTGGCTGATGATCCGCCCGGACGTGCAGTACATCGTCAATCCCGGCACGTTCGCCTACACCCGCACCGACAACGCCTGGGCGTTGGGCGTGCAAGCCAAGGTCACTTTCTGATGCGTACGCTCACTCCGCTGTTCCTCGCCGCCATGCTTGGCGGTGCCGCCTCCATCGTGCAGGCTGCCCCGCAGCCGGTGACACCGTTGCAGGTCGGCGCGTTGCGTATCGGCGAAGGCGCGCCGCGCACCATCGTGCCGATCACCGGCGCCACCGCCGAGCTGGCCCTGCAGCAGGCTGCGGCGATCGCCGCCAGTCCGTCCACCGACGTGGCCGAGTGGCGCATCGACTACCTGGACATCGCCACCGACGGCAAGGCGCTGGTCGCGCTCGGCAAGCGCATTGCGCGCACGCTGGAGGGCAAGCCGATGATCCTCACCTTCCGCACCCAGGCCGAAGGTGGCAGCAGGCCGATCAGCGATGCCGACTATGCGGCGCTTTACCGCACGCTGCTGCGCGGTGGTTTCGCGAACTTGATCGACGTGGAAATGTTCCGTGACCCGGCCCGTGTCGCCGCGCTGGTCGAGCAGGCGCACGCTGCGGGGGTCAAGGTGGTGATGTCCAGTCACGATTTCCATGCCACGCCGGCGCGCGAGGAGATTGTCGCGCGCTTGCTGCGACAGGATGCGCTCGGCGCCGATGTGCTGAAGATCGCGGTGATGCCGCACGATGCCGGCGACGTGCTTACGCTGCTGCAGGCCACCTGGGAGGTGCGCCAGCACAGCAGCAAGCCGCTGCTGACCATGTCCATGGGCGGCACCGGCGTGGTTTCGCGGTTGGCGGGGGAGACCTTCGGCCAGGCGCTGACCTTCGGCATGATCGGCACCCCATCGGCGCCGGGACAGGTCGAGGTGGAACAGCTGCAGTCGGTGCTCCAGGTCATCCATGCCGCCAGCCAGGCCGGTCATTGAGACCGCTCCGCCGGATGTTTTCCGCACCCCGCCGTTGCAGGACCCCCGCATGAGCCATGCCACCGCTTCCGCTTCGCCGCTCGTGCTCGAGCGGATGAGTTCCTTCCAATGGACCGCCATCGGCATCTGCGTGCTGTTGAACATGCTCGATGGCTTCGACGTGATGGTGATGGCCTTCACCGCGCCGCACGTGTCGGCCGACTGGGCGCTGTCGGGCAAGGTGCTGGGGGTCATGCTCAGCGCCGGCCTGGTCGGCATGGCGTTGGGTTCGTTCCTGCTCGCGCCGTTGGCCGACCGCTGGGGGCGGCGGCCGATGATCATGGTCTGCCTGGTGATCCTCACCGTGGGCATGGCCGCCTCCGCGCTGGCCGCCAATGCGTGGCAGCTGGGCGCGCTGCGCGTGTTCACCGGCATCGGGATCGGCGGCATGCTGGCCGGGGTAGGGGTGATCACCGCCGAGTACGCCAACGCCAAATGGCGCAGCACCGCCGTGGCGTTGCAGGCCACCGGCTACCCGGTCGGCGCCACGCTCGGCGGCCTGCTGGCGGCGTGGATGCTGGAACATTTCAGCTGGCACAGCGTGTTCCTGATCGGCGCGGGCGCCTCCCTGTTGTGCATTCCGCTGGTGATCAAGTGCCTGCCCGAATCGCTGGATTTCCTGGTGGCCAGGCGTCCGGCCGATGCGCTGCCACGGCTCAACGCGCTGCTGGCGCGGATGCGCATGCCCGCGCTGCAGGCATTGCCGCCGGCGCCGGTGCGGGCGGACGGGCGCAAGGGCTACGCGGCGCTGTTCGTCGGCGACCTGCGACGGGTGGCGGTGCTGATCGCGATGGCGTTCTTCCTGCACATGTTCGCGTTTTATTTCGTCCTGAGCTGGACGCCCAAGCTGCTGGTTTCGGCCGGCGTGTCGGCCCAGCAGGGCATCACCGGCGGGGTGCTGCTCAACCTCGGCGGGATCGTCGGCGGCAGCCTGTTCGGCTGGCTGGCCTCGCGTTGGGCGTTGTCGCGGCTGACCGCCATCAGCCTGCTGCTGGCGATGGTGGCGATGCTGGTGTTCGCCGCGTTCAACACCAACCTGGACGTGGCCTTCCCGGTGGCGTTCGTCATCGGCGGCGCCTTGTTCGGTGCGATGGCCGGCCTGTACGCCGCCGCACCGGTCGTGTTCGCCGCCGACGTGCGCACCACCGGCCTGGGCTGGGCAATCGGCATCGGTCGGGTCGGCGCGATCCTGTCCCCGCTGAGCGTCGGCCTGCTGGTCGATGCGGGCTGGTCGCCGGCCGCGCTCTACGTGCTGTGCGCGTTGCCGCTGGCATTGGCGGCATGGGCCTGCCTGGGGCTGCGTGTCGGCGTTGGCCAGACACGCACCTGAGCCGGACAGGAGATGCGCGATGATGTGCGATTATCGAATCATATGTCCGAATATCGGATTGACCCCGGGTGGCGCACTGGCCACCATGGTCGCCTCCAGAATTTTCCAGCATGTCGCCGCGCAGCGCAGTACGCGACAAGGAGCAACGCAGTGATCGACAAGACCGTGGCCAGCGCAGAAGCAGCGGTGGCCGATATCCATGACGGCGCGACGGTGATGATCGGCGGCTTCGGCACCGCCGGCATGCCCGACGCGTTGATCGATGCCCTGATCGCGCAGGGCGCGCGCGGGTTGACCATCATCAACAACAATGCCGGCAACGGCGACAGTGGGCTGGCCGCGCTGATCCGGCACCAGCGCGTGCGGCGCATCGTCTGCTCGTTCCCGCGCCAGGCCGACTCGCAGCATTTCGATGCCGCCTACCGCGCTGGCGAGATCGAACTGGAGCTGGTGCCGCAGGGCAACCTGGCCGCGCGCATCCACGCGGCCGGCTCGGGGCTGGGGGCGATCTTCACTCCCACCGGCTACGGCACCGCGTTGGCACAGGGCAAGGAAACCCGCGAGATCGACGGCCGCCATTACGTGCTGGAGTACCCGCTGCACGCCGACTTCGCGCTGATCAAGGCCCACCACGGCGATCGCTGGGGCAACCTGGTGTACCGCAAGACCGCGCGCAACTTCGGCCCGCTGATGGCGATGGCCGCGCGCTGCGCGATCGTCCAGGTCGAGGCGGTGGTGGCCCTGGGCGAGCTCGATCCGGAGGCGGTGGTGACCCCGGGCATCTTCGTGCAGCGCGTGGTCGAGCTTCCCACCGCCGCCGCAGGAGCGAACGCATGAACCGCCTCAGCCGCGAACAGCTGGCCGCACGCGTGGCCCGCGACATTCCCGAAGGTGCCTACGTCAACCTGGGCATCGGCCTGCCGACCACGGTGGCCAATTTCCTGCCGGCCGACAAGGAGATTTTCCTGCAGTCGGAAAACGGCCTGCTCGGCATGGGGCCGGCGCCGGCACCCGGCGACGAAGACCCGGACCTGATCAATGCCGGCAAGCAGCCGGTGACGCTGCTCACCGGCGGCTGCTATTTCCACCACGCCGATTCGTTCGCGATGATGCGCGGGGGGCACCTGGACATCTGTGTGCTCGGCGCCTTCCAAGTGTCGGCACAGGGCGACCTGGCCAACTGGAGCACCGGCGCGGCCGACGCGATTCCTGCGGTCGGCGGCGCGATGGACCTGGCGATC
This sequence comes from Stenotrophomonas sp., assembly GCF_031995405.1. GTDB lineage: Bacteria > Pseudomonadota > Gammaproteobacteria > Xanthomonadales > Xanthomonadaceae > Stenotrophomonas. The sequence goes on along the minus strand of NZ_DAMAGC010000080.1, from coordinate 11,153 downwards.
GGGGCCAAGCAGGTGTTCGTGATGATGGACCTGCTCACCAGACAGGGTGAAAGCAAACTGGTGGCCGAATGCAGCTACCCGCTCACCGGTCTGCGCTGCGTGTCGCGGGTGTATACCGACGTGGCCGTGTTCGATCTCGGCGCCGATGGCGCGCGGGTACTGGAGATGGTCGACGGCGTCAGCATGGACCAGCTGCGTGCACTTACCGGCCTGCCATTGCAGATGGTTGAAGGAGCCTGAGATGACCCTGCACGACACCTACCTGATTGACGGTATCCGTACGCCGATCGGCCGCTATGCCGGCGCGCTTTCCGGCATCCGCGCCGACGACCTCGGCGCCCTTCCGATCAAGGCCCTGCTGGCCCGTCATCCGCAACTGGATCCGGCGCTGCTCGACGACGTGTACCTGGGTTGTGCCAACCAAGCCGGCGAAGACAACCGCAACGTTGCGCGCATGAGCCTGTTGCTGGCCGGCGTGCCGGTCACGGTGCCCGGCAGCACGATCAACCGCCTGTGCGGGTCCGGCCTGGATGCGATCGGCACCGTGGCGCGCGGCATCGCCAGTGGTGAACTGGGCCTGGCGATCGCGGGCGGGGTGGAATCGATGTCGCGCGCGCCGCTGGTGATGGGCAAGCCGGGCGCGGCGTTCGCGCGCGACCAGCGCCTGGAAGACACCACGATGGGCTGGCGCTTCATCAATCCGCGGCTGGAAGAACGCTACGGCGTGGAGACCATGGGCCAGACCGCGGAAAACGTGGCCGCGCGCTACGCGGTGTCCCGCCACGACCAGGATGCCTTCGCGCTGCGCAGCCAGCAGCGTGCCGCTGCTGCGCAGCAGCGTGGCTTCTTCGCGGGCGAGATCCTGCCGGTGGACGTGCCCGGTCGCAAGCGCGGCGAAAGCGTGCGGGTCGAGCGCGACGAACATCCGCGTGCCGATACCACGCTGGAGGCGCTGGGCAGACTCACGCCGCTGTTCCGCCAACCGGGCACGGTGACCGCCGGCAATGCGTCGGGCATCAACGACGGCGCAGCGGCGCTGTTGCTGGCCTCCGGTGCGCAGGTGCAGGCGCTCGGCCTCACCCCGCGTGCGCGCATCCTCGGCTTCGCCAGCGCCGGTGTGGAACCGTCGGTAATGGGCATGGGCCCGGTGCCGGCCAGCCGCAAACTGATGGCGCGGCTGGGGCTGTCGATCGGCGACTTCGACGCGATCGAACTCAATGAAGCCTTCGCCTCGCAGGGCCTTGCCTGCCTGCGTGAGCTGGGTCTGGCCGACGATGCCGCGCACGTGAACGCCAACGGCGGCGCCATCGCACTGGGCCATCCGCTTGGCATGAGCGGGGCGCGGCTCGCGCTGACCCTGCTGCGCCAGCTGGAGGCCAGCGGTGGACGTCGGGGCCTGGCCACGATGTGCATCGGCGTCGGCCAGGGCGTCGCACTGGCCATCGAGCGCGTGTGAACCGCCTGCCTTCCTTTTGTTTCACGGCCGCTGCCCGCGTTGCATGGCAGCGTGCTGGTGCCACCCAGCCGCGGCCGTCGGGCCGTCCGCCACTTGGAGTACGCCATGAGCGATCCCACTGACCTGCGCGGTTACCGCAGGCCGTACCCCGGCAGCCAGCCGGCCCGTATCCACCTGCCGTACGCGTCCACCCGCCTGCGCGGCCCCGGCCGCGATCCGATCCAGATCCCGGCCACGTTGTCCGAGGTGACCGGTCCCACGCTGGACCGCATCACCCTGGGCGAGCATGCGGCCGATCTGACCGCCGGCTTCAAGGGCCAGCCGCTGGGTGAGCGCATCGTGGTCAGTGGCCGGGTGCTGGACGAGAACGGGCGCCCGGTCCGCAACAGCGTGGTCGAGGTGTGGCAGTGCAACGCCGCCGGCCGCTACCTGCACAAGGGCGACCAGCACGACGCACCGCTGGACCCCAACTTCACAGGCACCGGGCAGGTGCTCACCGACGACCACGGCCGCTACCGCTTCACCACCATCAAGCCGGGCGCGTATCCGTGGCGCAACCACTACAACGCCTGGCGGCCGGCGCACATCCATTTCTCGCTGCACGGCGAGGGCATCGGCCAGCGCCTGGTCACCCAGATGTACTTCCCCGGCGATCCGCTGCTGGACTACGACCCGATCTACAACTGCGTGGACGATGCCAAGGCCCGCGCGCGCATGGTGTCCGCATTCGACTGGGAAACCACCGCCAACGAGTTCGCCCTCGGCTACCGTTTCGACATCGTCTTGCGTGGCCGCAAGATGACCGTGTGGGAGTAAGCAGATGAGTTTCCAATCCACCCCGTGGCAGACCGTGGGCCCGTACTACCGGTTGGGCCTGGAGCCGCTGTACCGCGTCGATATCGCACCGGCCGGTGCGCGCGGTGAGCGCGTGCAGGTGCAGGGCCAGGTGTTCGACGGCGTCGGCGTCCCCGTCGCCGATGCCGTGCTGGAGATCTGGCAGGCCGACGCGCAGGGCATCTACGCGCATCCGGAAGATCCGCGCCATGCCGATCACGACCCGGTGTTCGACGGCTGGGGCAGGGTGCCCACCGACGCGGAGGGCCGGTTCGCCTTCACCACGATCCGGCCGGGCAGCGTACCCGGACCGCGCGGACAGGCGCAGGCGCCGCACTTGACCGTGCTGGTGTTCATGCGCGGGCTGCTGCGTGCGGCCAGTGCGCGGCTGTACTTCAGCGATGCGCCGGGCACTGCCGACGATCCGATCCTGGCGCTGGTGCCTGCCGAACGCCGCAGTACGCTGGTGGCCCAGGCGCAGGGCAACGGCCTGTACCACTGGGACGTGCGCATGCAGGGCGAGCACGAAACCGTGTTCTTCGACTACTGATGCGGCCTCCACGCCCGGCCCGGTCCGGCGCGGGTAAGCTGATCCCCTCCTGGATGGAAGCTGGTTGATGCACGATTCCCACTCCCTGCTCGGTGCGTTGTTCGGTGATCCGCAGGTGGACGCGATGTTCAGCGACACCGCGACGTTGCAGGCCATGCTTGATGTGGAGGCCGCATTGGCGCGCGCGCAGGTCCGGTGCGCGGTGATTCCCGCCGCGGCGCTGGCACCGATCGAGGCGGCCTGCCAGGCTGGGCTGTATGCGCTGGACGCGCTCGGCCCGGCCACCGCGCTGGCCGGTAATCCAGCCATCCCGCTGGTCAAGGCGCTCACGACGCAGGTGCGCCGGCACGATGCGGAGGCCGCGCGCTGGGTGCACTGGGGGGCGACCAGCCAGGACATCATCGACAGCGGCGCGATGCTGCAGATGCGTGACGCGCTTACCCACGTGGAGGCGCGGTTGCAGCTGCTGTGCACCGCGCTTGCCGAGCTGGCCGACGCCGAACGCGGCACCGGACTGCCGGGCCGCACACTGCTGCAGCAGGCGGTGCCGGTCACGTTCGGGCTGAAGGCTGCCGGCTGGCTCGACGCGGCGCAGCGCAGTCAACGCCGCCTGCAGGCATTGCGCATCGACACGCTGGTGCTGCAGTTCGGCGGCGCGGCGGGCACGCTGGCGTCGCTGCAAGCCCGTGGGCTGGATGTGGCCACCGCGCTGGGTGACGAACTCGGCCTGCCGGTACCGGCATTGCCCTGGCACGCCGCGCGCGATCGCATCGCCGAGCTGGGCAGTGCGTTCGCGCTGTTGACCGGCACGCTGGGCAAGATCGCCACCGACATCGTGCTGCTGATGCAGTCCGAGGTGGCCGAAGCGTTCGAGCCGGCAGGCGAGGGCAAGGGCGGTTCCTCGGCGATGCCGCACAAGCGCAACCCGGTCGGGTGCGTGGCGGCGATCGCAGCGGCCACCCGCGTGCCGGGACTGCTGTCGACCTTGTTCGCGGCGATGCCGCAGCCGCATGAGCGTGCGGCCGGTCAATGGCATGCCGAGTGGGAAACCCTGCCCGGGATCGTGCGTCTGTGCGCCGGCAGCCTGGCCCAGGTCACGATGGTCGTGCAGGGGCTGCAGCTGGACCGCACGCGCATGCAGACGCACCTGGACAGCCACGGTGGCCTGCTCTATGCCGAAGCCGTCAGCGTCACCCTGGCCGAGCATCTCGGCAAGGCCGCCGCGCATGCGCTGGTGGAACAGGCCGCGCAGCGTGCACTGGCCGAGTCGCGGCATCTTCGCGAGGTCCTCCTGCAGATGCCGGAGGTGACCGCGCACCTGTCCCCGCCGCACCTGGACGCGCTGTTCGCCGCCGACAGCTGGCGCGGCATGGCCGATACCTGGATCGACCGCGTGCTCGCGCGCGGCTGATCCTTCTTTCCGGAGCCTTGCATGTCGTTTCTCGAGCTGGATACGCATCGTCTGCACTACCGCATCGACGGACCTGCCGATGCGCCGTGGCTGACCTTCTGCAACTCGCTGGGCACCGACCTGCACATGTGGGCGCCGCAGGCAGCGGCGTTGTCGGCGCAGTTCCGCATTCTGCGCTATGACCGCCGTGGCCACGGGCAGTCCACTGCGCCGCCGGGGTTGTACCGCATCGATGATCTTGGCGCCGATGTGCTGGCGTTGTGGGATGCCCTGGATATTCCGCGCAGCCATTTCTGCGGCCTGTCGATCGGCGGGTTGACCGGCCAATGGCTGGGCATCCATGCCGGCGCACGGCTGCACACGCTCACCGTGGCGGCGACCGCCGCGAAGATCGGTACCGGTCAGAGCTGGCAGGCCCGCATCGCCCAGGTGCAGCAGGACGGCCTGCCGCCGCTGCGCCAGGGCACGGAGGAGCGCTGGTTCACCCCCGCCTTCGCCACCGAACACCGCGGAGTGGTGGATGCGGTGCTGGAGGGCTTCGTGGCCACCAGCACCGCCGGCTACGTGGGCTGCTGCAACGCGGTGGCCACCGCCGATTTCCGCGACCAGCTCGACCGCATCACGGTACCGACCCTGGCCATCGCCGGCGATGACGACCCGGTGTGTCCTGCGCCGGACCTGCAGACGATCGCCTCCGGCGTGGCGGACGGCCACTACATCGCCGTGCCGGGACGCCACATCTGCAACCTTGAATCCCCCGACGCCTTCACCGCCGCGCTCGGCGCGCACCTGCGGTAGCCGGTGGCCGCTGGCCGGCCCGCGTCGCCTTCATTCCCGACCCTGCAACGAGGCACCCCCGATGGACGAACAAGAACGCTACGAGGCCGGACTGGCGGTACGCCGCGCCGTGCTGGGCGAGGACCACGTGCAACGCTCGCTCCAGGCGCGCACCGATTTCACCGACGAATTCCAGGCCTTCATCACGCGTACCGCGTGGGGCACGGTGTGGACGCGCGAGGGCCTGCCACGGCACACGCGCTCGTTGCTGACCATCGTGATGATGGTCGCGCTGGGCCATGACGAGGAATTCAAACTGCACATCCGCGCGGCGCGCAACAATGGCGTCACCCCCGAGGAGATCAAGGAAGTGCTGCTGCAGGCGGCGATCTACTGCGGCATCCCTGCGGCCAACCACGCCTTCGCGCTGGCCAGGGCGATCCTGGAAGAACAGGCTGACCAGGCCGGTCCCTGACGCGGCGCAGGCAACCGGTAGTGCCGGCCGCTGGCCGGCAACCATGCAATCCCCAAAAAGCCCTCAGTGCAGCAACGTGCCCAGCCGTTGCGCAGCCTCACGTAGACGCGGCAACAGCTGCGACTGCATCACCCCCAGGCTGATGCGCCCGGCCTGGGTGCCGATGTTCAACGCACCCACCACGGTGCCACTGCGCGCATGCACCGGCACGGCGATCGAGCGCAGCCCGATCTCCAGCTCCTGGTCCACCAGCGCGACGCCCTCGCGACGTACCCGTTCGAGCGTGTCCAGGAATTCGTCCATGCGCGTCACCGTGCGCTCCGTGCGCGGCCGCAGCGGATTGCGCTCCAGATAGCTTTCCAGCGTGTCGTGCGGCAATGCCGCCAGCAGCACGCGGCCCATCGAGGTGCAGTAAGCCGGCAGGCGGCTGCCGGCGCGCAGGCCGATCGACATGATGCGCACCGTTTCGGCACGGGCCACGTACAGCACGTCATCGCCATCGAGCACGCCCAGCGAGCAGGACTCATGCACATCGTCGCGCAGCGCATCCAGCACCGGCTGGGCGGCGGCGGTCATCGACGAAGAGGCCACGTAGGCCCCGCCCATGCCCAGCACGCGCGGCAGCAGCACGAAGCCACGGCCCTGCTCGCCGACGTAGCCGAGCTTCTCCAGCGTGTACAGCACCCGGCGCACGGCCGCGCGCGAGATGCCGGTTTCCGTGCTGATCTGGGACATCGTCACCTCGCGCGGATGCTGCGAGAACACGCTCAGCACCACCAGGCCACGGCCGAGGGACGTCATGAAATCCGGATCGCCCTGGTTGTCCTGGATCTGCTGCATCAGCTCATGGCTGAGGCCGCGATCCTGCGGCGGGGCAGGGGCGCGCTTGGGGCGGCGGCTGGGAGGTGCAGCGGACATGGCGATGGTTCGTGCTCGGTGATCGTGCATGGTAAGTGCTGCACGCACTGAAGCGAAGCGCGCCACGGCCGGAGCCGTGGCGCGTTGCAGGGTCAGCGTTTGGCGGGCAGCGCGTAGGCGATCAGGTAGTCGCCGCGATCCGGCGACTGCCGCGCACCGCCGGCGGAGATCACCACGTACTGGCGGCCGCTGCTGGGTGACACATAGGTGATCGGCGTGCCCTGGCTGCCGACGGGCATGCGCGCCTTCCACACTTCCTTGCCACTGCGGCTGTCGTAGGCGCGCAGGTAATAGTCCTGGGTGCCGGCGAAGAACAGCAGGCCCGACTGCGTGGCCAGCGAACCGCCCAGCGTGGGCATGCCGATCGGAATCGGCAGGCGCATCTTGATGCCCATCGGACCGGTGTCCTGCACGGTGCCCACCGGCACCTGCCAGACCAGCTGGTGGGTGGCCAGGTTGATCGCCGAGAGCGTACCGAACGGCGGCTTCTGGCAGGGAATGCCGAGCTTGGACAGGAAGCGGTCGCGCAGCGAGCCGTACGGCGTGCCGGTCTGCGAGGCGGCGCCCATCTCCACGCCACCGGCGCCGGTGGTCATCTGCGCGCGCGGGATCAGCTTGGTCCACAGGCCCAGGCGCATGTCGTTGACGAACAGGTAGCCGGTGGTCGGGTCGACCGAGGCGCTGCCCCAGTTCATGCCGCCCAGCGAACCCGGCCACTGCAGTGCAAGGTCCTCGCCCGGCGGGGTGAACATGCCGTCATAGCGGAAGCCCTTGAACTGGATGCGGCACAGCATCTGGTCGATCGGCGTGGCCCCCCACATGTCCGCTTCGGTCAGCGTCTGCGCGCCGATCTGCGGCAGGCCCACCGACAGGCGCTGGGTGGCCGAGTAGCGCTCACCCTCGGCGCGGCCCTGCGGCGCCGGGATGTCGCGCACCTCGGTGATCGGCTGGCCGGTGGCGCGGTTGAGCATGAACACCTGGCCGGCCTTGGTCACCTGCAGGAGGGCCGGCAGGGTGCCGCCCTTGCCGTCGGGCACATCGGTCAGGGTCGGCTGTGCCGGCAGGTCGTAGTCCCACAGATCGTGGTGCACGGTCTGGTAGACCCAGCGCTCCTTGCCGGTGGCCACGTCCAGGGCAACCACGGCCGAGCTGTACTTGTCGTCCTGCGGGGTGCGTTCACCGGCCCACTGGTCCGGGGTGGTGTTGCCGGTCGGCAGGTAGACCAGGCCCAGCTGCGGGTCGTAGGCCATCGAGGTCCACACGTTGGGCGTGGCACGGGTGTAGTGGATCGACGGATCCAGCGGCACGTCCGGGGTTTCCCTGGACAGATCCCACACCCAGGCCAGCGCACCGCTGCGCACGTTGTAGGCACGCACCACGCCGGAGGGTTCGCCCACTTCGATGTTGTCGGCCACGCGGCCGCCCACGATCACCAGCTCGCCGGCCACCAGCGGCGCGGCGGTCAGGGTGTAGAAGCCGGGCTTGATCTCGCCCATGCCGGCCTTCAGGTCGACCACGCCGTTGACGCCGAAGTCCGGGCAGGCCGCACCGGTCGCGGCATCAAGCGCGAACAGGCGCGCGTCGATGGAGGTCATCAGGATGCGCTTTTCGCACAGCGCGGGCGCGGCAGGCGCCGCCGCCAGGGCGGGCGCCGCGGGCGCGGGGGCAGCGGCTGGCGCGGCGACGGTCGGCACGCCCACGGTCGGCAGGCTGGCGTCGAAATAGCCCAGGCCACGGCAGCGCTGCCAGTTCGGCGCGGTCGCCTTGGGATCGAACGCCCAGCGCTGCTTGCCGGTGTCCACGTCGAAGGCGATCACCTGGTTGTGCGGCGTGCACAGATACAGCGTCTGCCCGATCTGCAATGGCGTGGCCTGGTCTTCGGCACCGAAGCCATCGCTGAGCGGCACATCGCCGGTATGCGCGGTCCAGGCAACCTGCAGCTGGTCCACATTGTCGGGGGTGATCTGGTCCAGCGCGGCGAAACGGGTGCCGGCGGTGGTGTTGCCCCAGTGCATCCAGTCACGCTGTTCGCTGCCCTTGGCCACCGGCACCACGGCCGGTCGCTGACCCTGCGCGGTGACCACCGGGCGTGGCTGGAATGCCGAGACGGCGGTGGCGAGCAGGCCCACCAACAGCAGGGCCGCCACGCCGTAGGCGCCGCGCCCGGCGAGCTGGCCGCGACTGCGCTTCAGCACCGGCCAGGCAAGCGCGACCAGCAGCGCCAGCACCGCCGGCATCACCAGGCGCGACACCAGCGGCCAGAATTCGAACCCGGCATCGACCACCGCCCAGATCACGGTGGCCACGAACGCCACCGCGTACAGCACTGCGCCGAGGGGGCGCCGCGCCGCCAGTAGTACGCCGGCCAGCAGCGATACCGCGCCCATCAGCAGGAAGTACCAGCTGCCCCCCAACTGCGCCAGGCGCACGCCGCCGACCAGCAAGGCCAGGCCGAACAGCATCACCACGATGCCGAGCAGTACCACCAGGATCCGGCACAGGGCCGACTGTTTCGTGTTGTTGTCCACGTTGCATGAACCTCTACAGAAAACCCGATGCCGACCGGCACCGGGCAGGCCCGCGCGCGCCAGGCGTGGCGGGGACCGTCGGCGTCCACATCCCTGCCGCGCGACAAGGCGCGGGATGTTCCGTGCTTATCCGGGAAACGGAGTGAAAGGCCGGTTAGGGCGATTATCGCACCGATGTGCGATTTACGCGTGAACCACCGATGCCACGGGTGGAACGCAGCAACGTGGCGGGGCCACGGGGGTCGGCCGGTGCCGGTCGACGCGTTACCCTATGCCGCCAACACCGTGGCAACCGCAATGACCGACCCGACCGTGCCCGTCCCGCCGTGGGCCTCGCGCCTGCGCGACATCGCCGACTTCCCCAAGCCGGGCATCCTGTTCAAGGACATCATGCCGCTGCTGGCCGATGGCGCCGATTTCGCCGCGGCGATCGATGCCATGGTTGAACCGTGGCGCGGTGCCGGCCTGGTGGCGGTGATGGGGATCGAATCGCGCGGCTTCATCCTGGGCGCGGCGATGGCGCGCGTGCTGGGCGTGGGTTTCGTGCCGGTACGCAAGCCGGGCAAGTTGCCGGGCCGCACGCTCAAGCAGGAATACACCCTGGAATACCGCACCGACAGCATCGAAGTGCACGCCGATGCGCTGCCGCCGGGTGCACGCGTGCTGATCGTCGATGACGTGCTGGCCACCGGCGGCACCCTGCTGGCGGCGCTGTCGCTGGCCCAGCAGTTGCAGGTCGAGGTGGTTGGCGCGGCCGTGCTGGTCGAACTGGCCGGCCTGGGCGGCCGCGAGCGCTGGGACGCCAACGTGCCGCTGTTGGCCAATCTCGTGTACTGACCGCGGCAGCCACGCCACCGCCCACCGTAGAGCCGACCGTTGGTCGGCTGCCGTTGATCCGGTTCCCCATGAACCTCCAACGGCAAGCGCAGCCGACCAACGGTCGGCTCTACGGCGGCATCGCCGCCGTCCACCCCTTATCTCGCTTACATCCTGCGGACGCGGAAACGACGGCCCTTGATCTTGCCCGCTTCCAGCTGCGCGATCGCCTTGCCGACCTGCTCGCGCGCAATCGCCACGTAGGAGCGCGTGGCATAGATGTCGATCTTGCCGATCGCCTTGGCCGACAGCCCTGCATCGCCGGTCAGCGCGCCGAGGATGTCGCCGGGGCGCAGCTTGTCGGTCTTGCCGCCGTCGATGCGCAGGGTTTCCATCGCCGCCTGCGGCAGCACCGCCGGACGTGCGGTCGCCAGCGGGGTCTTCTGCCAATCCAGCGGCTTGCCCTGCGCAGCTTCCAGCGCATCGGCGCGATTGCGCTCGCGGCCGGTGACCAGGCTGATCGCAAGGCCGGAGGCACCGGCGCGACCGGTGCGGCCGACGCGGTGTTCGTAGGTTTCGATGTCGGTGGGCAGCTCGTAATTGATCACCGCCGCCAGGTCCTGCACATCCAGCCCGCGCGCGGCCACGTCGCTGGCCACCAGCACGTTGCAGCTGCGGTTGGCGAAACGCACCAGCACTTCGTCGCGGTCGCGCTGTTCCATTTCACCGTGCAGCGGCAGCGCCGAGAAGCCGAACTGCTGCAGCGAGTTGGCCACATCGTCGACGTCGCGGCGGGTGTTGCAGAACACCACCGTCGATTCCGGGTTGTACTTGAGCAGCAGCCCGGCCAGCGCCTTCTGCTTGCTGGCCAGGTCGGTCTCGCAGAACAGGTGGCGGATCGCCGGCGCGTTGTCGGCGCCTTCAACAGTCACTTCGACCGGGTCGCGCAGCAGCTCGCGCGCGATCTGGCGGATCTCATCGGGGTAGGTGGCCGAGAACAGCAGCGTCTGCCGGTCCTTGCTGGTGCGGCCGGCGATCTCGCGGATCGGCTCTTCAAAGCCCATGTCGAGCATGCGGTCGGCTTCGTCCAGCACCAGCGTGGTGACCCCGCCCAGCTTCAGTGCGCGCTTGCGGCCCAGCTCCTGGATGCGTCCGGGCGTGCCCACCACCACGTGCGGGTCGTGCGCTTCCAGCGAGGCCAGCTGCGGGCCCAGCGGCATGCCGCCGGTCAGCACCACCAGCTTCAGATTCGGGATGCCGGTGGCCAGCTTGCGGATCTGCTTGCCGACCTGGTCGGCCAGTTCGCGGGTCGGGCACAGCACCAGCGCCTGGGCGCGGATCACCGACGGATCCAATGCCTGCAACAGGCCCAACCCGAACGCGGCGGT
>NZ_DAMAGC010000079.1:17647-19187 GCF_031995405.1 Stenotrophomonas sp. | reverse complement strand
GTCCAGCCGGAAACGAGCAGGGCAAGACTGGACACGACCAGCGTGGTGAGGGTAAGTGCGCGGGACAAAGGCGGCTCCAGATCCTTGGAAGGCAGCGACAATACCGGAAGGGCCGATTGCGACGCCAGTCGGGAAACTCTGCAAGTGCGGTGATCGTGAAGTGGATCACGCGCTGCGCGCGGGGGGTCAGTGGAAGTCGCGGCTGCGCGTGCGCACGCCGTCGATCAGCGCATCGATGTTGTGCATCTGACGCACGATCAGGTGCTGCACGCCGTCCACGCGTTCGAGGCGGCCGTCGATCTGCATCATCTGCGCTTCGACCAGCACGCGGTGCTGGCGGTCGGCGATCTTGCGCCAGACCACGGCGTTGACCATGCCGCATTCGTCTTCCAGGGTCAGGAAGGTGACCCCGCTGGCGGTCTGCGGGCGCTGGCGCATGCGCACCAGCCCGGCAAAGCGCACGCTGCGTCCGTGTGGCAGCGCGGCCAGTTCGTCCGAGCGCTGGCAGCGGCGCTGGCGCAGCTGCGGGCGGATGAAGGACACCATGTGCCGGCCGAGCGTGGTGCCGGTGCTGTTGTAGTCGGCCTGCATGTCCTCGAAGGCGCTGGGCAGCGGCAGCGGCACGCTGGCTTCGACGGTGGCGCGCGCGGTGTCGAACAGCGGCAGCGGTTTCTCCACGCCGGACACCTCCCAGCGCGCGCGATGACGATGCCCGCTCAGGCCTTTCAGCGCGCCGGCATCGGCGAGCAGGCCCTGGTGGCGGCGGTCCAGCCGCGCGCGTTGGCTGAGATCGGCCACGCTGTCGAACGCCCGCTGCGCACGGGCCTGCACCAGCGTAGTGGCCACGTCTTCGCTGAAGCCGTCGATCAGGCGCAGGCCCAGGCGGATGCCGAACGGCCGCCCGGGCGCGGTGGGCGCCACCAGGGTGCAGTCCCAGTCGCTGTGGCGCACATCCACCGGCAGTACCGGCACGCCATGGCGGCGCGCGTCCTGCAGGATCTGGTCGGGGGTGTAGAAGCCCAGCGGCTGGCTGTTGATCAGGCTGGCGGCGAACGCGGAAGGATGGTGGCACTTGAGCCAGCAGCTGACATAGGTGATCAGCGCGAAGCTGGCCGCGTGGCTCTCCGGGAACCCATAGCTGCCGAAGCCCTTGATCTGCTCGAACAGGCGCTCGCCGTACTCGCGGCTGTGGCCACGGGCGGCCATGCCGGTGAGCAGCTTGTCGCGGTGCGGTTCCAGCCCGCCATGGCGCTTCCATGCGGCCATCGAGCGGCGCAGCGCATCGGCCTCGCCCGGACTGAAGCCGGCTGCGGCGACGGCCAGTTGCATCACCTGTTCCTGGAACAGCGGCACGCCCAGGGTGCGCTTGAAAACCTTCTCCAGTTCGGGCGGGTAGTCGATCTCCTCGATGCCTTCTTCCTTGAGCTTCCTGCGGCGGTTCAGGTACGGATGGACCATGTCGCCCTGGATCGGGCCGGGGCGCACGATCGCCACTTCGATCACCAGGTCGTAGAAGCAGCGCGGCTGCATGCGCGGCAGC
>NZ_DAMAGC010000079.1:8375-17637 GCF_031995405.1 Stenotrophomonas sp. | reverse complement strand
CGCGGCAGCATCGCCATCTGCGCGCGCGATTCGATCTGGAACACGCCCAGGGTGTCGGCGCGGCAGATCATGTCGTAGGTGGGCTCATCGCCGGAGGGGATATCGGCCATGCCCATCTTCGGCGCGCCATGGGCGTGCAGCATGGCCAGGCATTTGCGCACGGCGGTAAGCATGCCCAGCGCCAGGCAGTCGACCTTCATCAGCCCGGTGGCGTCCAGGTCGTCCTTGTCCCACTGGATCACGGTGCGATCGGCCATGGCCGCGTTCTCCACCGGCACCAGCGTGGACAGGGGGTGTTCGGAAATCACGAAGCCGCCCGGGTGCTGGGACAGGTGCCGCGGGAAATCGACCAGCTCGCTGGTCAATGCCACCACCCGCCGCATCAGCGGCGTGTCCGGGTCGAAACCCCGCTCGCGCAGCGCCTCGGGCAGCGGTTCGTGGCTGCTCCAGCGGTCCAGGCAGGCGGCCAGTTCGTTGACCTGGTCCGGCGGCAGGCCGAGCACGCGGGCCACGTCGCGCACCGCGCTGCGGCCACGGTAGCTGATCGCCACGGCGGTGAGCGCGGCCCGTTCGCGGCCATAGCGGTTGAACACGTACTGCAGCACTTCCTCGCGGCGCTCGTGTTCGAAATCGATGTCGATGTCCGGCGGTTCGTCGCGCTCGGCGGAAATGAAGCGTTCGAACAGCAGCTCCATGTCGCTGGGGTCGATCTCGGTCACGCCCAGCACGTAGCACACCGACGAATTGGCCGCCGAGCCACGGCCCTGGCACAGGATCTGCTGGCGGCGCGCGAAGCGCACGATGTCGTGCACGGTCAGGAAGTAGGACTCGTACTGTTTGAGGTGGATCAGCTTGAGTTCGTGTTCGATCTGGCTGCGTTGCTTTGCCGTGGCGCCATTTTTCCAGCGCCATTGCATGCCTTCCTCCACCAGCGTGCGCAGCCAGCTGGCCGGGTCGTGCCCGTCCGGGATCAGTTCGCGCGGGTAGGTGTAGCGCAGCTGCTTGAGGTCGAAGTGGCAGCGTGCGGCGATGCGCAGGGTTTCGGCCAGCAAGGCCGGCGGGTATAGCGCGGCCAGGGCCTGGCGGGTGCGCAGGTGGCGTTCGCCGTTGGGAAACAGCCGCCAGCCGGCATCGGCGATGGTGCAGTGGTGGCGTATCGCGGTGAGGGTGTCCTGCAGGGCGCGGCGGCGGCGCAGGTGCATGTGCACATCGCCGCTGGCCACCAGGGGAAGGTCGTGCGTAGCGCCGAAACGCTGCAGCGCGGCCAGCCGTTGCGCATCGTCGGCCTCGCGGTGCAGCTCCACCGCCAGCCACAGCCGCTGCGCGAAGCGGGCCTGCAGCCAGGCCGCATCCTCTGCCGTGGGCGTGCGGTCCAGCCACAGGCACAGCAGGCTGGCCGGCAGCGCATCGAAGTCGTCGCGCAGGCAGCGGTACTCGCCCTTGGGCGCGCGCCGGCGACAGGTGGTGATCAGCTGGCACAGGCCGGCGTAGGCGGCCTGGTCGGTGCACAGCAGCACCAGCCTGGGGCCGTCCTCGATCTGGAATTCGGCGCCGGTGATCAACGCCAGGTCGTGTTTCCTGGCGGCCTGCCAGGCGCGCACGATGCCGGCCAGCGAACATTCGTCGGTGATCGCCAGCGCGCGGTAGCCCTGGCCCTTGGCGCGCGCGAACAGCTCCTCGGCGATGGACGCGCCGCGCTGGAAACTGAAGGCCGACAGGCAGTGCAGTTCGGCGTAGTCGGGCAGGGCGGCGCTCATGCGAACCAGCCGTGCAGCATCCACGGGCCGCCGCGCGTGTCGGCGCTGGTATAGGCCCAGCCGCGCTGGCCATGCGCGGTTTCCACCACGTAGTAGTCGCGGCGGATATCGCCTTCGTCCCACCAGCCCGATTCGATCCGTTCGGGGCCGGAGAGGATGCGCAGGTGCGGATCGAGCAGCGGTTGCGGGCGCGGCAGCAGCCAGCCCGGGCGCAGCGGCAGCACCGGCGGTGGGCCTTTGGGCGCGCCATGCGCATCGCCGCTGGCCCGTTCCGGGCGGTGCTCGGCACGCAGTCCCAGGCCCTGCACGGCATCGTCACCAAGGCGTGCACGCAGGCGTTCGCGCACCTGTTCCCACGGCATGGCCTGCTGTGGGCGGGGGTCGAACAGGTCGCGCGCGGCCGGCACGAACGGTGGCAGGTGCTCGGCCTGCAGGCGCAGGCCACGGCTGCCGGCCGGCAGCTGCAGGTGGTCCACGCGGTTGCGCGCCAGTTCGAACAGCATCGCCGCATCGCGCTCGGGAGCGAGCAGGCCGATGCTCAGGCAGGTGTCCGGGTGCTGGTCGTGTTCGAACCACAGGTCGAAACGCTGCACCCCGCCATCGCGCGAACACAGGAAGGCAGCCAGGTCGCCGGTCAGGCGGCGCAGCGGGAACAGCAGGGCCTGGGTGGACTCGATTTCGTAATCGAACTCGATGCGCGCATCGAAGCGGTCCGGTGGCTGGAAATAGCGCAACGGCGGCGTGCTGATCCCGCGCAACGCGTCCAGGTGGGCCAGCACCTGGGGCGGGAAACGCCGGGCCAGGCTCTCGCGCGGCAACTGGAAGGCCGCGCCCAGCGTGCGCAGGCCCGAGCGCGCCAATACCGTGACTGCTTCGGCGGGCAGGCCGCTGCGTTCGATCGGGAGCTGGGCCAGGGTGGCGTCCAGTTGGCTGGCGTCCACACCCAGCCGTGCATGCGCGCGGGTCAGCACCCAGGCCGCGTGCGGATTGGGCGCGGCGACCAGCCGATGGCGGAAGCCGAGGTCTTTCAAGCCATCGCAGAGACGTTTTTCGATTGCCGGCCAATCGCCGAACAGCGCACGGCTGGCGCCGATCTCCAGTGCCAGCGCGTGCGGGAAGGCCAGGCTGACCTGCGAGCTGATGCCGTACAGCCAGCTGGCCAGCAGGTGGCGGGTGGCCTGCTCGGCGCGCGGGTCATGTTCGACGGTGAGCATGTCGCGGGTGAGCACCTGCGCGGCCGAGAGCAGCATGCCGCGGCGCAACCCCAATTGGCGGGCCGACGGGCTCACCGCATGCAGCACGCGGCGTTGCGCTGGGCCGCTGAGCAGCACCAGCGGCACCGACGGATCGGGCTGCTGGCGCAGGGCGGCATCCAGCGCCAGCTGTGGCAGCAACAGGCAGGCCCAGTGCACGGCGGCCGCTCAATGCGCCAGCGACAGGGGCAGGGGCTGTGCCGGGGCCATGCCGCCGCGACACTTGAGCACGCGCACCTGGCCGTTTTCCAGCTGCAGGCGCAGCGGCGCCGGCGAACTGTTGCGTGCCTGGCGCAGGTCGCGGAAGGCAAAGCCCAGGCACTGGCCGGTTTCGGCGGCTACCTGCAGCCGGCGCAGGGCACGGTCGTCGGCCTGCTGCGGCCAGCACAGCACGGCCGCACAGGCGGCTGAGCGCAGGCATTGCTCGGCCGCCCACAGCGCATCGCGCGGACTGGCCTGCACCACCTGCACCTGGCCCAGTGCCAACCCGGCGCCGGCCCAGGCCGGGGCATGCGGCAGGTAGGGCGGGGCGATCAGCACCACGGTCTGCTGCAGGTGGCTCAGCCGCGCCAGGGTTGGCCAGACCAGCGCCAGCTCGCCCTGGCCGGGCGCGGCCAGCAGCACTTCGGACAACGCTGCCGGCGGCCAACCGCCGCCGGGCAGGCGGGCGTCCAGCGCCGGGTGGCCGGTGGGGTGCTGGGCGGTGGCCGCGGGGACGGCCTGCGACCTGCCGCGCCAGACCTGGCGGGTTTCCAGCAGCTGGTCCAGGGCCAGGACGGCGCCCATCAGCGCACCGCCCGGAGGGGCTGCAGCGGGTGGAAACGGGCGCGGGACCGGGGCATGGCGGCGAGTATCGGCAGGGGGGGTATCAGGGGCTGAGACCGACAATCCTACCCGCAATTAGTAAAAATGCTAACAGCGCCGATGCCCGTGTTTGCCCGCCATTGAGCGGGCTGAACGCTTCAGCGGCGGGGGGGGCAGATAGCCGCGCCTGCCGTCGCTGCGGGATGCGCGGTTTGTTCAAGCCCGCTGCGGCGGGTGTCGCGAGCATGGCCGCTCCCTGTATGGAGCAAGTCGATGAAGCAATGGTGGTTGACGGTGTATGCGCCGGGGTTCCTGCTTGGGTTCGTGGGCGTGGCCGCGTGGTGGGTGGGCTATCGCGCTGGCGCGGCGATGTGGCTGGTGCCGGGGCTGGGCGTGGCCATCGTGCTGTCGGGCCTGGCCGAGCGCTGCTGGCCGTATGACCCGGCCTTCAACCAGGGCCAGAACGATGGCGGCCGCGATAGCGTCCACGCGCTGGTGAACGAGGGCTTGAACCTGCTGGCGATCGGTGCGATTCCCCTGGTGGCGGCCTGGATGCCGTGGCAGTTGTGGCCCCGGCAGTGGAGCTTTGCCGGGCAACTGTTGCTGGCCATTGTCGTTGCGGACCTGGGCATCACCCTGGTGCATTACGCGAGCCATCGCTGGGCGTGGTTGTGGCGGTTGCACGCGGTCCACCACAGCGTGACCCGGATGTACGGATTCAACGGGTTGATGAAGCATCCGTTGCACCAGACCGCCGAAGCACTGGGCGGGGTGTTGCCGTTGCTGCTGCTGGGCATGCCGTATCCGGTGGCGGCGGTGCTGGCGTTCGCCATTGCGATCCAGCTCCTGCTGCAGCATTCCAACGTGGCCATGCGGCCGGGCTGGCTGGGCAAGTTGATGGCGTGGGCACCGCTGCATCGCTTCCACCACATGCGCTATGGCACGGCCGGCGACGTCAATTTCGGGCTGTTCCTGACTGTCTGGGATCATCTGCTGGGCACCGCGTTCGATGCGGATTACCGGATGCGGGTGGATGACCTGGGCATCGGCAGCCAGCCGGATTATCCCAAGGACTACAAAGGACAGTTGCTGGCCCCGTTCCGTGCATTGCCGCATGGCGAAGCGCCGCCGCCGCCGCCGGGGCTGGAGCGGTCGTCGCGGTAATGCTGCAGGTGCAGGCGGGAAAGATGCTCGGCACGCACCCCGAACATGCGCCGCAGGCTGCGCGAAAAGTGGGCCAGGTCGGCGAAACCGGCCGCATGGGCGCTGGCAGTGAGGCTATGGCCATCCATCACCTCGACCAGCGCCTGGCGCAGCCTGCGCCACAGCACCAGGCCGCGCAGCGATACCGCCAGATCCTGCTGGAAGCGGCGGTGCAACTGGCTCTCGGACAGGTGCGCGGCCGCTGCGATGGCCGTGGCCGCGACGCGCTCGGGAAGATGCGCGTCCAGTGCAGCCAACGCGGCCTGCAGCCGTCGGTCCAGCGGCGTGCGGGCGATCAGTGTCGACAGGTGCGGCAGCAGGTGCACCGGATCGCAGGGGAGCTGCGGCAGCTGCGCCTGCAGGTGCGCCAGGTCGACATGGCTGGGTTCAAGCCACACGGTGCAGCCGCGCGCGGGGGCGGCAAGCACGGCATGGGACTGGAAGGAAGGCAGCAGCATGCGCGGCCCGGACCGGATGCCGTCGTCGCCCTCTATCGTCCATTGCCCGGTGTCGGCCAGCAGGAGCTGATGCGCGTAGTGGGCATGGGCACGGGTGGCGCCGGCATGGCCCTGCAGCAGGGCGAAATGCGCACCGAGCAGCAACGTGCCGGTCCAGCGTTGCTCATTCACCACCACCACCGCATTCTGCGCATCATCCTGTCGACATGGCAGGATTGCCCGCGTCCAACAGGGTAGCGGAAATGCGACGGTGGCTGCATCGCAACGCTCACCGGCAGCGACGCAGGGCCGCCCATAAGCCCAGGGCAAGCAGCGAGACGAGCGCGCCTGCGATGCATACGCCGCTCCACCCGTAGCGTGCGTGCAACGCGCTGCCCAGCACCGCACCCAATCCGCTGCCGGCGGCATAGAACAGCATGTAGGCGGCAATCACCTGTGCCTGCGCGTGCGGCGCGGCGGCCAGGATCAGGCTCTGGTTGGTGACGTGCAGCGCCTGCACGGCCAGATCCAGCAGCAGCACGCCCAGCACCAGCCAGCCCAGGTGCAGCGACAACCCCGCCAACGGCGCCCAGCTCAGCAGCAACAGCAGCAACGCCGCGCCGGTCACGCGTTCGGCATGGCCTTGATCGCTCCATTGCCCGCTGCGTGAGGCGGCCAGCGCACCGAGCAGGCCGACCAGGGCGAACGCGCCGATCGCGGTGTGGCTGAGCGCATGGGGTGGGGCGCTCAGGGGCAGCGCCATGCTGCTCCAGAACAGCCCGAACGCAACGAACATCAACATGCCGAGTACGCCGCGCCGGCGCAGCACCGGTTGCTGGCGCAGCAGCGCGAACAGGGAAAGCTGCTGCGTTGCGGCCGGTATCGGCAAGCGTGGCAGGCGGACCCACAGCAGCACGCCGCTGATCACCATCAGCGCGGCCGACAGCAGGTAGACCGCGCGCCAGCCAGCCAGGTCGGCAACGCCACCGGCCACCACCCGCGCCAGCAACAGGCCGATCACCACCCCGGCCTGGGCGGCACCGACCACGCGGCCGCGCTCGTGTACATCGGCGGCGGCGGCCGCATAGGCGATCAGGCCCTGGGTCATCGCGGTGCCGAGCAGGCCCAGCGCGAGCATGCCCAGCAACAACGCCAGCGCGTTGCCGGCGCAGGCGACGCCGAGCAGGGCCAGCACCAGCGCGACGTTCTGCACCGCCATCAGGCGGCGCCGGTCGCGGCGGTCGCCCAGCGGCACCAGCCACAGCAGGGCCAGCACCGAGCCAAGCTGGGTGGCGGCGATCACCACGCCGATCCGCGCGGTGCCGATGTGCAGGTCGGCGGCCAGCGCATCCAGCAGCGGTTGGGCGTAGTAGACGTTGGCCACGCTGAGCCCGGCGGCGCAGGCGAACAACAGCAGCAGGGGCGTGGCGGTGCGGGGCAGGGAGGCGGCGTGCGACATTCTGTGGTCTCAAATTAGAACCAGTTGATTCTGGCGCACATGGTTCTAAAATGAAACCACCTCTGGAGGGCCCGGCATGAATGACGATCCGAACCTGACCTGCCCGGTGGCCCGCGCGCTGGACGTGGTGGGCGATCGCTGGTCGCTGCTGATCGTGCGCGATGCCTTCGACGGCGTGCGCCGTTTCAGCGATTTCCAACGCAGCCTGGGCATGTCACGCAGCATGCTCAGCCAGCGCCTGCAGGCCTTGCAGGACTCCGGCGTGCTGGCGCAACAGGCGGCGGCCGATGGCAGCCGCTATCACGACTATGTGCTGACGGCGCAGGGCCGGGCACTGTTCCCGCTGGTGGTGGCGCTGCGGCAATGGGGCGAGGGCTTCCTGTTCGCCGAAGGTGAACCGCGTTCGCAGCTGTTGGCGATTGCCGATGGCCGGGGACTGGCGCCGCTGTTGCCGCGTGATGCCGATGGACAGGTGCTGGAGGCAGCGGCCACCCAAGTGGTGAAGCCCACCGCAGGGTGATCGCAGGCGTCCGCATACGCCTGCGAATCTGAACGCGCTGTTGACAGGCATGAACAGGGTGGACGACTCTTCACCGGATGGGTGCCGCGTGCGGTGCCCACCGGACAGCATGGCTGTATCGACGGGCGGAGGGGCCTGGTCGTAGCTGCGTTGCCCCGGGTAGTACCCGATACCGGCCTGCAAAGGCCGGGATCCGCCATCTTGGCGCTGCACCCTTCTGCGGCACGACTCCCTGGATTTTTTGCGCAAGCAAAGGTGTTTCGCCCGCTCATGAAAACGATTTCAAAGCCACTGGCCCTGACGGCCGCCATCACGCTCTCGCTCGCCGCTTCGGCCTGGGCATCCTCGCCGAAGGTCGCCGACAGCGGCGATGCCTTCACCGTGCTCAGCCTGGAACAGGCGCCGGACTGGCTCGATGCCAAGGACGTCGCCGCGCAGTTGCAGGCGCTGAACGTGGACGCGCTGACCATCGGCAACGTGCACCGTGCCGCCGATACGGCCGACAGCAGCCGCGCGCCGGATCCGCTGGAAGCGCTGGCCGACCAGCTGGGCTACACCTATCGTTTCGTCAGTGCCGATCCGGCCTCGGCCGAGCGCCGCGGCAGCATCGTGATCTCGCGCCTGCCGGTGGAAGCCGCCTCCGGCATCGAAGCCCCGGGCCTGAACTACCTGCGTTTGAACGACGGCCGCCACGTGGTGGCGCTGTATACCCGCACCGCCGATGGCGACGCGACGGGCACCGCGTTCAAGGCGCTGGTCGATGCATCGCGCGTGGGCGCCCCGGCCGTGCTGCTGGGCGCCGATGAGGCCGGCGCACGTGCGGCCGGCTTCGAGGCGCGCGGTGAGGACACCTATTCCAATGGGTTCCAGTCCGCCTCCCGCACGGCGGTGAAGCTGCGCCTGGACGCCGGCAAGACCGCGCTCAAGGGCACGCTGCTGACCCTGGGCTACGCCGCTCCGGTCGGGGGCGACACGCCGTGGATGGATACCGCGCTCAACGCCGACGCACGCGCCCGCCTGATCGTGGCGAAGATGACCGACGATGAGAAATTCCAGATGCTGCACAGCTACTTCGGGCTGGGCAAGGATGGCGGGCCGTTGCCGGAAGGCGCGGTCGGTTCGGCCGGTTTCGTGCCGGGCGTGCCGCGCCTGGGCATTCCGTCGCAGCAGTCGGCCGATGCCGGCGTGGGCGTGACCAACCCGGGCGGCATCCGCAAGGGTGACCATGCCACGGCGATGCCGTCGGGCCCGTCCACCGCCTCGAGCTGGAACCCGGAAGTGGCCTTCGCCGGTGGCGCCACCATGGGCCGCGAGGCCTGGCAGCAGCGCTTCAACATCCTGCTGGCCGGCAGCGTCAACCTGCAGCGCGACCCGCGCAATGGCCGCAACTTCGAATACGCCGGCGAAGACCCGCTGCTGGCCGGTCGCCTGGTAGGCGAGTCGATCCGAGGCGTGCAGAGCCAGCACGTCATTTCGACGATGAAGCATTTCGCGCTCAACGACATGGAAACCTCGCGCAATTTCCACAGCGCCGAGATCGGCGAGCAGGCCATGCGCGAGTCGGACCTGCTGGCCTTCGAGATCGCACTGGACATCGGCAAGCCCGGTTCGGTGATGTGCTCCTACAACCGCGTCAACGGCACCTACGGTTGCGAACACGATTACCTGATGAACCAGGTGCTCAAGCAGGAATGGAAATTCCCCGGTTTCGTGATGTCCGATTGGGGCGGCGTGCACAGCGGTTCGAAGGCGGCGCTGGCCGGCCTGGACCAGCAGTCGGCCGGTGAAGTGTTCGACAAGGCGGTGTTCTTCGATGAACCGCTGCGCCT
>NZ_DAMAGC010000079.1:0-8365 GCF_031995405.1 Stenotrophomonas sp. | reverse complement strand
GCCTGGCCGTGGCCGGTGGCGTGGTGCCGCGCGCGCGCCTGGACGACATGGTCAGCCGGATCCTGCGCGCGATGTTCGCCAACGGCAATTTCGACGTGCCGCCGCAGCACCAGCCGATCGACGATGACGCCGGCTTCGCGGCCGCCCAGCGCACCGTGGAAGAAGGCAGCGTGCTGCTGCGCAATGCCAACGACGTGCTGCCGTTGGGTGCAGAGGTCAAGCGTATCGTCATCATCGGTGGGCATGCCGACAAGGGCGTGATCGGTGGCGGTGGTTCGTCGATGGTGGGCTGGACCGCCAAGGGCACCAACGCGGTGCCGGGCGTGCTGCCGACCACCTGGCCGGGCCCGGTGATCTTCCACCCGTCCTCGCCGCTGGAAGCGCTGCGCGCCGAGCGTCCCGATGCGCGCATCGACTACGTGGATGGTCGTGATGTCGCCGCTGCGGCACGCGCTGCGGCCGCGGCCGACGTGGCCATCGTGTTCGCCACGCAGTGGTCGGCCGAGTCGGTCGACCTGCCGCACATGAAACTGCCCGACAACCAGGACGCACTGATCGCCGGGGTGGCCAAGGCCAATCCGAAGACGGTGGTGGTGCTGGAAACCAATGGCCCGGTCGAACTGCCCTGGCTGCAGCAGGTGCCGGCAGTGCTGCAGGCGTGGTACCCGGGCATCCGCGGTGGCGAAGGCATCGCCGCGCTGCTGACCGGCAAGGTCAATCCGTCCGGTCGCCTGCCGGTGACCTGGCCGGTGAATGCCAGCCAGCTGCCGCGCCCGGAAGTGAACGGCCTGGGCTTCACCCCCAGGCACAAGCCGGACGACACCATCGACTACACCATCGAAGGCGCCAACGTCGGCTACAAGTGGTTCGCCGCCAAGGGCCTGGTGCCGCAGTTCGCGTTCGGCCACGGCCTGTCGTACACGCAGTTCAGCTATGACAACCTGAGTGCCACCTCGATGGGCCAGCGCCTGGTCGCCACCGTGGACATCCGCAATACCGGCAAGGTTGCCGGCGCGGACGTGGCCCAGCTGTACCTGAAGATGCCCGATGGCAGCACCACTCCGATCCGCCTGATCGGTTTCCAGAAGGTGATGCTGCAGCCGGGCGAGTCGCGCCGGATCCGCATCGAGGCCGAGCCGAAGACGCTGGCCAGCTTCGATACCGCCGACAAGCAGTGGAAGATCGCCGAAGGCCGCTACGAACTGCAGCTGTCGCGCTCGGCCAATGAGCCGCTGCAGACCACGCCGATCGTGTTGAGCGGTGGCGTAGTCCGCTGAGCAGGGCGGGTACCGGCCATCGGTCGGTACCCGCCGGACCCGGGCAGCGCACGACCGTGGGTCGTGCCTGTTCGGGGTTCACCCCGGCAGATGCTGGCGCAGGTGCGTCAGCAGCAGCTGCACCCGGCGCGAAGGATGGGCGGTGTTGGGAAACACCGCATACACGCCCTGGCGCGGGAAGCGATGCCCACGCAGGATCGGCAGCAGCCGGCCTGCGGCGAGGTCATCGGCGATCAACCACTGTGGCAACACCGTCGCCCCGGCCCCGGCCAGCGCGAAGGCACGCAGCGTGGACGCATTGTCCACGGTGACCACCGCATCGGCGGGGTTGCTGGCAAACAGCTGGTCGCTGCCGTCGGGCGCGATCAGGG
Source organism: Stenotrophomonas sp. (assembly GCF_031995405.1). GTDB lineage: Bacteria > Pseudomonadota > Gammaproteobacteria > Xanthomonadales > Xanthomonadaceae > Stenotrophomonas. Next base: position 6,717 of record NZ_DAMAGC010000079.1, on the reverse strand, counting down.
GCAGGTCGGCCAGGCGCGGATACCCCAGCCGTGGCAGCGTGCGCACCCAGTCCGGGTCGTCACGCGCGGCCGCATCGGGCAACGCCGACAACAGCGACGGCGCGGCCACCGCGCACAACGCGTGCTCATCGAGCAGGGTGGCGCGCAGTTCCGAATCGGCCATGCGCCCGAGCCGGATGGCCAGGTCGAAGCGCTCGGGAATCAGGTCGGCATGCGCCGGCGAGGTCGACAGGTGCAGGCGCAGCTGCGGGTGCTGGGCGCGGAATGCCTCCAGCAGCGGCACCAGCCGGGCGCTGGCGTATTCGGGTGTGGTGGTCAGGCGCAATGTGCCGCGCAGCTGCTGTTGTTCGCTACGGGCTTCCTCGATGGCCTGCTCGGCGGTGGCCAGCATGGCCACGCAATGCTGGTGGAAGCGCTCGCCGGCCTCGGTGAGCGCCAGGCTGCGCGTGTTGCGCACCAGCAGGGTGACGCCCAGTTCCTGTTCCAGCCGCTTGAGGTTGAAGCTCACCACCGCCTTGCTGTGGCCCAGCAGTTGCGCGGCCGCGGTGAGGCTGCCGGCATCGACCACGGCCTTGAAGGTTTCGAAGCGATCCAGGCTGACCATCGTCGCGCCTTTGACTGTCAAAAATGATTTGACAGTCTTGCACCGGAGGTTCGGTTTATCCAGCGCTTCCGGGCGCGCATGCTGCGCCCTCGTCAACGGAGCGCGCCATGACCTACCGGGCCAAAGTGGAAGGGCTGTACCTGCTCGGGTTCTCGCTGGACCTGGTCAACATGTTCATCGGCAATGTCGCCTATCCGGCGCTTGCGGCCGACCTGCACGCCTCGGTGCCGCAGCTGGCGTGGATCGGCAATGCCTACATGCTCGGGCTGACGCTGGTGATTCCGCTCGGCGGCTGGCTGGCCGCGCGCCTGGGCGAGCGTGTGCTGCTGTGCCTGTCGCTGGGGGTATTCGCGCTGGCGGCGGTCCTGGCCGGCAGCGCGCCGAGCATCGAGGCGCTGATTGGATGGCGGTTGCTGCAGGGCCTCGGTGGCGGCGTGTTGATTCCGGTCGGGCAGGCGATGGCCTACCGGCATTGCCCGCCGGCCGAACGGGGCCGGCTGACCGCGCGGATCATGGCGGTCGCGCTGCTGGTGCCGGCGCTGTCGCCCGCGCTGGGCGGCTGGCTGGTGGGGCTGGGATCGTGGCGCTGGGTGCTGTGGGCCAGCGTTCCACTGGCGGCCCTGGCATTCGGGCTGGCGGCGGCATGGATCCGGCCCGAAGCGAGGCAGGCGCCGCCGCGCCTGGACCGGCGCGGGCTGGTGCTTGGCTCGTTGGGCCTGAGCCTGCTGCTGGTGGCCCTGAGCCTGATCGCCGAGGCGCAGCAGCGTGTGCCGGGCGTTGCGATGCTGGCAGCGGCGGCAGGCATTCTGATCGTCTATGCACGCACGGCCCGGCGCACCGCGCAGCCGGTGCTGCAGTGGACGTTGCTGCGGCATCCCTCGTTGCGCCTGGCGATGCTGATCTACCTGCTGGTGCCGGGCACCTTCATCGGCACCCAGCTGGTGGCCACCCTGCTGCTCAGCCGGCTCGGTTACAGCCCGGCCAGCATCGGCGGCTTCATGCTGCCGTGGGCGCTGGCCTCGGCATGTGCCATCGCCACCACCCGCAGCGCGCTGCCGCGAATCGGCCCGCGCGTGCTGCTCAGTGCCGGCATGGTCTGCCAGGCCGCAGGCATCGTGCTGCTGCCGGGCGTGCAGCCGTCGCAACCGCTGCTGGCGGTGCTGGCGTTCGCGCTGATGGGCCTGGGCGGCAGCCTGTGCAGCAGTACCGCGCAGACGCTGGCGTTCCAGGGCCTGGCGCACGAAGAACTGATGCCGGGCAGCGCGCTGTGGAATCTCAATCGCCAGCTCAGTTTTTGCCTGGCCGCCGCACTGCTGGCGTGCGTGCTGGGTGCATCGACCGCCGTGCTACCCGAGCATGCGTTTTTCCTCACGCTGCTGCTGGCCAGCGGCATGACCCTGCTGCCACTGCCACTGCTGTGGCGGATACCGGCAGCATCCCTTTCCCTGCGAGCCACACCCCCATGACCAATGCAACGCACGATCTTTCCCACGCCGCCTTCGAAGAGGTGCGCGTGCTGCACGTGATGATCGAAGACTGGTTCAACGCGCGCCTGCCGGCCGGCGATCTGGAACGGCTGCTGGCGCGTTTCACCTACGACTTCAGCATGGTCGGCATCGGCGGCACGCGCCTGGACAAGCCGGCATTGGCGCGCTTCTTCGCCGGTGCGCATGGACGACGGGCAGGTCTGCATATCGCGGTGGCCGAGTTGGCGGCGATCGCCTTGCCGGGCGGCGCCTGTGCGGTGCGCTACCGCGAAGACCAGACCGACCACGCCGGGGTATCGACCCGGCGCGAAGCGCTGGCCGTGCTGGTCGCCGGTGGTGACGGTGGGCTGCAGTGGGCGGCTTTGCAGGAAACGTCGGTTGGCGGATGAATGCGCGCAACGGCGACCTTTGGCACCTACCCGGGGCGCGCGCCCGGCGCTAGGCTGCAAAGGTTCGTCGCCACCATCTGCCGGGAGAGAGCCCATGCGTGTCCGTGTCGTGCCTGTCGTGCTGTTGAGTCTCATGGTTGCTGCCAGCGTGTCGGCGCAGACCTCGCCGATGACCCCGGACATCCCGGCCAAGGGCTTCGTGACGCCCACCGCGCACGATGACTACGACAAGCGCGTGGTGATGGTGCCGATGCGCGATGGCACCCGGCTGTACACGGTGATCGTGGTGCCCAAGGGGGCGAAGAACGCGCCGATCCTGCTGACCCGTACCCCGTACGATGCGGCCAACCGCGCCAAGCGCATCGACTCGCCGCACATGCGCGACATCCTGCCGCAGGGCGATGAAGTGTTCGTCGACGGCGGCTATATCCGGGTGTTCCAGGACATCCGCGGCAAGTACGGTTCCGAAGGCGATTACGTGATGACCCGCCCGCTGCGCGGGCCACTCAACGCCACCAGGGTGGACCATGCCACCGATGCATGGGACACCATCGACTGGCTGGTCAAGCACGTGCCGGAGAGCAACGGAAAAGTCGGCATGCTCGGCTCGTCCTATGAAGGCTTCACCGTGGTGATGGCGCTGACCAACCCGCATCCGGCATTGAAGGTGGCTGCGCCGCAGAGCCCGATGATCGATGGCTGGATGGGCGATGACTGGCTCAACTACGGTGCGTTCCGCCAGGTCAACTTCGGCTACTTCACCGGCCAGCTGGCCAAGCGCGGCAAGGGCCCTGCAATTCCCAGCGTGGGCTACGACGACTACACCACCTTCCTGCGTGCCGGCTCGGCCGGCGACTATGCCAAGGCCAACGGGCTGGACCAGTTGCCGTGGTGGCACAAGCTGATCGAGCACCCTGCCTATGACGCGTTCTGGCAGGAGCAGGCGCTGGACGCGACGATGGCCAAAACGCCGCTGAAGGTGCCGACCATGTGGCTGCAGGGCCTGTGGGACCAGGAAGACATGTGGGGCGCGGTGCACAGCTATGCGGCGATGGAGCCGCGCGACGGCAGCAACACGCTCAACTACCTGGTGATGGGCCCATGGCGGCACAGCCAGGTGAACTACGACGGCAGTACGCTGGGGGCGCTCAAGTTCGATGGCGATACCGCACTGCAGTTCCGTCGTGATGTGCTCAAGCCGTTCTTCGACCAGTACCTGGTGGACGGCGCGGCCAAGGCCGATACGCCGCCGGTGCTGATCTACAACACCGGCGAAAACCACTGGGACACGCTGCAGCAGTGGCCGCGCACCGCTGCACAGTCCAGGCCGCTCTATCTGCGTGCCGGTGGCAAGCTGTCGTTCGAGGCGCCGCAGCCGGGTGAGGCGAACTACGAGGCCTACGTATCCGATCCGGCCAAGCCGGTGCCGTTCGTACCGCGCCCGGTGCGCTTCGCCGACCGCGACATGTGGACCAGCTGGCTGGTCAAGGATCAGCGTTTCGTGGACGGGCGCACCGACGTGCTGACCTTCGTCAGTGAACCGCTTACCGAACCCCTGCGCATCGGCGGGGCACCGCAGGTGAACCTGGCCGCGGCCACCAGTGGCAGCGATGCCGACTGGGTGGTGAAGCTGATCGATGTGTATCCCGACCAGACCCCGTCCACCCCGGAGATGGGCGGCTATGAGCTGTCGGTATCCATGGCGATCTTCCGCGGGCGTTACCGGGAGAGCTTCAGCGAGCCGAAGGCGATCGCCAGCAATCAGGTGCTGGATTACCGATTCGGTCTGCCGACCGCCAACCACGTGTTCCAGCCCGGTCATCGGGTGATGGTGCAGGTGCAGTCGAGCCTGTTCCCGCTGTACGACCGCAACCCGCAGACCTTCGTACCGAACATCTACCTGGCCAAGCCGGGCGATTACCAGAAGGCCACGCAGCAGGTATGGCATGCGCCGCAGCAGGCCAGCTTCATTTCGCTGCCGGTGTATTGAACGGGACGGCGCCGGCCGCTGGCCGGCTCCTCGCGATCCTGAAAAGACCCAGGTAGTGCCGGCCGCTGGCCGGCTCCTCATGAGCGTGGACGGATGTGCGAGCAGCCGACCAACGGTCGGCTCTACGTCGGTTACGAACCCGACACGCTCGGGTAATCGGTGTAGCCGTGCGAACCGCCGCCGTACAGCGTGTCCGGGTCCAGCTCGGACAGCGCGACGCCCAGTCGGAAGCGCTCGACCAGGTCGGGGTTGGCGATGAACGGACGACCGAAGGCGATCACGTCGGCGTAGCCCGATGCGATGGCCGCTTCGGCGGTGTCCTTGGTGTAGCCGTTGTTGGCGATCCAGGCACCCTTGAACTTGGCGCGCAGGGCCTGGTAATCGAAGGCGATGTTGTCGCGCGGGCCGCCGGTGGCGCCCTCGATGACGTGGATGAAAGCCAGCGGACCGATCGCGTCCAGGCGCTCGACCGCGCGTTCGAACAGCGGCTGCGGCTGCGAATCGTGCGCGTCGTTGGCCGGGGTCACCGGCGACAGGCGCACGCCGGTTCGCTCGGCGCCGATCTCCGAGGCGATCGCGCGGACCACTTCATCGAGCAGGCGGGTACGGTTTTCGATGCTGCCGCCGTATTCGTCGGTGCGCTGGTTGCTGCCGTCGCGCAGGAACTGATCGATCAGGTAGCCGTTGGCGGCATGCACTTCGACGCCGTCGAAGCCGGCGGTGATGGCATTGCGTGCGGCCTGGCGGTAATCCTGGATCAGCGCCGGGATCTCCGACAGCTCCAGTGCGCGCGGCACCGAAACGTCTTCAAAGCCCTTGGCGGTGAAGGTCTTGGCCTTGGCCTGCAGTGCGCTCGGCGCGACCGGCACCTGGCCGTCGGGCAGCAGGCTGGTGTGCGAGATGCGGCCGACGTGCCACAACTGCAGCACGATCTTGCCGCCGGCAGCATGCACCGCGTCGGTGACTTTCTTCCACGCGTCGATCTGGGCCTGGTTGTAGATCCCGGGGGTATCCAGATAGCCCTGGCCGAGCGGACTGATCTGGGTGGCCTCGGCGATCAGCAGGCCGGCGCTGGCGCGCTGCGCGTAGTACTGGATGGCGAGCGGGTTCGGCACGCGTCCTTCGATGGCACGGTTGCGGGTGAGCGGTGCCATCGCGATGCGGTTGGCGACCGCGATCGCGCCGAGACGGGTGGGGGTGAACAGGGGGCCGTCGCTGGGAGATGTCATGTGCATACCTTGGGGGAGGAGGGCGCCGCACAAGTGCAGCGTAGATGGATGAGATGTGGACGTACGACCGCCAGCATAGGGGGCGGTGCGTTGCAGCGATGGGAAGCATTGTTGCGGGCCCCGATGTGCACGTTCTGTAACGCCATCGAGGCGTACCGTGATGGCGTATGCAGGCCATGCCTGCCACATCTTCCAACCAGAGGTACAACGCGATGATTGATTATCAGCTCAAGGGCAAGGTGGCGATCGTGACCGGTGGCGTGTCCGGCATCGGCCTGGCGGCAGCCGAACTGCTCGCCGCATCCGGCGCGGCGGTGGCGGTGTGGGACCTGAAGGAGGATGCGGTGCAGAAGACCGCCGAAGCGCTGCGCAACAAGGGCATCAAGGCGATCGGCATCGCGCTGGATGTGACCGATGAAAAGGCGGTGGACGCGGCGGTGCAGCGCACCGTGCAGGAACTGGGTGGGCTGGATATCGCGGTCAACAATGCCGGCATCGGCGGGCCGTCGGCCACCAGCGGCGACTATCCGGTGGACGGCTGGAAGCGGGTCATCGACGTCAACCTGACCAGCGTGTTCCTGTGCCAGCGCGCGCAGATCCAGGCGATGCGCAGCAGCGGCAAGGGCGGCAGCATCATCAACATGGCCTCGATCCTGGGCCAGGTCGGATTCAACAATTCGGCCGCTTACGTTGCCGCCAAGCACGGCGTGGTGGGGCTGACCCAGACCGCTGCGTGGGAGCATGCCAAGGACAGCATCCGCGTCAACGCGGTAGGCCCGGGTTTCATCGCCACGCCACTGCTGGACAAGATGGACCCCAAGGTGAAGCAGGCGCTGGAAGGCAAACACGCGCTGGGCCGCCTGGGCACGCCGGACGAGGTTGCCGCATTGGTGGCGTGGCTGGCCAGCGATGACGCGTCGTTTGCCACCGGCACCTATTACGCCATCGACGGTGGCTACCTGGCGCAGTAAATCCACGCTGCGGGTGCCTCCCGCGCATTGCGGTCGTGCGGTGTTTC
>NZ_DAMAGC010000078.1:0-19224 GCF_031995405.1 Stenotrophomonas sp. | reverse complement strand
CAGGCCGGGGGACATTTGCGCCAGGGGCCTACCGGCCGCTATGGGGCCCTCACGCGCGCGACAGGCCAAGCGGAGACACAGCCCGATCCACCCACGCCGTCGACACTACCCGTCCCACTCGCAACAGCGTCGTGTTCACTCTGCGAGGGCCCTTGCAAAAAGACGCTCCCTCAGATGGGAAAAGACCCAAAAAAAAGCCCCGGCGCGAGCCGGGGCTTTTCATTTCAGCAGCGTAGTGCCCGGATCAACGATCCGGACGGTGCGCCGTGTTGGCTTCGCCCTGGCGTTCCAGGAACTCCTTGGACGGTTCGTCCAGCTTGTCGCCCAGCATGCGGCGGACCACGATGAAGAACACCGGAATCATCAGCAGGCCCAGGAAGGTGGCAAACACCATGCCGCCGATCACGCCAGTACCGATGGCGTGACGGGCGTTGGCGCCGGCACCGGTGGACAGGGCCATCGGCACCACACCCATGATGAAGGCGAAGGAGGTCATCAGGATCGGGCGGAAACGCAGCCGGGAGGCTTCGATGGTCGCCTCGCGCAGGTTCTTGCCCGCGGCCCGCTGCTCCACCGCGAACTCCACGATCAGGATCGCGTTCTTGGCCGCCAGACCGATCACCGTGATCAGGCCGATCTTGAAGTACAGATCGTTGGGCAGGCCGCGTGCCAGCGAGAACGCCAGCGCACCGAGCACGCCCAGCGGCACCACCAGCAGCACCGCCACCGGGATGGACCAGCTTTCATACAGCGCGGCCAGGCACAGGAACACCACCACGATGGACAGCACCAGCAGCAGGGTGGCCGCGTTGCCCGCCAGGATTTCCTGGTAGGACATACCCGACCAGTCGTAGCCGAAGCCGGCCGGCAGGTCGTCGCTGACGATCCGCTCCATCGCCTGCATCGCTTCACCCGAGCTGCGCCCCGGTGCCTGCGAACCGACGATGTTGACCGCCGAATAACCGTTGTAGCGGCTCAGCGACGGCGGCGCGGACACCCACTCGGACTTCACCACGGTGCTCAGTGGAATCATCGCCTGGGTGCCATCGGCATTGGTCTGCAACGAACTCGGCGTGTAGAAGCTGTTGAGCGACTCCGCGCCGGTGCGGTACGGGCCATCGGCCTGCAGGGTCACCCGCTTGATGCGGCCTTCATAGAAGAAGTCGTTGACGTACACCGGGGCCAGCATCAGCTGGATGGTGCTGTACACGTCCGACACCGACAGGCCCATCGTCTGCGCCTGCACGCGGTCCACGTGCAACTGCAGCTGCGGCGCGTTTTCCAGGCCGTTGGGACGCACGCCGGTCAGCAGGTCGCTTTCCTGCGCGGCCTTGCCGAGCAGGATGTTGCGCGCCTGCGTCAGCTGGTCATAGCCGACGCCGCCACGGTCCTGCAGCCACATGTCGAAGCCGCCGAACTGGCCCAGGCCCTGCACGGTGGGCAGGTTGACCACGAAGATCTGTGCTTCCTTGATGCCGTAGAACGCGCCGTTCATGTTGTTGATGAACTCGGGCACGGTGATGTCGCGGTCGGCCCACGGCTTGAGCCGGATGAAGCCCATGCCGACGTTTTCGCCGGAACCGACGAAGCTGAAACCGGCCACCTGCAGCATGCCCTCGAAGCCATCCTGCTTCTCCAGCACCCCACGCATTTGCGCGAAGGCCGCGTTGGTCTGCGACTTGGTCGAGCCCGGCGGCAGCTGCACGATCGCCAGCGCATAGCCCTGGTCTTCCTCGGGCAGGAAGCTGCCCGGCATGCGCGTGAACAGGAAACCGCACAGCGCGGTGAGCACCACGAACAGGATCATCCAGCGCGGGGCATGCTTCACCGCCGAGGTGATGTGGCCCACGTAGGTGTTGCTGACCTTGTCGTAGTACTTGTTGAAGGTGCGGTAGACGATGTTCGGGTTGTCGTTGTGCGTCGGCTTGAGGAAGGTCGCGCACAGCGCCGGAGTGAAGCCCAGCGCCAGGAACGCCGAGAACGCCATGGCGATGGCGATGGTCAGCGCGAACTGCTTGTAGATTTCACCGGCCGCACCGCCCTGCAGGGCCGAAGGAATGAACACCGCCGCCAGCACCACGGTGATGGCCACCACCGCGCCGGTGATCTGGGTCATGGCCTTCTGGGTGGCGGCCTTGGGCGGCAGCTTCTCCTCGGTCATGATGCGTTCGACGTTCTCGATGACCACGATCGCGTCATCGACCACGATGCCGATCGCCAGCACCATCGCAAACAGGGTCAGCTGGTTGATGGTGAAGCCGATGATGCTCATGCCCAGGAACGTGCCGAGCAGCGCGACCGGGATGACCAGGGTGGGGATCAGCGTGGCGCGGAAGTTCTGCAGGAAGATCAGCATCACCAGGAACACCAGCGCGACCGCTTCGATCAGGGTCTTGACCACTTCCTCGATCGAGATCTTGACGAAGGTGGTGCTGTCGTACGGCGAGAACCAGCTCACACCGGCCGGGAAGCTCGGGGCCAGTTCGTCCATCTTGGCGGTGACCGAATTGGCCACGTTCAGGGCGTTGGCGCCCGGCAGCAGCTGGATCGCGAAGGCACCGGTCGGCTTGCCGTTGTACTGGGTGTCAAAGCCGTAGTTGTTGGCACCGAAGGCGATGCGGGCGATGTCCTTGAGCAGCACGCGCGAACCGTCGGCGTTGGCGCGCAGGATGATGTTCTCGAACTCCTGCGGCGAGCTGAAGCGACCTTCGGCCGAGACCGTGGCGGTGAAGTAGTGGCCTTCCGGAGACGGATCCGAACCCAGCGAACCGGCCGCGAACTGCACGTTCTGGTCCTTGATCGCGGCCAGCACCTGGCTGGCCGACAGGCCGTAACCCTGCATCTTCTCCGGGTTGAGCCAGATGTTCATGGCGTACTCGGAGCCGAACTGCTGGGTGCTGCCGACGCCGGGGATGCGCGAGATCTGGTCGAGCACGCGCGAACCGACGATGTCGTTGAGCGCGTCCCGGTTGATCGAGGGATTGTCGGACTGCAGCGCAACCACCATCAGGAAGCCGGCGTTGGCCTTGGCCACCACCACGCCCTGCTGGGTCACTTCGGTGGGCAGGCGGGGGGTCGCCAGCGACACCTTGTTCTGCACCTGGACCTGGGCGATGTCCGGATCGGTACCGGTCTCGAAGGTCAGGGTGATGGTGACGCGGCCGTTGGAGGCCGAGGAGGAGCTGAAGTACAGCAGGTGATCGATACCGGTCAGCTGCTGCTCGATCACCTGGGTGACCGACTTTTCGGCGGTGTCGGCACTGGCGCCGGGGTAGGTGGCGCTCACCGTCACCTGGGGCGGTGCGATGCTTGGATAGGACTCCACGCCCAGGCCAAGGATCGAGATCACGCCCGCAAGCGAGATCAGGATCGCGACCACCCAGGCGAAGACCGGGTGTTCAATGAAAAATTTAGGCATGACGGATGATTCCCGTTATTGCTTGTTCGGTTCGGCAGCCGGAGCGGCGTCGGACTTTTCGGCAGCGGCATCGGCCGGGGCGGCGGCATCAGGCTTGGCGGCGGCGGCCGGAGCCGCCCCTGCCGGCGCTGCGCCCGCCGGGGCCTGGCCATTGGCGTTGGCGGCGTTCGGATTCCAGGGGGCGGCCTTGGCCGGCGCGCCTTCCTTGACCTTCTGCACACCGGCCACGATCACCTGGTCGCCGGCTTCAAGACCGCCGCTGACCAGCCAGTTGCTGCCCTGCTGGCCTTCGCTCTTGACGTTCTTGCGGGCAACCTTGCCATCCTTCCCGACCACCAGCACGTAACCGCCGGTGGTGTCGCGCTGCAGCGCCTGCAGCGGCACCAGGTAGGCGTTGTTGCGCTCGCCCAGGGTCGCCTGGAAGCTGACGAAGGCGCCCGGCAGCAGGATCTGCTGCGGATTGGGCAGGACCGCGCGCAGCGACACCGCGCCGGTGGCCGGGTCGACGGTGGTCGAGGAGAAGTCCAGCGTGCCCGGCTGGTCGTAGACGGTGCCGTCGGACAGCTTGACCTGCACGGTGGACTTGCCGTCACCGCTCAACGCCAGCTGGCCCTTGGCCTGTGCAGCGCGCATCTGGGTCAGCTCGTCCACGCTCATCGAGAAGTTCACGTACAGCGGATCGAGCTGGTCAACGGTGGTCAGCAGGGTCACATCGCCCTGGCCCACCAGTGCGCCTTCGGTGACCTGCTGCTTGCCGGCGCGGCCGCTGATCGGCGAGGTCACTTCGGCGTAGCCGAGGTTGATCTTCGCGCTGGTCAGGGCGGCCTGGGCCTGCTGCACGGCCGCGGCGGCGGTGCGTTCGGTGGCCTCGGCGGCGTCCAGGTCGGACTTGGACACATACTGCTGCGGGACCAGCGAGCGGGCGCGGTTGGCAGCGGCCTTGGCGTTGGCATAGCTGGCCTGGGCCGAGGCCAGCTCGGCCTGGGAGGCGTTCAACGAGGCCTGCAGCGGCGCCGGATCGATCAGGAACAGGACCTGGCCCTGCTTGACGTCGGCACCTTCCTGATAGACGCGCTTGAGCAGCACGCCCGGTACGCGGGCGCGCACATCGGCGCTGCGGAAGGGCGACAGGCGGCCGACCAGCTCACGCTGCAGCGGCAGGGTCTGCGGCTTGGCTTCGATCACGCCCACTTCCGGCGGCGGGGGCGTCTGCTGCTCTGGCTTCTTGCAGGCGGTCAGTGCAACAGCAACTGCGCACGTCAGGGCAAGGGTGCGGAGTGGGGCGATCATCAGGAAAAACTCCGGTGTTGGTTTGAATGCGGAGCCGCGGCGGTTTCCGGCGTGGCGAACGCGCGCAGGAAGCTGTCAACGGAGAATTCTGCCCAGCGGTGGCGCGTGGCGGCGTCGTCCCGGTGGGGGGTATGGAAGCGCTGTTTCTCGAAATCCAATCCGGCGATCATGCTCAATAGCAGTTCAGCCATGAAGTGCGGGTCGTCATGCCCGAGCTGGCCCATGGCCATGCGCGTCTCGAGCCATTCAGCGACGTGAAGAACCAGCGCCCCGGCGCCATCGCGGTACAACGCGCGGGCTTCCTGGGGGAACTGGCCGGAGTCGGCCGCGATCAGGCGCCGGGCCTGGGCCACGTGTGGCTGGTTGCAGTGTTCGAGGTAGTCGCTGGCGAACTGCAGCAGGCTGCCGCGCAGGTCACCCTGGTCCAGACTGCGCAGCCCGGCGGTGGCACGGCTCACGTGCCGCTGCATCACCCGGCGCAGCAGTTCCTGCTTGCTGCCATAGCGGCTGTAAAGCGTCTGCTTGGAACACCCGGCCTGCTGCGCCACCGCCTCCATGCTGATCTGCATGCCCTGGGTGGCGAACAGATCACGCACAGCATCGAACACGCGCTGGTCGCGCGCATCCAGGCAGCTGGCGGCGGGGTGGGGGGGATTCACGCGATGGACTATACCGTCCAGTTCAGAATTGGAGAAGCCTTGTGTTTTGGCTGCTTTTGATACCCATCGTCAAGTTGCCACAGATTCGGCCGATGCTGCGTAGCGTAGAACTCTCACGCTGTCATCCGTACTCGTGCGAATTGACGTGCATGCCGATGTGCGAGACGTAAACGCCACCCAACCCGAATTGCCTTATTCCGTCCTGCAGCAAGGTATTTTTGTGCGGTAGGCCTACAATTTCATTTTCCCAACTGAGCAACACGCACCGCTCTGCCATGAAACCGCAAAAACCAGCAGCCAAGACCGTGAAAAACAAATCCAAACCAGCCGATACGCAGACTGTTTCGCCAGTGGGCTTCTCGCTGGAGCCGGTGTACACGGCCTTGCGCAAGCGCTACCCGTCCGCCGGGCAGGCCGAGGCAGTGGCGTTCGCCGCCGACTTCTACAAGCGCATGGAGGCGGACGAGTTCCCGCACCACACCGCCGAAGAGTGGGCCGCGCTTGCCGCCGACACGCTGGAGTTCGCGCGTGTGCGCAAGCCTGGCAAGGCCAACGTACGCGTGTTCAACCCGAGCCTGAAGGCGAACGGGTGGGAATCGCCGCATACCGTGCTGCAGATCGTCAATGACGACATGCCCTTCCTGGTCGACACGGTGACGATGTCGCTGGCCGAGCATGGCATCGGCGTGCATGTGCTGGGCCACCCGGTGATCCGCTTCGGCCGCGACAAGGCCGGCAAGCTGTCCGGCGTGGGCGAGGGCAATCCCGAATCGGTGATGCTGCTGGAAATCGACCGCCAGCCGGCCGAGGGCATGGGCGACGTCGAGCAGGCGATCACCAAGGCGCTGGATGAGGTGCGTGCCATCGTCAGCGATTGGGATGCCATGCGCAGCAAGGCCAAGAGCCTCGCCGACGACCTGGGTACCCGCCAGCTGCCGATCGACGCCGCTTCGCGTGCCGAAGCGCAGGAATTCCTGCGCTGGGCCGCCGACAACCACTTCACCTTCTTCGGCTACCGCGAATACCGCGTGGAGAAGCAGGGCAAGGAAGACGTGCTGGCACCGCTCAACGCCACCGGCCTGGGCCTGATGCGCGGCAAGGACAAGTCCGCCGCCCGTCCGGTCAAAACCCTGGCCGCGCAGGGCCTCAACGCCACCACCGGGTTGAAGGACGCGCTGATCCTGACCAAGACCAATGCCCGTTCGCGCGTGCATCGCGCCGGTTACATGGACTACATCGGCGTGCTGGAATTCGACGCCAAGGGCAAGATCATCGGTGAGCAGCGCTTCCTGGGCCTGTTCACCTCCAGTGCCTACAACCGCCGCCCGTGGGAAATCCCGCTGGTGCGCCAGCGCCACGAATACGTGATGAGCCAGTCCGGCCTGGCCCCCAGCAGCCACAGCGGCAAGGCCCTGCGCCACATCCTGGAAACCCTGCCGCGCGAAGAACTCTTCCAGTCCAGCGAAGACGAACTCTTCCGCACCGCCATGGGCGTGCTGGGCCTGCAGGAGCGCGTGCGCAGCCGCCTGTTCCTGCGTCGCGACAAGTACAGCCGCTTCATCTCCGCGCTGGTCTACCTGCCGCGCGAACGCTTCAACACCGATGTGCGCCTGCGCATCGAAGCCATGCTCAAGGACGCCCTGCAGGGCGAATACGTGGACAGCTCGGTGGTCCTGGGCGAATCCCCGCTTGCCCAGGTGCACCTGATCGTGCGCCCGAAGGCTGGCCAGACCCTGGAAGTGGACACCAGCGAACTGGAGCAGAAGCTTGCCCAGGTGCTGCGCAACTGGCAGGACGACCTGCGTGAGGCACTGGTGGCCCGCCACGGTGAAAGCGAAGGCCTGCGCATTGCCGCCCGCATCGGCAAGGCACTGCCGGCCGGCTACATCGAAGACTCCAGCACCGAGATCGCCGCCAACGACGTCAGCCAGCTCGACGCGCTGACCGGCCCGGACGACCTGCGCCTGAGCTTGCAGGCCGTGCAGCGCGAAGGTGGCGAAGGCCTGCGCCTGAAGCTGTATCGCCAGCTGGACGACATTCCGCTGTCGGACGCGCTGCCGATGATGGAAAACATGGGCCTGCGCGTGATCGCCGAGCGACCGTACCGGCTGACGGTCGACAACGCCCCGGTGTACGTGCAGGACTTCGAAGTGGAATCGGTGGCCGGTGCGATCGATGCACCGAGCGTGGATGCCGCCTTCGGCGAGACCTTCGCCCGCGTGTGGCACGGCGATGCCGAAAACGACGGCTTCAACCGCCTCGTGCTCGCCGCTGGCCTGCATTGGCGCCAGGTCGCGATGCTGCGTGGCTACTGCAAGTACCTGCTGCAGACCGGCGTGCCGTTCTCGCAGGCCTACGTGGAAGGGACCTTCACCCGTTACCCGCTGCTGGCGCGCCTGCTGGTGGAACTCTTCGAAGCCCGCTTCGATCCGGCTACCGGCCACGAAAGCAAGGACGCCATCGCCGAGGGCCAGGCCCAGCTGCGTGCACACCTGACCGTGCTTGCCGGCGGCGACGAGGCCACCCTGAAGGTGCTCAAGACCGTGGTCGATGCGCGCAAGGGCGACCGTGCCGCGCAGATGGATGCCGCGCGCGATGCGCTGCTGAAGCTGATGGACCGCGTGTCCAGCCTGGATGAAGACCGCATCCTGCGCAGCTTCATGGGCGTGATCGATGCGACCCTGCGTACCAGCTACTACCAGACCGATGCGGAAGGCCGTCCGGGCCACGTCATCAGCTTCAAGTTCGATTCGGCGCTGGTGCCGGACCTGCCCAAGCCGCGCCCGTACCGCGAAATCTTCGTGTATGGCCCGCGCGTGGAAGGCACCCACCTGCGCTTCGGTGCCGTGGCCCGTGGCGGCCTGCGCTGGTCGGACCGTCGCGAAGACTTCCGTACCGAAGTGCTGGGCCTGGTCAAGGCGCAGATGGTCAAGAACACGGTCATTGTGCCGGTCGGCGCCAAGGGCGGCTTCTTCGCCAAGATGCCGCCGGTGAACGGCGACCGCGATGCGGTGTTCGCCAACGGCGTGGCCTGCTACAAGCTGTTCATCCAGGGCCTGCTGGACATCACCGACAACATCGTCAACAACAAGATCGTGCCGCCGGTGGACGTGGTTCACCATGACATGGACGACCCGTACCTGGTGGTGGCCGCCGACAAGGGCACCGCGACCTTCTCCGACATCGCCAACGGCCTGGCCATCGCGCACGGCTTCTGGATGGGCGATGCGTTCGCCTCCGGTGGTTCGGTCGGTTACGACCACAAGGGCATGGGCATCACCGCACGCGGTGCGTGGGAATCGGTCAAGCGCCACTTCCGTGCCCTGGGCCGTGACAGCCAGAGCCAGGACTTCACCACCGTGGGTGTCGGCGACATGTCCGGCGACGTGTTCGGCAACGGCATGCTGCTGTCGCGCCATATCCGCCTGGTTGCCGCGTTCGATCACCGCCACATCTTCCTGGACCCGAATCCGGATGCGGCCAGCACGTTTGTCGAACGCGAGCGCCTGTTCACCGTGCCGCGCTCCAGCTGGGCCGACTACGACGCCAAGCTGATCAGCAAGGGCGGTGGCATCTTCCCGCGCTCGTTGAAGTCCATCGAGATTACCCCGCAGGTACGTGAGGCGCTGGGCCTGGAAGACAACGTCAAGGCGATGTCGCCCAACGACCTGATGAGCGCCATCCTCAAGGCTCCGGTGGACCTGCTGTGGAATGGCGGCATCGGCACCTACGTCAAGGCGTCGACCGAGCAGCACAGCGATGTCGGCGACCGCGCCAACAACGCGCTGCGCGTCAACGGTGGCGAGCTGCGTTGCAAGGTGGTGGGCGAGGGCGGCAACCTGGGCATGACCCAGCTGGGCCGCATCGAAGCGGCGCAGGCCGGCGTGCTGCTCAACACCGACTTCATCGACAACTCGGCCGGTGTGGATACCTCCGACCACGAAGTCAACATCAAGATCCTGCTCAACGATGTGGTGCGGGCCAAGAAGTTGACCGTCGAACAGCGCAACAAGCTGCTGGCCTCGATGACCGACGAAGTGGCCGCGCTGGTGCTCAATGACAACTACCGCCAGAACCAGGCCTTGAGCCTGATGGAACGGATGGCGGTCAAGCGCCTGGGCTCCAAGCAGCACTTCATCCGGACGCTGGAGCAGCAGGGCCTGCTCGATCGCCAGATCGAGTTCCTGCCCTCCGACGCCGAGCTGTCCGCGCGCAAGGCACGTGGCCAGGGCCTGACCCGTCCGGAGCTGTCGGTGCTGCTGTCCTATTCCAAGCTGGTGGCCTTCCAGCAGCTGCTGGAATCGGACATCCCGGAAGATCCGTACCTGTCCAAGGAGCTGCAGCGTTACTTCCCCACGCCGCTGCAGAAGAAGTACGCCGATGCGATGGAGCGTCACCGCCTGAAGCGCGAAATCATCGCCACGGCCGTGACCAACCAGACCATCAACCGCATGGGCGCCACCTTCCTGATGCGCATGCAGGAAGACACCGGCCGCACCGTGGCCGAGGTCGCCAAGGCGTACACGATCAGCCGTGAAACGCTGGACGCGCGCGCCCTGTGGGCACAGATCGACGCCCTCGACGGTACGCTGCCGGAGTCGGTGCAGATCGACGCGCTGGAAGTGATCTGGAAGCTGCAGCGTTCGTTCGTGCGCTGGCTGCTGTCGCGCCCGGGTGCCATGCCCGGCATCACCGAGGCGGTGAACCGCTACCAGGCAGCCTTCAACGACATCCGCGTCGCCTCCGGCGTGCTGCCCGATTCGCAGCGTCCGTCCTACGAGGCCAGCGTGGCCGAGTGGAAGGAGAAGGGCCTGCCGCCGGCCCTGGCGCAGCAGTTGTCCGAGCTGCAGTTCCTTGAACCGGCGTTCGACATCATCGAACTGGCCCGTACCCGCAAGCTCAAGCCGGTGGACGTCTCCAAGGTCCACTTCCGCCTGGGCGACGCGTTGCAGCTGCCGTGGCTGTTCGAGCAGATCGACGCGCTGGAGGTCAACGGCCGCTGGCACGCCGTGGCCCGTGGCGTGCTGCGCGACGAGCTGGCCGCCCATCACCGCAACCTGGCTGCCCAGGTGCTGTCGATGAAGGGGTCCAGCGCCGAAGCCAAGGTTGCCGCCTGGATCGGCCGCGACGACAGCAGCCTGCGCTTCACGCTGTCGATGCTGGCCGAACTGGCCGAGCAGAAGACGCTGGACTACCCGACCGTGTCGGTCGCGGTGCAGCGTCTGGGCCAGCTGGCCGCGCATGGTGCGTAAGCGGTAGCGCCGGGCGCTGCCCGGTGGCATGAAAAGGAAACGGCCCCGCAATCGCGGGGCTGTTTTCGTTTCCGCTCGCGCCGGCCGCTGGCCGGCAATCGCACGGTCCCTGTCTGCGGTGCGTAGAAGCGGCCCGCGGCCGGTACGACCGGGTATGCTCTTGTTGGCATACCCCACCCGGATCCACCGATGAGCGACACCCCCCGTATCGCCTTCCTGGCCAGCAACACCGAAGCTGCACAGCAGGCCCTGGCCGCGATGCTGGCCCGTTATGGTGCGTGCGCGCCCGAGCAGGCCGATGTGCTGTGCCCGCTGGGCGGCGACGGCTTCATGCTGCAGACCCTGCATCGCTACGCGGCGCTGGGCAAGCCGGTGTTCGGCATGAAGCTGGGCACGGTGGGGTTCTTGATGAACCAGTTCCGTGACGACGACCTGCCGGCACGGCTGGACGCGGCCGAGCCGGCGCACCTGCGGCCGCTGGAGATGCTGGCACTGACCGAGTCGGGCACCACCACCGGGTCGCTGGCCTACAACGACGTCTCGCTGCTGCGCCAGACCCGCCAGGCGGCGCACATCGGCGTGGACCTCAACGGGCAGGAGCGCGTGGCCGAGCTGATCGGTGACGGGGTACTGGTGGCCACGCCGGCCGGCAGCACCGCCTACAACTACTCTGCGCACGGCCCGATCCTGCCGCTGGGCTCGCACACCATCGCGCTGACCCCGCTGGCCCCGTACCGCCCACGTCGCTGGCGCGGGGCGATCCTCAAGGCCGACACCGAAGTCCGCTTCCGCGTGCTGGACCCGTACAAGCGTCCGGTCAGCGTCACTGCCGATTCGCACGAGACCCGCGACGTGGTCGAGGTGACCATCCGCGAGTCGCGCGAGCGCCGGGTGACCTTGTTGTTCGATCAGGAGCACAACCTGGAAGACCGCATCCTCAGCGAACAGTTCATGTTCTGAGCAGGGCTGGCCGTGGCGGCCACGCACTGTGGGACAATGGCTGGCCGGCCGCTGCGGCCGCATTGGATTGCTGAGTGCCATGGGCGACAACACCCCCCGTCTGCTGACCGTCGCGGTGACCTCGCGCGCGCTGTTCGACCTGGAAGAAGGCCACGCGCTGTTCGAGGCCGAAGGCGTGGACGCCTACGCCGAGTACCAGCGCAAGCACGAGGATGACGTGCTGCGCCCGGGCGTGGCATTCCCGGTGGTGCGCAAGCTGCTGGCGCTCAACCAGGGCCAGTCGCCGGAGTCGCCGCGGGTGGAAGTGATCCTGCTTTCGCGCAATTCGGCCGACACCGGCCTGCGCATCTTCAACTCGATCCAGCACTACGGCCTGGGCATCGTCCGCGCCACGTTCACCGCCGGCGAACCGACCTGGCCGTACGTGAAGCCGTTCGGCACCGATCTGTTCCTGTCGGCCAATCCCGAATCGGTGCGACGCGCGCTGCTGCACGGTATCGCTGCCGCCACCATCCTGCCCAAGCCGCCGGGCGAGACCATCGCCGCGGCCGAGCAGGTGGACATGGGGCGTCCGCTGGGCCAGCTGCGCATCGCTTTCGATGGCGACGCGGTGATCTTCGGCGATGAGAGCGAGCGCATCTCACGTGAGCAGGGCGTGGAAGCCTTTGGCCGGCACGAACGCGAGAACGCGCGCGAGCCGCTCAGTGGCGGCCCGTTCCGCAATTTCCTTTCGGCGCTGCACACGCTGCAGGCGGTGTTCCCGTCCGGCGAGGATGCGCCGATCCGTACCGCGCTGGTCACTGCGCGTTCGGCGCCGGCGCATGAGCGGGTGATCCGCACCCTGCGCGAGTGGGGCGTGCGCCTGGATGAGGCGCTGTTCCTGGGCGGCCGCCACAAGGTGCCGTTCCTGGAAGCGTTCGGCGCGGACATCTTCTTCGACGATTCGCAGCACAACATCGACAGCGCCCGCCAGCACCAGAGCGTGGCGGCCGGGCACGTGCCGCATGGCGTGGCCAACGACGGCTGATCGGCGCGCGGCGTACCCACCCACGGTGGGTGGCTAACGGATCGGCAACACCATCGGCGGTGTGGGCTCGGCCTGGCCCAGCGGCAGGCGGATGTCCACCAGCTTCCAGCGCAGGCCCGACCGCTGCAGCACGAACACCACCGGCTCACCCTGCGCGGTATGGGTGGTGGCGGTGAAGCGCGACAGGGATTCGAAATGGTGCTCGGCTCCCTGCAGCGGACGTGGCTTGCGCGGCGCTGCGTAGGTGTCGTTGCTTTCCAGGTCGTTGCTGGCGCGTTTCCACAGGGTGTGGCCTTCCATCAGCGCGCCGATCCCGGCCGGGGTCACCATCGCATCCACGGCGGTGCCGGTGAGCGTCTCACTCGCCGAGAGCAGCAGCGCGCCGAGCAGGTTGGACTGCACCTCCGGCCCGGCGCGACGGACCACGTAGTCATTGAGCTGCGCGCGCAGGTTGGCGCGCAGCATCGGGAAGTCGACGTAGCGGTCGAGTTTGGCGGTGTCGCGGGCCTCGATGGCCTGGGCCAGTCCGCGCACGGTCAGGTACGGGCCGCTGAACAGGACGCCTGCGAGCAACAGCAGCAGGGCGAGCAGCAACCAGGGCAGTTTCTTCATTCGTCACGCATCTTCGCAAGGCATTGCGCCGAGCTTGCCGCAGTGCGTGTCAGTCGGTGTGAACGCTACTGGCTGGGTGAGCGCCCGCCGCGCAGGAACGCGGCGACCAGGCGCGCGCGTTCGTCCGGCTGCAGCGCGTCCACGCGGGTGTCAAGGATCTGCTCCAGATTGCGCACCCGGGTGGTGCCGAGGACGCCGCTGGCGATGCCAGGATGCTGCAGGACATAGGCGAAGGCAGTCTGCGCGGGGGTCTGCGAGTGCACTGCGGCGACCGCGCGCTGCATGCCGCGTGCGCTGCGCATCAACTGGCGGCTGGAAGGCTTCAGCCAGGCGCGCGCCAGGTACCACGCATCGGCCAGGCGCGGCACGCGGGGGCGGGCGGGCAGCAGGTGGCCTTGTGCCAATACGGTGCCGGCCAGCACGCCGATGCCGGCATCGTGCATGGCCGTGATCAGCGGCTCGCGGTCCTGCTGCAGCGCGTTGTAGTCGATCAGCGCGACATCGAACAGCGTCGGGTGGTCGACCAGATGCTGCATCGTCGCGCCGGTGTGGGTATTGATGCCGAGCAGGCGGAACATGCCGTTGCGACGCATGCGCGCCAGTGCGCCGAGCAGTTCATCGTTGATCTGCTCCAGGCCGATGCCGTGCAGCTGGAAGATATCCAGGTGATCGCACTGCAGGTTGCGCAGCGAAGCGGCGCAGCTGCGCTCGATCGCCTCCGGGGAAAAATCCCGTTGTTCGGCGCCGCTCACCCCGGCCTGGCCGGTCAGCGTGCCGCCCTTGCTGGAGATCACCAGGCCATCGCGTGGATGGCTGGCGAAGGCGCGTTGCAGGATGCGGCCCAACCGCGGTTCGGCGTTGAAGGCCGAGTAGTTGTGGCCGGTGTCGAACAGGTTGACCCCGCGTTCCAGCGCACGCCGCACGATGCGTTCGGCCTCGGCTTCGGCGAAGCGACGGTTGCCCCAGAACCCCGAGCAGCCCAGGGCGATCTGCGATACCTGCAGGCCGCTGCGGCCCAGGGGACGACGCGGAAGGGGGAAAGTGGCTGCCATCGTGCTCAGAATTCAAGATCCAGCGCGGCGCACAGGTAGTCCACGAACGGGCCCAGCGTGACCAGGTCGGCGGCGATGGTCTGGCGCAGGCGCGGCCCGGTCATGGTGGCGTCGTCCAGCGAGCGCCAGAACACCCAGTTGCGGTGCTTGAGATCGTCGATGAACTCGAAGTCCGGCTCGAAGCCGCGCGGCGGGCGCACCAGCTTTTCGCTCTGCTCGAAATCGAACTTATTCCGCAGCACCGGCGAGTGCGCGGCGGCCTTCCAGCTGCCCGGGTTGTCGACGATGAAATGCCGCACCTTGCGCTGCGTGGCCGGCTCGGGATGCCACAGCCCGGCACCGACGAAACTTTCCCCCGGTTGCAGGTGGATGTAGAACGACGGCGCGGGCACCTGCTTGCGGCGCTCATGGAACAGGCGCGCGCCTTGCCAGCTCTTGTAAGGTGACTTGTCGTTGGAGAAGCGCGCGTCGCGATAGATGCGGAACAGCGAGCCGCCGACGCCCCGCGGATCGGCGCGGAAGTGCTCGCTCACTGCGGCCAGGTCTGGCTGCAGGTCGGCGATCAGCCGTAGGAACGGCTGGCGCACATGTTCTTCGTACTGCGGCTTGTGCTCGTTGAACCAGGCCTTGTCGTTGTGGCGGGCCAGGCCGCGCAGGAAGGTGAAGCTCTTGGGGCTGAAATAGCTGCTCACAGGTTCTGCTCCAGGTCGGTGCCCCAGTCGCGCAGCTGCTGCAGCAGCGCGAGCTTGCCGGGGTCGGTGGCATGTTCGGTGGCCAGCGCGTCCAGCTGCTGCCGGAACTGCGGCAGGTTCTGCTCGCCCAGTGCGGCATCGCCGAGCAGGCGCTGGCGACGGTAGTCGTTCCAGCGGGTGCGCTCGGCCGCATCCAGGGTGGGCAGATGATTGCGCGCCCGGTAGCGGAACAGCAGCTCGGGCATGCGTGGATCGCGCAGGCGCTCGGCGAAGCTGGCCAGTTCGGACGGTGGACTGGTGCGGATGCGGGTCATCAGTGCCTTGTCGCCATCGGCAAGGAAGCCGTCATACAGGGAGGCATCGACATCGCTCGGCGGCAACACGCGCTCGCCGCCGAATACCTGCCGCACCTTCTCGGCCAGTGCCGGGGCGAGTTCGCGCAGGCGTGCGGCCTTGGCCTCGATCGCGGCCACGTCCAGGCCAAGGCGTGCATGGTCGGCGGCCCGCAGGTGGTTCCAGGCGACCAGCGCCGGCACCTTGTTCACGTGCACTTCCTTGAGCGGCACGCGCTGTTCGCCCTCGGCCAGGTCCGCCGTGCGCGTGTACAGGCGCGCGGCGATGGTCTCGGCGGGCAGCGCCAGCAGCGCGTCGATGTCGCCGTCCAGGTCGAACACGATGATGCGGTTGCTGATGTAGGGGTGCCGCGCCAGCGGCAGCACCGGCGCGGCGCACATGCGCTGGGCGGGATAACGCATCGAGATGTGCAGCACCGGCTGCATCGCATCGACGTCGAGCAGGCTGCCGACAAAACGCTTGTCGCGCAGCTTCAGCGCGTAGTCCCACAGGCGCGGCTGGGCCTGCTTGAACAGGCGCGCCATGCCGATGGTGGCATGCACGTCCGACAGCGCTTCGTGCGCATCGCCCTGGCGCACGTTGTTGGCGGTGGCCAGGTGTTCGAGCTTGAACGAGGTGGCACCGTCTTCGCGCTGCGGCCAGACCATGCCTTCGGGGCGCAGCGCGTGCAGCAGGCGCATCATGTCCAGCAGATCCCAGCGCGAGTTTCCGTTGCGCCACTCGCGCTCATAGGGATCGAAGAAATTGCGGAACAGCCCGTGGCGCACGAACTCATCATCGAAGCGCAGCGTGTTGTAGCCCAGCGAGCAGGTGCCCGGCCGCGCCATCAGGTCGTTGATGCGCGAGAACGCCTCGGCCTCGCTCACGCCGGTGGCGAGCGCGTGCTGCGGGGTGATGCCGGTGATCAGCGTGGCTACCGGCGAGGGCAGCAGGTCGTCGGCCGGCTTGACGTAGAAGCTGACCGGCGCGTCGATGATGTTGAGCTCGGCGTCGGTACGGATCGCGGCGAACTGCGCGACGCGGGTGCGGCGTGGGTCCTGGCCGAAGGTTTCCAGGTCGTAGAACAGGAAGCTGTCTGCCATCAGTGTGCGCCCTCCAGTACGGGCAGCTGCGCGTGCACGAGGCGCTCCAGTGCGTGCCAGTCGATGTGATCCAGGCTGTCGTGCCCGGCGGTGGCGTCTTCCAGGATGCGTCGCTGCAGTTCGGTGCGCTCCAGCGCCACCGCGTAGGGCGTGTGCAGGAAGGTCACCATCGTGTAATGCGGCACGAAACGGGTCGGCCAGCGCGCCTGCAGCGCCTGTTCCAGTTCACGCTGCAGCAGGAACGCCGGGTCGGCGACGCGGTCGCGCATTTCCAGGTAGTTCTCCAGCGCCATCTGCTGGATGGCCTCGGCATTCGGCTTGCGATCGGCTTCAAACGCGGCGAAGGCGTCGGCCAGCGAATCCTGTTCCAGCAGGTGGCCGGCCAGCGCCACGCAATCCTCGAACGCGCAGTTCATGCCCTGGCCGTGGAAGGGCACCATCGCATGGGCGGCATCGCCGAGCAGCACCGCGCGGCCCTGCAGATGCCAGTGGGTCAGGTGCAGCGTGCCGAGCAGGCCGGGCGGATGTTCTTCCCAGTCGCGGCGCAGGTTGGGGATCAGCGCCAGTGCGTCGGGGAAGTCACGCGCGAACAGCGCTTCGGCTTCGGCCCCGGTGGTGGTGGTGGCAAAGCTCGGGTCACCCCTGTTGGGCAGGAACAGGGTGACGGTGAAGGTGCCTTCGTCGTTGGGCAGCGCGATGCACATGTAGTGGCCGCGCGGCCAGATATGCAGGGCGTTGGCCTCGATGCGGAAGCCACCGTCGGCGGTTGGCGGGATCTCCAGCTCCTTGTAGGAGTGGTCGAGGAAGTCGATGCGTTCGTCCAGCGGCTGCTTGCGGTTCATCGCCGCCCGCAGCGCCGAGCCGGCACCGTCGGCACCGATCAGGGTGTCGAAGCGGATGTCGTGCGGCTGGTCATCGCGGTCGTCGATGAAGCGTGCGTAGCCGGCGTCGAAATCAACGGTGTGCAGGCGGCGATGGAAGTGCACGCTCGCCCCGGCATCTTCGGCCAGCTGCAGCAGGGTGATGTTGAGGTCCTTGCGGTGGATGGACCAGATCACTTCGCTGTCGTCGCGGCCATAACGCTGCAGCTGCGCATCGCCCTGGCGCGGGTGGATCATGCGCCCGCGCATCATCACCGCCTTGGCCATGACCGCGTCTTCGACACCGGCCTGGCGCAGCGCATTGCGGCCGCGTTCGGCCAGGGCCAGGTTGATCGAGCGGCCGGACTCGTAGTCGCTGATGCGCGGGTCGCCGCGGCGTTCGTACAGGGTGATCCGCCAGCCCTGGCGGGACAGCAGGATGGCGAGCAGGGAGCCGGCCAGGCCGGCGCCGATGATGCTCAACGAGCGGGAGGGGGTAGCGATCAAGTCGGTGTCCGCAAGGGGGAAGGGGCGCGGCTTAGTGGCCGGCCCAGGCGTCCACTTCATCGATGAAGTGGTGCAGGTCCTGGTAACGGTTGTACGCCGGGGTGGGCGAGATGCGGATGACATCCGGTTCGCGCCAGTCGCCGAGCACGCCTACGGTCTGCAGGTACTCGAACAGGCTGCGACCACGCTCGCGCCCGCCGATGACGCGCAGCGAGAGCTGGCAGCCACGGCGTTCGGGTTCGCTGGGGGTGAGCACCTCGAGCACGCGCGGCAGGCGCGCACGCACGAGGGCATCGAGCAGGCCGGTCAGGCGCAGCGATTTCTCGCGGAGGGCGGCAATGCCGCCGGCCTTGTCGACCACGTCCAGGGCCGCGCGCAGCGGCGCCAGGCCCAGCACCGGGGGGTTGCTGAGCTGCCAGCCTTCGGCACCGGCGGTGGGCACGAACTGCGCGGCCATCTTGAAACGGGTGGCTTCCTCATGGCCCCACCAGCCGGCGAAGCGGGGCAGGGTGGTGTCGCGGTGGTGGCGTTCGTGGACGAAGCAGCCGGCGACCGCGCCGGGACCGGCGTTGAGATACTTGTAGTGGCACCAGACGGCGAAATCCGGGGCGATGTCGTGCAGCTGCAGCGGTACGTTGCCGACCGAATGGGCCAGGTCGAAGCCGATGCGGGCGCCCTGCAGGCGCGCCATGCGGGTGATGGCGTCCAGGTCGAACACCTGGCCGCTGCGGTACTGGACGCCCGGCCACAGCACCAGCGCCAGGCGCGGGCCGTGTTCGGCGATGGCGCGTTCGATGGCCTGGAGGGAAATGGTGCCGTTGGGTTCGTCGGGCTGGACTTCGATGAGGTCGGTGGCCGGGTCGAAGCCGTGGAAGCGGATCTGCGATTCGACGGCGTGGCGGTCGGTGGGGAAGGCGCCGGCTTCGATGAGGATGGCCGGGCGCTGTGCGGTGGGCCGGTAGAAGCTGACCATCATCAGGTGGAGGTTGACGCTGAGGGTGTTCATGGCGATCACTTCGCTGGGCAGCGCGCCGACGATGCGGGCAAGCTGTTCGCTGACCAGGCGGTGGTAGCGCAGCCACTGGGTGTCACCGGTGAAGTGGCCTTCGACGGCCAGGCTGGCCCATTTGTCCATGACGTCCTGGACGGCGGCACGGGCGCCGCGCGGTTGCAGGCCGAGCGAGTTGCCGACGAAGTAGGTCTGGTCGCGATGGTTGTGCTGGGGGAAGACGAATTCGCTGCGGATGGCGCGCAGGGGATCGGCGGCGTCCAGGGCAACGGCATGGGTGCGGCTGAGAATGTCGGACATGGTGCAACCAGCGTGACAGTGGCGGACAGTTTATCCGGTGGTGGGGGTGTGGGGTGTTTGTGGGGTGTGTGTTGGTAAAGGCAACAGCCAAGGCAAGAGGCCAACAGCTGGCGGCCAGCGTCAACTGCTGCGGCCAACGCCAACGCCAAC
>NZ_DAMAGC010000077.1:11250-19264 GCF_031995405.1 Stenotrophomonas sp. | reverse complement strand
GCCATCCATGGCGCATGACGGTCCCGCCAACCCACCCGTACCCGCCCTTGACAGTTTGCGCGTTTTCAACAGGAACGCGGGATGCAGTGCGGCGCGTTGCGCGCCGCTGGTTGCTCTGCGCGGTTCTGTTCCAGCCAAGGCCGCCGGCCAATTGTCCAGGGCGGGGGTGTGCAGCGTCGCGGGACCGTCGTGTGCCATGGATGGCACACGCGAGCTTACAGGGATGTACTTGCAGCGTGTCCCGCGACGCTGCACACCCCCGCCCAGGCCCAGACACCCGCAGGCATGCGCTCTGCACTGACACAAAAAAATAGCCGCAACGCCTCGCAGCGCCGCGGCTCACCTCGTGGGGGAGGTCACGCGTCACAGCAGGACGCGCCAGGGTCAAAACATGTGCAACCCACCGTTCACCGCGTAATCGGCACCGGTCACGTAGGCCGCATCATCCGACGCCAGCCACGCGCACAGGCTCGCCACTTCCTCCGGCTTGCCCAGGCGGCGGATCGGCACCGAACCGGCCAGCCGGTCGAGCACGTCCGGCGGGAAACTGCTGATCGACTGGCTGGCGATATAACCTGGCGAAATCGTATTCACCGTTACCCCGCGCGCGGCCACCTCATTGGCCAACGCCCGGCTGAAACCGTGCATCGCCGCCTTGGCCGTGGCGAAATTGACCTGGCCGATCTGGCCCTTGTGGGCGCTCACCGAACCGATGTTCACGATCCGGCCCCAGCCGCGTGCGGTCATCCCGTCGATCACCTGCTTGGTGATGTTGAACAACGCATGCAGGTTCGAGCCCATCACCGCGTTCCAGTCGTCCGGACTCATCTGCCGGAACAGCACGTCGCGACTGCCGCCGGCATTGTTGACCAGCACGTCGATCTCGCCGACCTCGGCCTTCACCTTGGCAAAGGCCGCCAGCGTCGATGACCAGTCCGCGGCATTGCCCTCAGAGGCGATGAAGTCAAAACCCAACTCGCGCTGCTCGCGCAGCCAGCCGGCCTTGCGCGGCGAGTTCGGGGCGCAACCGGCAACCACCGTGTGGCCGTTGCGCGCCAGTTTCTGGCAGATGGCGGTGCCAACACTGCCCATGCCGCTGGTGACGTAAGCGATGCGAAGCGTCATTGCTGGAGACTCCTTGGTAACCGGATCAGGGCGCGGGCCATCAGGCCGCGATGGGATACAGACCGAACAGCAGACCACCGACCATCAACAGCAGCGAGATGGCGATCGCCCACTTCAGGGTGAACTTCTGGTGGTCGGCGAACTCCACCTTGGCCAGGCCCACCAGCAGATAGGTCGAGGGCACCAGCGGGCTGAGTAGGTGCACCGGCTGCCCCGCCAGCGACGCGCGGGCCATTTCCACCGGCGTGATGCCGTAGTTGCCGGCCGCTTCGGACAGGATCGGCAGGACGCCGAAGTAGAACGCGTCGTTGGACATGAAGAAGGTGAACGGCATCGACGCGATCGCGGTGATCACCGCCAGGTAGGGGCCCCAGCTGTCCGGGATGATCGCCAGGAAGCTGTGCGACATCGCCTCCACCATGCCGGTGTTGTTGAGGATGCCGGTGAAGATGCCCGCGGCGAAGATCAGCGCCACCACCGACAGCACGTTGCCCGCATGGTTCACCACGCGGCGTCGCTGCTCGGCCAGGTTGGGATAGTTGATCACCAGCGCGATCGCAAAGCCGACCATGAACAGCACCGGCATCGGCAGCACGCCCAGGATCAACGCCGTCATCAGCGCGATGGTCAGCGCCAGGTTCACCCACAGCAGCTTCGGCCGCTTCACGTCCTCGGCGTCCTCCACGGTCGGCAGCGCATTGCCATCGTCGGACACGCTGTTGTCCATCCAGCTGCCGCCCTGCGGCAGGCTTACCACGCCCAGGCGGTGGCGCTCCTTCAGGCCCAGGTACCAGGCCAGCAGCAGCACGCCGGCGCAGGCGATCACCATCGAGGGGATCAGGGGCACGAACACATCGGCCGGGTCCACGTGCAGCGCGGCGGCTGCACGCGCGGTCGGGCCGCCCCACGGGGTCAGGTTCATCACGCCACCGGCGAGGATGGTTACGCAGGTCATGTTCAACGCGCTCATGCCCAGCCGCTGGTACAGCGGCAGCATCGCCGACACGGTGATCATGTAGGTGGTCGAACCGTCGCCGTCGAGCGAGATCAGCATCGCCAGGATCGCGGTGCCGAGCACGATCTTCATCGGGTCGCCCTTGACGAAGCGCAGGATGATCCGCACCAGCGGATCGAACAGCCCGGCATCGATCATCACCCCGAAGTAGAGGATGGCGAACATCAGCATCACGCCGGTAGGCGCGATCTTCTTGATGCCCTCCAGCATCATCTCGTCGATGCCGGCGCCGAAGCCGCCGATCAACGCGAAGAGGATCGGAATGGTGATGAGGGCAACCAGCGGCGACAGCCGCTTGCTCATGATCAAGTACATGAATGTAATGACCATGCCAAAGCCGAGGATGCTCAGCATCATCTGCAGACTCCAGGAGGGGTAGGGCGGAGGAAAAGGGTCAGAAATCGAACTGCAGGCGGCCGGTGACCGCGCGGGTGCGGTCCAGGGTGGTGCTGGCGAGGCGGTCGCGGTTGCGGCTTTCGATCAGGTTGAGCATGAAGCGCAGGTTCTCGCGCATGTACCAGTTGCCGCCCAGCGTCCAGGCCGCGGTCTGCGCATCGCGCAGGTCCGGCTGGCCGACCGGGTGCTGGTCGCCGCGCATCTGGTCATAGCGCAGGGCCAGTTCGAACGCACCGGCCTTGTGCTGGAACGCCTTGACCCGTCCGAAGCGGCCGGTCTTGCGGTCGTACACCCGCGATTCGCCGGTGACGAACCAGCTCACCAGGCCGTAGCCGGCCAGCACCTTGCCGCGCTGGCTGCCGTCGTCGAAGGTCGCGCCGCTGAACTCGCCCTGCCAGGACAGCGGTCCGCGTACCTGCGCGTATTCCAGCGACCACTTGTTGACGTCGGTGTCGCGCCCGGCCGAGAAGTCGACCAGGGTCAGCCGGCTGTTGTCGGACAGGTGGCCGGCGGGGCGGGGCCGGATCTTCAGCCCCGGCACGCCATTGGCGCCGGGGGTGTCGTAGCGCTCATGCGCCAGCGACAGGCCCAGGTGCAGCACGTCGCCGGCGGTGGCACCCGGTGCCCAGGTCGCGCGGCCACCGGCGGCACGGCCCTTGACCTGCCAGGCGTCGATGCTTTCGAGGCTGTAGGCGCTGGCGGCCCAGGTCATGTCGCCATGGGCGGCCTGCCACGAGGCGCCGAGGCGGTACAGCGGCGCCAGCGTGGTGCCGGCGTTGCCGCGCTCCAGGAAGGTGCCGTAGTTGGAACTGGTGCGGTCATCGAGCGAGAAGTACTGCTTGAACTGGCCCACGGTGAGCTTGCCCGCATCGCCGAAGCTGCGGCTGACGAACACGTCCTTGGCCTCGACCCGGTCGCCGGAAAAATCGGCTTCCAGCTTGTAGTCCAGCACGAAGAACCTGCCCGACACGTCCAGCCAGGCGCGGCGGATCTCGGTGTCGTCCTTGTTCGGCGTGCCGCGGCCGTCGTTGTCGAAATCGGCGAAATCCAGGTGCAGGCGGCCGCCGACGGTGGCGGTGACCGGACGGTCTTCCTCGTTGTCTTCGGCGGCCCAGAGCGGTGCGGCCAGCATCAACAGGGTGCAGGTGGCCGGCGTGCGCCAGCGGGTTGCGTTCAGTTCCACGGACCCTCCCAGGTACTCGTTCGTGCAGGTGTGTCGCCAATGGCATCGACACAGGGTTCGATGCGATGGCGCAGCCTAGTGCCGGGAAGCTGTCATCCACCTGTCAGGGGTTGGTGCGCTGCAGCGAAGCCCACCAGAGCGGCCGCTCGCGCTAGGATTCGTGCTCCTGAGAGATTTCCCGACCGATGCGCCTGCTGCTGGTGGAAGACAACCCGGACCTGGCCGATGCCATCGTCCGCCGCATGCGCCGCAGTGGCCACGCGGTGGACTGGCAGAGCGACGGGCTGGCCGCGGCCAGCGTGCTGCGCTACCAGCGCTTCGACCTGGTGGTGCTGGATATCGGCCTGCCCAAGCTGGACGGCCTGCGCGTGCTGGCCGGCATGCGCGAGCGCGGCGACAGCACCCCGGTGCTGATGCTGACCGCGCGCGATGGCATCGAAGACCGCGTGCAGGCGCTGGACGTCGGTGCCGATGACTACCTGGGCAAGCCGTTCGACTTCCGCGAGTTCGAAGCGCGCTGCCGGGTGCTGCTGCGGCGCACCCGCGGCCAGGCCAGCGAAGTGGTGCAGATCGGCGCGTTCCAGTTCGACAACGCCTCGCACCGGGTCAGCCTGGAGGGCCAGCCGATCGAGCTGCCCAACCGCGAATACCGGCTGCTGGAAATCCTGATGGGTCGGCTCGGCCAAGTGGTGGGCAAGGACGAGATCGGCAACGGCCTGTTCGGCTTCGATGACGATGCCGGTCCGAATGCCATCGAGCTGTATGTCGGCCGCCTGCGCCGCAAGCTGGCCGATGCGCCGCTGCGCATCGTCACCGTGCGTGGCAGCGGCTATCTGCTTGAAGCCATCGACGACGCTGCGGGCGCGGCCGCCGATGGCGACTGACCCGCGCACCTCCGGCTCGATCCGGCACACCCTGTGGCTCTACCTCGGCGCGTTCCTGGCGCTGTTCGCGGTGGCCCTGCTGTTTGGCGCGCGCGATTACGGCCAGCGTGCGGCCAACCGCTCCTACGACCACCTGCTGGTGTCCTCGGCGCTGTCGATCATCGATTCGGTGGCCCTGGTGGACGCGCAGTGGCAGGTGGATCTGCCGTATGCCGCGCTGGACCTGCTGGCGATGGCGCCGGAAGACCGCGTGTTCTACCGGGTCTCCGACGCGCGCGATGCCACCGTCACCGGCTACACGGACCTGCCCGCGCCACCGCACCCGCCCAGCGATCGCCCGCAGCTGTTCGATGCGGCCTACAGCGGCGAGCAGGTGCGCTTCGTAGTAGTGTCGCGGCGGGTATCCTCGCCGTCGGCGCAGGGCGAAGTGCGCGTGCAGGTCGGGCAGACCCGGCGTGCGCGCGAGGCGCTTGCCCAGGACATGGTGACCCGTGCGCTGCTGGCGATCGGGGTGTTGTCGCTGCTGTCGCTGGCCCTGGTCGGGCTCGGCGTGCACCGTGCGCTGCGTCCGCTGGTGCGGATGGAGCGCGAGCTGGCACGGCGCGAACCGTCCGACCTGAAACCGCTGGATGCCAGCGTGCCGCGCGAGATGGACAAGATGGTGGGTGCGCTGAACCACTTCATGGGCCGGCTGTCGGCCAGCAACGAAACCCTGCGCGCGTTCATGGCCGAGGCCGCGCACCAGATGCGCACGCCGTTGGCGGCGCTGCGCGCGCAGGCGCAGCTGGCGCTGGACGAAGAGGAGCCGGAGGACATGCGCCGCAGCCTGCATGCCATCGAGCGCAACGCCACCCACATGAGCCGGCTGCTCAACCAGCTGCTCAGCGATGCCAGCGTCATCCATCGCGCCAACCTGCAGCGCTTCACGCCGGTTGATCTGGCCGAGATCCTGCATCAGGCGCTGCATGAAGCCCTGCCCCAGGCGATGCCGGCACCGCGCGTGCAGCTGGCCGTAGGCGCGCAATCGGCCTGGGTGCAGGGCGATGCGCTGCTGCTGCGCGAGGCGATCAAGAACCTGATCGACAACGCGGTCAAGTACGGCGGCGACGGCACGCTGCAGGTGGCGCTGACCGAAGACGCACGGCAGTGCGCGCTGACCATCGCCGACCACGGCCCGGGCATTGCCGCCGCCGACGCCGAGCGTGTTTTCGAGCGCTTCGCGCGTGGCGAGGGCGCGGCCGCCGGCGGTGCCGGGCTGGGCCTGGCCATCGTCAAGCGCGTCATCGACAGCCATGGCGGCCAGATCGATCTGAGCAACCGCGTGGGCGGGGGGCTGGTCGCCACCATCCGCCTGCCGAGGATGCATCCATGAAAGCTGTGTGGCTTGTAGTGCTGCTGGCCGTCGCGGGCAGCGCGTGGGGCGCACCGGGCGATGTGCAGCGGTTTCCCGCCAAGGGCGTGCCGACCGCGCAGCTGCGCGTCCACGGCTCGACCGACATCGAGGTGTTCGCCACCGTCATCGCCGACTACCAGCGCCTGCACCCGGGCACCGAGATCCTCTACGAAGACGTCATCACCCAGGACATCTACGCGCGCTACCTGCGCGACCGCAGCGGCCCGAACGCGCCGGACATGCTGATCAGCAGCGGCATGGACCTGCAGACCAAGCTGGTCAACGACGGCCACGCGCTGGCGCACCGTTCGGCGCAGACCGACGCGCTGCCGGCGTGGGCGCAGTGGCGGCACGAGGCATTCGGGATCAGCTACGAACCGGTGGCGATGGTCTACAACACCCGCACACTGCCGGCCGCGCGGGTACCGCGCACGCGCCGCCAGCTGCTGGACCTGCTGCGCGCGCCGGACGCGCCGCTGCAGGGCAGGGTGGGCACCTACGATGTGGAGCGCAGCAGCGTGGGTTACCTGCTGGCCACCCAGGACGGCCAGCGCGGCAGCATGGCCGGTGCGTTGCTCGGCGCGCTCGGCGACAACGGCGTGCAGCTGGAAGAACGCACCGGCGTGCTGCTGGACAGGGTCAGCAGTGGT
Organism: Stenotrophomonas sp.; assembly: GCF_031995405.1. Classification (GTDB taxonomy): domain Bacteria; phylum Pseudomonadota; class Gammaproteobacteria; order Xanthomonadales; family Xanthomonadaceae; genus Stenotrophomonas. Next base: position 12,618 of record NZ_DAMAGC010000077.1, on the reverse strand, counting down.
CAGCTGTCGCTGGTCTACAACGTGCTCGGTTCCTACGCGCAGGCGCGCATCGATGCCGGCGCGCCGCTGGGCATCGTCGAGCCGGAGGACTACACGCTGGTGGTGCTGCGCACCGCGGTGATCCCGCGCAGCAGCCGCCAACCCGAGGAAGCGCGCCGCTTCCTGGACTACCTGCTCTCGCCACGTGGCCAACAGGTGCTCTCGCGCGAAGCGCGGCTGATGCCGATCCTGCCCGCGCAGGGCCAGCAGCGTGGTCGCTCGCCCGCGCGCAGCTACCGCCCGATCCAGCTGGGCCCCGGCCTGCTGGTGTATCTGGATGCGCTCAAACGCCGCCAGTTCCTGGACGCCTGGAATGGCAGCATGCGGCAGCAAGGCAGGTAGGACGGCCGCTGGCCGTCAACCTCATTACAATTGGCCGCATGAGTGAACTGACCGTCCTGATCGCCGACGACCATCCGCTGCTGCGCGCCGCGGTGGTGCATTCGCTGCGCCAGTCGCTGCCGCAGGCGCAGGTGCTCGAGGTGGCCAGTGCCTCCACGCTGGAGGCGGCGCTGGATCAGCATCCGGAGATCGAACTGGTGCTGCTGGACTTGACCATGCCCGGGGCGCGCGGCTTTTCTTCGCTGCTGCACGTACGCGGCGCGCACCCGGACATCCCGGTGGTGATCGTGTCGTCCAACGACCACCCGCGCGTGATCCGGCGTGCGCAGCAGTTCGGCGCGGCCGGCTTCATCCCCAAATCGGCGCCGGCCGAGACCATCGGCCAGGCGGTGGCGGCGGTGCTGGACGGCGGGGTGTGGTTCCCGGCGATGGCCCCGGAGCGTTCCGAATCCGATGCACTGCTCGCCGCACGCCTGGCCCAGCTCACCCCGCAGCAGTTCCGCGTGCTGCTGTGCCTGGCCGACGGCCTGCTCAACAAGCAGATCGCCTACGAGCTGGGCCTGGCGGAGAACACGGTCAAGGTGCATGTCACCGCGATCCTGAAGAAGCTCGAATGCCACAGCCGCACGCAGGCGGCGGTGCTGGTGAAGGCGTTGGAGCCGGAAGGCGATGCCGGGGCGGGTTTGGACGGCTGAGTCCGCGGGCACGGAGGCACCGCCACCTGCGGACGGTGTCAGCCGAGCATGGCTCGGCTCTACCGAAGCCCGGCACCCAGGCAATCGAACACCGTCACCCAAGGTAGAGCCGAGCCATGCTCGGCTGCCCCCCAATCACCCGAGGTAGAGCCGAGCCACGCTCGGCTGCCCCCCCTCGGCTGCCCCCAACCACCCGAGGTAGAGCCGAGCCACGCTCGGCTGCCCTCCAATCACCCGAGGTAGAGCCGAGCCATGCTCGGCTGCCCCCCAATCACCCGAGGTAGAGCCGAGC
>NZ_DAMAGC010000077.1:0-11150 GCF_031995405.1 Stenotrophomonas sp. | reverse complement strand
CACGCTCGGCTGCCCCCCAATCACCGCTCACCCCCGATGCCGCACCAGCAGCTGCGTCATCAACGCGCGCAACGCCGGTGGCCGTACCGGCTTTGACAGGAACCCCCAGCCGTTCTCCGCCGCCTGCGCCTTCAATCCATCATCGCGCTCGGCGGTGACCAGGATCACCGGGGGTCGCGCCTGCCACAGCCCACACAACTGCTCATACAGCGCCGGGCCATGCCACTGGCCCATGCGCACATCCAGCAGCAGCAACTGCGGCACGTTCAATGCCGAGGCGATCTCCAGCGCGGCCTGCGGGCCATCGGCCAGCTCCACCGCGCAGCCCCAGCGTTCCAGCAGGGCGCGGGTGGCGGCGCACACGCGCGGGTCGTCATCGATGCTCCACACGCGGCAGTGCCGCAATGGACTGTCATCGCCGGCGTCAGCCGGCACGGCCGGCGCCGGCGTCGGCGCCACAATGGCCGCCGCATCGCCCAACGGCACGCATACCGCGAACACACTGCCGCGGCCCAGCGTGGAGTGCAGGGTGATGCGATGCCCAAGCAGGCGCCCGATCCGCTCCACGATCGCCAACCCCAGCCCCGCACCGCGTTCCTGTTCCACGCCATCATCCAGCCGCCGGAACTCCTCGAAAATCTCGACCTGCAGGCTCTCCGGGATGCCCGGCCCTTGGTCGTGCACCTCGATGCGCAACTGTCCGCCCTGCCGGCGGCACCCGATCAGCACGCGTCCACGCGGGGTATAACGCAGCGCATTGGAAAGAAAGTTCTGCAGGATCCGGCGCAGCAATGCCTCATCGCTGACCACCACCGCACGCGTGTCCACCCAACGAAGCTGCAGGCCGCGACTGTCGGCGGCGATGCCGAATTCCCGCGCCAGCGTCTCCAGCAGCGGCGACAGCGCGAAGACATGCACGTGGGTCTGCAACGTGCCCGATTCCAGCCGTGAGATGTCCAGCAGGCTGGTCAGGATGGCATCCTGCGCGGCCAGCGCGGCGTCCACGTGCTCGCTCAGCGCGCGCGCATCGCCGTGCAGCTTGCCGCGCAGCACCGAGACGAACATGCGCGCGGCGTTCAATGGTTGCAGCAGGTCATGCACGGCCGAGGCGACGAAGCGTGATTTGTAGCGGTTCGCCCGCTCGGCCTCGCGGCGCGCTTCGTCCAGGTCGCGGGTGCGTTCGGCCACGCGGTGCTCCAGCGCATCGGCCAGCGAGCGCAGTTCACGCGCGGTGTTCTTGTAGGCGGTGATGTCGGCATAGCTGGTAACGAAGCCGCCGTCGGGCAGCGGATTGCCACGGATCTCCAGCACCGTGCCATCGTCTTTTTCGCTCTCGCGCATGTGCGGGCGGCCACTACGCAGGTGGTTCAGGCGACGCTCGATCGCCTCATCGATCGGGCCGGGACCGAGCAGGCCACGGCGCGCGTTGTAGCGGAAAATCTCTTCGATCGGGCGGCCGACCCGGATCAGCCCAGGTGGAAACCTGAACAGCTCCAGGTAGCGCGCATTCCACGCCACCAGATTCTGTTCGTTGTCGATCACCACCACGCCCTGCGGCAGGTGGGCCAGGCTGCGGCTGAGCCCGCTGTCGGCCTGCTGGGCAGCCTGCAACACGCCGTCCTGGGCGGTGCGCAGTTCCTCGGCATGCTGCTTGAGTACGCTTTCCAGCTCGCGCCGGCTGCGCTGGCGATGCGCGTCCAGCCGCCGCCGCTGCTGCACGAACAACACCAGGAAGCCGAGCGCCAGCCATGCCGCGCCGCCGCCGATGGCCGCGCTGCGCCCGGCGCTGGTGGCCGCACCGGCATCGTGCAGCAGGTGCAGGTTCCAGTGTTCTTCGGGCAGTGCCAGGCTCTGCCAGAGCATGCGTCCGGGCAGTGCCGGATCGAGCAGGCGCACCATCCGCCCGCCATTGTCGAGCACGTCTTCGGTGCGCACGCGCAGCGGCTGCAGCGAGCGGTCGGCATACTGCCGCGCATCGAGCATCTCGCGGCGCTCGGCGCCGCCCAGCGGGCGCAGCAGGCGGTAGCGCCACGCATCGCGGTTGGCCAGGAACACCACGTCGTGCTCATCGCTGGCCAGCACCACGTCCGGGCTGGGCAACCACTCCTGCTCCAGCGCGGACAGTTCGATCTTGATCACCACCACGCCGACGCGCACGCCGTCTTCTTCGATCGCCTGGGACAGGAAGTACCCGGGCACGCCGGTGGTCATGCCGATGCCGTAGAAACGGCCGCGGCCGGTGGCCAGTGCCTGCCGGTAATAGGGGCGGTAGCTGTAGTCCTCGCCGACGTTGCTGCTGCGCTGGTCCCAGTTGCTGGCGGCCACGGCCACGCCATCGTGGCCGACCAGGGTCAGGGTGGAGGCGCGGGTGACCTGGTTGGCCCGCTGCAGCTTGAGGTTGAGCCGCTGCCGTGCGGCGGCGTCGGGCACGTTGAGCAGCGCACGGCGCAGGTCCGGATCCAGCGCGAGGACCTGGGGCAGGGTGCCGAAGCGGTCGATGCGCTGCTGCAATCCCTGTCCGTACAGCTCCAGCTGGCGTTGCACCTGGGCACTTTCGGCGGCCAGCGCCCGCCGCCACGCATAGTGTCCGGCGGCGGCCGCGCACAGCAGCGTGCCGCCGATCATCAGCAGCAGGGTCAATAACAGGGTGCGGTGGCGGCCGAGCCAGTACATGGCGGCAGTCTACGGTCGTGCGGCGGGCGCGGTGTACACGCCCGCCGCGATGGGCCCGATCAGAAGTGCATCTGCGCGCGCAGTTCGAAGATATCCGGCTGGGTATGCACGCCTCGACGGCTGGCGTCGGCCTTCACGTAGTTGGCCTGGAACTTGAAGTGGCTGGTGAGGTACCAGTTCGCGCCCAGGGTCCAGTCGTGCTGGCGGCCACCGAACACGTCGGCATCGTCCAGGTCCAGGCGGCTGTAGCGCGCCACCAGTTCCACCGCGCCGTAGTCGTGGGCCGGCTTGATGTTGGCCACCGCGCCGGCGCTGTACGGGCGCGATTCGCCGGTCAGCACCCAGCTGGCCATGGCGTACTGTCCGTTGCCGGTGTAGTCCGGCTTGCCCTGGCGGGTGACCGTGGTCTGCAGGGCTTCGGCCTGCAGAGAGAACGGGCCCCGGATCCAGATGCCTTCCAGGCCGGTGCGGCGGATCTGGTCGGCGGTGGCCAGTGCGCCGGAGTCGACCAGGCGGATGTCGGTCAGGCCGGCTTCCGGACGGGCGCGCAGGCGCGCGCTGGCTTCATGGTGCACGTCGCGGCCATCGCTGTAGCCACGCGGGTTTTCCAGCGAATACGCCAGGCCCAGGTGGATCACATCGCCGGGCGCCTTCACCGGGGTCCACACCGCACGCACCGCCTGGGTGGTGCCGGGGTTGTCGCCCTGCAGGTCCTTGCCGCCGTAAGCGCCTGCCTGCAGCAGGTACTGCGGGCGCTCGAGCACCCATTCGGCACCGGTGCGGCGGCCTTCGTAGAACGCCTGCACGGGCAGGGCGGTTTCCAGGAAGCTGCCGGCGCGCGAGGAGGTGCCCGCATCCAGGCCGACCGGGGTCTTCATGTAGCCGAAGCGGAAACGACCGATGTCGCTGCCGAAGAAGGCCTTGCTCTCAAAGCGCACGAACACGTCCAGCCAGGTATCGGCCTGGAAATCGTAATAGACCATCGCGTCGAAGACGCCCTTCTTCTTCAGCGTGGCGCCGAATTCCTTGCGGCGCACCGCATCGGCGTCTTCGATGCCGCTGCCGCCGGAGAAATCGTTGAGGTCGTAGGCGATGTTGGCGGTGGCGGCCAGCTCGGTGCCATCGCTGAAGGCGACCTTGGTCGGCCAGTTGTCGAAATCGGCCGCTGAGGCCAGGGCAGGGGTTGCGGCCAGGCACAGGGCCAGCAGGGTCGGGGTCGGGCGCATGGAGGAGCAGCTCTCTGGGTTCATTGAAGCGGACAGGACAACAACGGCCGCAGCGCCGGAAACTGTTGCCCTGGAGGGCTGCGCGCGGTCACCAGCCGCCGTGGGGGAGGGCGGGATGGGCGCAGTGTAGGCATCCATCGCTGCCTGAACCGGGGGGCTAGTACCAATAGGTTATCTGCCTGGCGGTGACTCGCGCGTACAAATGCGTCCATCACCCGCCGCCGCTGCGGGGTTCACTTGGAACTGGCCTGCTGCTGCCGTGCGGGCCGGACGCAACAACACCGCTTCTCCGGAGTCCGCCATGCACGTACCCACCGCCGCCCCGCTGCCGGCCAAGCCGCTGCCCTTCTACCGCCAGCTGTATTTCCAGGTGGTGGTGGCGATCGTCCTGGGCGCCATCCTCGGCCACTTCGAGCCGGCCTTCGCCGAATCGCTCAAGCCGCTCGGCGATGCCTTCATCAAGCTGGTGAAGATGATCATCGCCCCGGTGATCTTCCTGACCATCGTCACCGGCATCGCCGGCATGACCCACCTGCGCACGGTGGGCCGGGTGTTTGCCAAGTCGATGGCCTACTTCCTGTTCTTCTCCACCCTGGCCCTGATCGTGGGCATGATCGTGGCGCACGTGGTGCAGCCCGGTGCGGGCATGAACATCAACCCGGCCGACCTGGACCAGACCGCGGTCCACAGCTACGTGGAGAAATCCCACGAGTTGACCCTGACCGGCTTTGCGATGGACATCATCCCGGCCACCCTGGTCAGTGCGTTCGTGGACGGCAACATCCTGCAGGTGCTGTTCGTGGCGGTGCTGTTCGGCATCGCGCTGGCCCTGACCGGTGAGAAGGGCCGTCCGGTGCTGACCTTCCTGGAGGCGCTGACCGCCCCGGTGTTCCGCCTGGTGCACATCCTGATGAAGGCCGCCCCGATCGGCGCCTTCGGTGCCATCGCCTTCACCATCGGCAAGTACGGGGTGGGGTCGCTGATCAACCTGGCCTGGCTGGTGGGCTCGTTCTACCTCACCGCGTTCCTGTTCGTGGCCGTCATCCTGGGCGTGGTCTGCCGCCTGTGCGGGTTCTCGGTGTTCAAGCTGGCCCGCTATCTGAAGGCCGAGCTGCTGCTGGTGCTGGGTACCTCCTCGTCCGAATCGGCGCTGCCCTCGCTGATGGAGAAGATGGAGCGCGCCGGTTGCGCCAAGTCGGTGGTGGGCCTGGTGGTCCCGACCGGCTACTCGTTCAACCTGGACGGCACCAACATCTACATGACCCTGGCCGCGCTGTTCATCGCCCAGGCCACCAATACCGAACTGACCCTGGGCCACCAGATCGCGCTGCTGCTGGTGGCGATGCTCAGCTCCAAGGGCGCCGCGGGCGTCACCGGTGCCGGCTTCATCACCCTGGCCGCCACCCTGGCCGTGGTGCCGGAAGTACCGGTGGCCGGCATGGCGCTGATCCTCGGCGTGGACCGCTTCATGAGCGAATGCCGCTCACTGACCAACTTCATCGGCAATGCCGTGGCCACCGTGGTGGTGTCGCGCTGGGAAGGCGCCCTGGACCGCGATCGCCTGGCGATGGCGCTGGATGGCCGCGAGGCCGAACTGCCGGCATTGGCCACCGACGACCTGCCGTCGCCGCTGACCGCCCCGGCGCGCTGAGGCCGCCGACGCTTGTGTGTGTTGCAGGGCCTGCCCACTCCCCCTGGATGGCGGGCCCTGTTTTTTTTATCGCCGCCACGCGGTGATGCGACCTGCCATCGGCATTCGCCGTGCGGGTTGCATACGCTGCCGAACGGCCGGGATTATGTGCGGTTGCAGCATGGCTGCGACAGCGTAGCGACAGGTCCATCCACGCCAACGGGGGTATGATCCCCTGTTCCTCTCGCCCATTCATCTGCAGAAAGCGATGTCCAACGAAGATTTCAAACAGGCAGCCCTCGACTATCACCGGCTCTCGCCGCCCGGCAAGATCAAGGTCACCGCGACCAAGCCGATGTTGACCCAGCGCGATCTGTCGTTGGCCTACTCGCCGGGCGTGGCGCATGCCTGCGAAGCGATCATGGCCGACCCGCAGCAGGCCAGTGAGCTGACCGCACGCGGCAACCTCGTCGCCGTCATCTCCAACGGCACCGCCGTGCTGGGCCTGGGCAACATCGGCCCGCTGGCCGGCAAACCGGTCATGGAAGGCAAGGGCGTGCTGTTCCAGAAGTTCGCCGGCATCGATGTGTTCGACATCGAGATCGACGAGAACGACCCGGACAAGCTGGTCGACATCATCGCCTCGCTGGAGCCGACCTTCGGCGGCATCAACCTGGAAGACATCAAGGCCCCGGAGTGTTTCATCGTCGAGCGCAAGCTGCGCGAGCGGATGAACATCCCGGTGTTCCATGACGACCAGCACGGCACCGCGATCATCGTCGGTGCCGCCGTGCTCAACGCCATGGTCGTGACCGGCAAGAAGATCGAGGACGTCAAGCTGGCCACCACCGGCATGGGCGCGGCGGGCATCTCCTGCGTCAACATGCTGGTCTCGCTGGGCTTGAAGCCGGAAAACATCTTGGCCTTCGACCGTGACGGCGTGATCCACACCGGCCGCACCGACCTCGACCCGGAAAAGGCGCGTTACGCACGCGACACCGACAAGCGCACGCTGGCCGAGATCGTCGACGGGGCGGACATCTTCCTCGGCCTGTCGGCCCCGGGCATCCTCACCGCGGACATGGTCAAGACCATGGCCAAGGACCCGGTGATCTTCGCCCTGGCCAACCCGACGCCGGAAATCATGCCGGAAGTGGCCCGATCGGTGCGTCCGGATGCGCTGATCGGCACCGGCCGTTCGGACTACCCGAACCAGATCAACAACGTGCTGTGCTTCCCGTACCTTTTCCGCGGCGCGCTGGACGTGGGCGCCACGGCGATCAACGAAGAAATGAAGATCGCCTGCGTGCACGCGATCGCCGCGATGGCGCGCCGCGAGGCCAGCGACCTGGGCTCGGCCTATGGCGATGAAACCCCGAGCTTCGGCCGCGATTACCTGATTCCGCGCCCGTTCGACCGCCGCCTGCTGGTGGAGCTGTCGGCCGCCGTGGCGCAGGCCGCGATGGATTCGGGTGTGGCTACCCGCCCGGTGGCCGACATGGGCGCCTACCGCGAGAAGCTGGCCCAGTTCGTCTACCGCACCAGCCTGATGATGAAGCCGGTGTACGACCGTGCGCGCGCCGACAAGCAGCGCGTGGTGTACGCCGAAGGCGAAGAGGAAGTGGTGCTGCGCGCGGTGCAGAACGTGGTCGATGAAGGCCTGGCGTTCCCGATCCTGATCGGCCGCCCGGACGTGATCGAATCGCGCATCGAGCGCCTGGGCCTGCGGATGAAGGCCGAGGTCGATTTCGGCATCACCAACATCAACGACGACCCGCGCTTCAACGAGTACTGGCAGTACTACCACAACCTCACCGGCCGTCGCGGCGTGACCGTGGCTGCGGCCAAGAACCTAATGCGCTCGCGCCCGACGCTGATCGCGGCGGTGATGGTCGCCCGTGGCGAAGCCGATGCGATGCTCACCGGCGTGGTCGGCCGCTTCCACAAGAAGCTGGGTTACGTGCGCAGCGTGCTGCCGCTGGAATCCAAGGTGACCTCCACCTCGGCGATGACCGGCGTGATCAACCAGCATGGCGTGTTCTTCTTCGTGGACACCCACGTGCAGGAAGATCCGACCGCCGAGCAGATCTGCGAAGCGACGCTGCAGGCGGCCTACCGCATGAAGCTGTTCGGGATCGAACCGAAGGTGGCGCTGCTGTCGCATTCCAACTTCGGCAGCCACGATTCCAAGGACGCGCTGAAGATGCGCACCGTGCGCAGCCTGCTGCTCAAGCGCAATCCGCGCCTGAACGTGGACGGCGAGATGCAGGGCGACACGGCATGGGACGAAGCACTGCGCCAGAAGCTGCTGCCCAACAGCACGCTGAAGGGCCGCGCCAACCTGTTCGTGCTGCCCAACCTGGAAGCGGCCAACATCGCCTACAACCTGGTGCGCGTGTTCACCGACGGCGTGGCGATCGGCCCGATCCTGATGGGCGTGGCCAAGCCGGTGCACATCCTGACCACCAGCGCCACCTCGCGCCGCGTGCTCAACATGACCGCGATCGCCGCGGTGGATGCGCAGATCCGCAAGCAGCTGGAAGCCGAAAAGAACGGCGCGTAACGCACCGCTCGTTTGGATTCCAGCTGCCAGAACGCGCCCTTCGGGGCGCGTTCTCGTTTCACGTAGATCCACGCCATGCGTGGATACCGCGCGCAGCGCGGAACAGCATCCACGCATGGCGTGGATCTACGTCGATTGCTGCGGTGCCGTCAACACGCGCCCGTTATGGCTCTGCGTAGATCCACGCCATGCGTGGATGCACTTCGCCTTGCACCATGCACGCCGCAATGCGGCATCGGCATAGTGTCAACGCCGGCCGGTGCCCGCCACGCGTTGATGCCATCGGTCCGGACGCATGGGCCGCGCTGCGCGCGCTATCCACGCATGGCGTGGATCTACGTTGATTGTTACGTGTTTGATCGATACGCCGACGGTTGCGTCAATCGTCGACATGCCGATGGCTACGTCGCCGATCAATATTCCCGTAGCCCGTTCGTCACCCCCCTGCAATCTCCCCGAGGCCCAATACCCCCACGCGGCCCGGCCGCGGCGGAGGGCCACCGGCTCCCGCCGCCCTGGGCCCGACCAGCCCCCCCCAATGGCCAGCCCGGAGTAGTCCCATGCGCAGTCGAACGACGAAACGCTATTTCCAGCAGCTGTTCGCGCTGTACGCCGGCCTGGTCGGCGCGCGCTGACCGACCGCGCTCTGGCGGCCGCGGGTCGTCCATTCTTTGCCCGTTGGGGTAGTGCCGGCCGTTGGCCGGCTCCTCCGAACGCGCGATCGGCAAGACAAGCACCCCCCTACGATGTGCGCGCAGCGCCGCATCAACGCGTCTTTACGTACGCCGCCCACAGTGCCGGCAACGCCATCCCGGTGCGCTGCGTCCACAACGCCGGCCCATAGTGGCCCTCGCGCAATGCCGCATCCAGCGCCTTCACCAAGCCCGGGTGCTGCCCCTCGCTCCACTTCAAAAACGCACCGGTGACCCGGTAGCCGGTATCGAAACGCTGCCCGTCCTTCACCGCCGTCGGCAGTGCCCAGCCGGCCGCCGCGTTGTCCCGCCCATAGCGGTCGCGCGCGTAGTCGGCGATGCCTTCCACCAGCCACCCCGGCACGCGTTCGTTGGCGTACTCGGGGTAGCCCTGCACGATGTGCATCGCCTCATGGGTCACCAGGTCCACATCATCCGGATGTCTGGCCAGCCAGCCCGGGTTGATGGTGATGGTGGCGGCCCCGTCGCCTTCGCCGACGAAGGCGACGCCGTCGTACGCCGGGTCGATCACGATGCGCGCCTGCGTCGGTGCGCCTGGATGGAAATCGGCGCGTTCGCGCAGGTAGGCCGAAAAGAACGTCTCGATGATCCGACCGCGCATCGTCGCATCCAGCGCATCGCCGGGGTCGCGGGAGGTCAACGTCACCCCCTCGCGCTGCTGGCTGCCCTCGAACGCCGCCGCATGGAACGCCAGCAACGCCAGCATCAGCGTCCCGGTAGTGCCGGCCGCTGGCCGGCTCCCCATGACCCCGTCGGCCATCCACCTGCAGAACGCCATCGCGCCCATGCTCAACGCTCCCCAACCGGCGCGAGCAATTCCACCTCGGCCAACTGCATTCGCCCCGGCCCGGCGATGCGCAGGCGGTACTCGGCATAACGTCCCGGCTTGGCGATGCCGAACGGGCGGGTCTGCTGTGCCCAGGCGAAGTCTTCGCCACGGCGCTGGTCCAGCGTGGTCCAGCGGCCACCGCTGCTGCGCGCTTCCAGCGTCCACTCGCCACCGTGGATCGGCGCGTTGCCGCTGGTCAGCGTGTACATCGACGGCACGCCATCGCTGATGCCGGTGAACGACACCGTGCTGGCACCCAGCGGCACCACGGTGCCGGCATCGTCATCCACCAGCGCCTGCAGCGCACGGCCATCGGCGCCATGCGCACGCGCGCCGCTGCCGAGCAGGTCATGCAGCAGGGCAGGGCGCTGGCCGCGCGCGGTGAGCGAGCGCGGCGCGTCGTCCGGGCCGCTGCCCCACGTGGAGGGCTTGGGCCCCATCACGAAGTCCAGGGTGGCGCCCTTGGCGATCACCTCGTGCGGCACCCATGTCTTGCTCCATGGCTTGCCGTTGATCTTCAACGACTGCACGTAGACGTTCTCGCGCGAGTTGTCCGCCGCGTTGACGGTCAACACCGCGCCACCCTGCAGCTCCACCAGTGCATGACGGAACGCGGGCGAGCCGATCGCGTACTCGGGCGAGCCCATGCGCAGCGGGTACAGGCCCAGCGAGGCCAGCACGTACCACGCCGAGGTTTCGCCGTTGTCCTCATCGCCGGGGTAACCCTGGCCGATCTCGCTGCCCACGTACAGCCGCGACAGGATCTCGCGCACGTGCTGCTGGGTCTTCCATGGCTGCCCGGCATACAGGTACATCCACGGAATGTGGTGCGCGGGCTGGTTGCTGTGCGCGTACATGCCCATGCGTACATCGCGCGCTTCGGTCATCTCGTGGATGGTGCCGCCATAGGAACCGGCAAACGCCGGGTCGGCGGTTTCCGGGGTGGCGAAGAACGCGTCCAGCTTGGCCGCGAGCTTGTCGCGGCCGCCGTACAGCCCGGCCAGGCCCTCGCCGTCGTGCGCGGCAGTGAAGGCAAACGTCCAGCCGTTGGATTCGGTGTAGTCATGGCCCCACACGCGCGGATCGTAGTCCTTGGCCGCCAGCCGCCATTGGCCGTCGGCCGTGCGGCCCTGGAAGAAGCCGGCCGCCGGGTCGAACATCGTGGCGTAGGTGCCTGCACGATGGCCGAAGTAGTCGGCCTCGGTCGCATAGCGCTCGCGTGCGGCGACGGTGGTCGCGCGCTTGGCCAGCGCCTGGGCCATGTTGGCGATGCCGAAGTCGTTGAGCGCCCCTTCCATCGTCCACGACATGCCTTCATGCACATCGGCGCTGGCGTAGCCGCGGAAGGTGGAGCGGTCCATGCCCTTGCGCCCGACATGGCGGTCCGGCGGCACCACGGTGGCGTTCTTCAACGCCGCCGCATAGGCCTCTTCCGGATCGAAGCCGCCGATGCCCTTCAACCACGCATCGGCGAAGGCCACATCCGAACTGGTGCCCACCATCAGGTCTGCGTAGG
>NZ_DAMAGC010000076.1:0-19745 GCF_031995405.1 Stenotrophomonas sp. | reverse complement strand
GTGTCCTTCTACGACACCCAGCGTCCGCTGTACTACGCGCGCGGCTTTGCCATCACCGACTTCCAGGTCGACGGCATCCCCACCTACAGTGGCTCCACCAACCAGGAATACGACACCGCCTTCTACGACCGCGTCGAAGTGATCCGCGGCGCCAACGGCCTGCTCAGCGGCGCCGGCGTGCCCTCGGCCACCGTCAACCTGCTGCGCAAGCGCCCAGGCAAGGACTTCGACGCCTCGTTCTCGGTCAGTGCCGGCAGCTGGGATTACCGGCGCATGGAGGCCGACGTGACCGCGCCGTTGACCGCCGACGGCCGCTTCCGCAGCCGCGTCGTTGCCGCCTACACCGACCGTGATTTCTATTACGACCGCTACAAAGAAAACAAGATGGCCGGCATGGCCGTGCTGGAGGGCGACGTCACCGACAGCACCACTGTCACCGTCGGCTACCAGACCCAGGACAACAACCCGGTCGGCTCGACCTGGGGAACGGTGCCGTTCTTCGACAGCCAGGGCAACTTCGCCCACCTGTCGCGCTCGACCAACCTGGCGCCGAAGTGGAGCTACTGGCAGCGCGAGACCAGCACCGTGTTCGCCAACCTCGAGCAGCGCTTCGGCGAAGACTGGCTGCTGAAGATCAACACCGCCTACACCCGTGGCAACGTGCAGAACATCCGCCTGTACGGCACCGGCTACCCGGACCCGGCGACCGGCTCGGGCATCTACCTGCGCACCGCCGCCGGCGATTCGGAAGACACCCGCCGCAACGTCGATGCCTACCTGACCGGCACCTTCAACCTGTTCGGTCGCGAGCATGACGTGACCGTGGGCGCGCAGTGGGCCGACCTGGAAGGCACCACCAACACCGTCGCGCTGAACTACCCCACCGACTGGGCGCGCTGCGGCAGCGAGCGCTGCTACTACATCCCCAACGTGTACAACTGGGATGGCGACATCTCCGAGGTGACCTACACCCGTACCGGCGCGCGCCGCGTGGCCAAGACCACCCAGAGTGGCTTCTACCTGGCTACCCGCCTGCGCCTGGCCGATCCGCTGTCGCTGATCGCCGGTGCGCGCCTGAGCCGCTGGCAGACCCTGACCCGCGCCTACAACGCAGCCGGCACCTACACCGCCACCAGCGGTGCCTACAAGGTGAGCGACGAAGTCACCCCGTACGTGGGTCTGGTCTATGACATCACCCCGCAGTTTGCGGTGTATGCCAGCTACACCGAGATCTTCAATCCGCAGAATTACAAGGACAGGAATGAAAACCTGCTGGCGCCGGTGCAGGGCTCCAACCTGGAAGCAGGCATCAAAAGCCAGTGGTTCGATGGCCGCCTGACCGCCAACGCGGCGGTGTTCGAGGCCAAGCAGGACAACTACGCGGTGCGCGACATGAGCGTGCCCGATGGCTCGCTCAGCGACGGCAGCTCGGCCTACATCGGCGTCAACGGCACCAAGGCGCGCGGCTGGGAAATGGACATCAACGGCGAGATCCTGCCGGGCTGGACGGTCAATGCCGGCTTCACCCACGTCAAGGTGACCCGCGCGGCCACCGACCTGCTCTACGCCAACCCGGCCGAAGACCTGCTCCAGCTCAACACCCAGGTGCAGCTGCGCGGTGCGCTGGCACGCCTGAGCGTGGGCGGCGGCGTGCAGTGGCAGAGCAAGGTGCAGGGCTACAACATCCCCTACCCGCTGGGCGGCACGGTCACGGTGAACCAGCCGGCCTATGCGCTGGTGCAATTCAACGCCAACTACCGCATCAGCGACAACTGGACCGCCACGTTGAGCGTGCGCAACGCGCTGGACAAGACCTACTGGGCCAACCTGGACTACAACAACTACGGCGAACCGCGCTTCGTGGCCGCCAGTCTGCGCTGGAAGTTCTGACGGCGGGCAGACAATACGCCGCTACAACGGACGGGTCGCCTTCGGGCGGCCCGTTTTTTGTTCGGCGCGACACCAGGTAGCGCCGGCCGCTGGCCGGCTCCTAGGCGATCCGGACGTTGCGTGGGGCCGGTCAACCGCCGGGGATACGTCTGGCGTTGAACATTCCGTGGAGCCGGCCAACGGCCGGCATTACCCCTCGGGCGAGCGTTTTTTGGGAGTGGCAGCAGCCGGCATCACCGGGGCCTGGTCTCGCGCAGCGTCCACATCACCGGCAGCACCAGCACGGCCACCACCGCGATCATCGCGCCGGGTGCCGCGGCCCAGCCGGTGTGGCGCACCAGCAGTTCGGCCAGCAACGGCGTGGCGCCGCCGAAGAACGCGGTGGCCATGGTCACGCCGAGCGCCAGGCCGCTCAGGCGCCCCTCGCCGGGGAACTGCTCGGCCGTGGCCGGTGCGGCGACCGCACTGACTCCGCCGGCCAGGCAGGCCAGCACCACCGCAGCGATGCCGATCAGCAGGGTCTGGCCGCCGGCCATCAGCGAGAACATGCTCAACGGCAGCAATGCCGACAGCAGCGCCAGCGCGATCAACACCGGGCGTCGGCCGATCCGGTCCGACAGCGCACCGGCCAGCGGTGTCACTACGATCACCGCCACCGCTGCGACCGTGGACAACCACAGCGCTTCGGATTCCCCCACCTCCCCGGCCGAGCCCAGGAACGCCGGCACGTAGGTGATGCCGACGTAGTAGGTGATCGAACCCAGCGCGGAAATGGCGAAGGTGCGTGCCACCGCCCCGCGATGGAAGCGCCAGGTATCGCGGATCGGCGAGGTCGGCACCGTACCGGCGGCCTTCTGCCGCTCGAACTCTGGCGACTCATGCATGGTCGAACGCGCCAGCAGGATCGCCCCGGCCAGCGCCGCGCCGACGAAGAACGGGATGCGCCAGCCCCAGCCGTCCAGTTGCGCGGTGCTCAACACGGCCACGGTCAACGCCGACAGCGCCACCGCCAGCAATGCCCCCACTTCACTGGCCGCAGAGGCCAGCGAAGTGACCAGGCCGCGTCGGTGCGTCGGCGCGGTTTCCAGCAGGTAGGCCACCACGCCGGTGTACTCGCCGCCGACCGAGAACGCCATCAGGCAGCGCAGCAGCAACAGCAGCACGCCGGCACTGGTACCGATGCTGTCGAAGGTGGGCAGCAGCGCGGTGGCCAGCATCGCCAGCGTCATCAGCAGCATCGAGGCCAGCAGCATGTAGCGCCGCCCGAAGCGATCGCCGAGATGGCCGAAACACAATGCACCCAGCGGACGCATCAGGTAGGACACCGCGAACCCGGCCAGTGTCGCCAGCAGCGCATTCTCGCCGCCGCCGAAGAACACCCGCGACAGCACCGTGGCCAGGTACAGGTACAGGGTGAAGTCGTACCACTCCACCACCGTGGACAGGCCGGCGATGATCATCGAGCGGGTGCGGCGTTCCGGCGCCAGTGGTGCGGGCGCCGTCATGCGCCTGCCACCGGCGCTGTGGCAATGATGCGGTGTGGACAGCAGGGACGAAGGACAAGCATCGGCAGCGACATCGGCAACAGGATGCCGCCGAGCCTACTGCACACCGCGCGCCGCCGGACTCACATCGCCACTACACGGCCCGCACGCCCATCTTCCCGGCGTGACTCAACCGGCCAGTGCCGGCACCGCTTCGCGGCTGTAGCGCAGCAGCCGGCCGCGTCCCGGGGCATCGCCTTCGTCATCGAACAGCCCGTACGCCTCGTCCACCGCATAGCCCTGCGCCGCCATCGCGCGCGAGAACGCGCCGACGTTGCCGCGGCCGGGGTCGGTGAGCAGCAGTTCGGCACTCGGCCGGGCGTGGCGCTGCATCATCGCGGCGATCTGCAGGGCATGGCCGCGCTCGTAGAGCACGTCGCTGCCGATGATCAGATCGAAGCGGCCCAGTGACGCGTCCGGCAGCTCCCACGGCAGATCGCGATAGTGGATGGCCGGCAGATCGTTGAGGCCGGCGTTGTAGGCCAGGAACGATTCGGCCAAGGGGTGGTGGTCGCTGGCCACCACGTCGGCGCCGCGCCGGGCCAACACCAGGCTGGACAGGCCCAGGCCACAGCCCAGTTCCAGGATGCGCTTGCCGGTTACGTCGTAGCTGCTCATGGTTTCGGCCAGCACCCGACCGGCCGGCCAGATCTGCCCGAACAGGCTCCACAACGAGGAATGGATGCCGGCACGCTGGGCGCGCCCGGTGGGATCGGCGAACTGCTGCAGGTCGCTGAGCGCGCGGATGCGGAAGTCGTGGCCGGCGACCGGAATGGTGAGGACGCGGGTGGCATAGCCCGGCATGTGCGCTCCGTGGGACACGGGGAGGACCACCTTCACAGGGGAAAGCGGCACTCGGAGAAAGGAGCGAAGCGGACGGTCGGAAACAGACCGCGCAGGACGCACGAAACGGCGTGGGACGGCCCCATCCTACAGGACCACCGGCGGCGGATTTCACCCGCCGGCCGGATGCGTCAGTATTTCACCTGGCAGTTGGGGCAGAAGAACGTGCGCCGTCTGGTCTTGCCGGGGTAGGTCTTGGACAGCGGCCCGCCACAGTGCGGGCAGGTGCGTTTGGTGTGTACCCGCCAGTGGCTGCGCAGCTCGAACTTCTTCTTCCATTCCAGGAAGTCGAAACTGTACTCACGCGCCTGCGCGATCACCTTGCCCAGCACGCGCGGGGGAATGTCGCCGACCTTCGATTCGGGATGCACCCGGGTACGGAACAGGACTTCGTTCTTGATGATGTTGCCTACCCCGGCAAAGATCTCCTGGTCCAGCAACGCGTCGCAGATCAAGGTGTCCGGCTGCTGCTTGAGCCGGCGCCGGGCAAGGCGCGGATCCCACTCGGGCGACAGCACGTCGCCGCGCCAGTCGTAGGTTTCCTCCAGTGCGCCCTCGATGTACTTCACCGAGGAGGCATAGATGTTCAACTCGCCGTTGTCGAACTGCAGCGACACCCTGGGCGGCGACGGCTTGCGTTCGTCGATGCGGTAGCTGCCGAACATCAGCATGTGCACGCGCAGGCTGAAATCGCTGAACTGGATCAGGAAGTGTTTGCCAAAGCTGCGCAGCGCCAGCACCCGCCGCCCCTCCATGCGGGTCAGGTCCAGGCTGCTGTTGCCGAGCGCCCGGCGCACCGTCTTGCCGCGAAACTTGGCCGCGGCCTCACGCAGGATGAGGATGGAAGGACCTTCAGGCATCGCACATCGTCTCCTGCAGGCGCGCGGCATTGGCCACGGCGAAGCCGTGCGCGGTGTTGTCGAAGATCACCCAGGGCGCGTGGCCACCGATGCGCCTGGCCGACACCTGCTCGGCCAGCTCGGCGAGGGCAGCTTCTGTGTAGTCGCTGTAGTACATGCGCGGTGAACCGTGCCAGCGCCAGTAGTGCCATGTCGGCGTGCCGCCGGGCTGGCTGGCCGCGGGAAAGCGGGCCGGATCCACCGCCGCCCGCGCGATCCCGTAGCGTTGCAACACTGCGTCGGCCTGCGCGGTGAACCAGCTGGCATGGCGCGGTTCGCATACCACCGCTGCCGGACTGCGACGCTGCAGCGCGCGGAAGAAGCTGGCCGCGCGTCGCGGCTCCAGCGCCAGTGAGGGCGGTAACTGCAGGAGCAGGCCGCCCAGCCTGTCGCCGAGTCCATTTACTTCATCGAGGAACCGGTCCAGCAGCCCACCGACACCGACCAGTCCCGAGTCGTGGGACACCGTGCGCGGCAGCTTCACCGAGAAACGGAACCCCGCCGGCACCGACGCCGCCCAGCGCTCATAGGTCTTGCGCTGGTGCGGACGATAGAACGAGGAGTTGATCTCCACCGCGGTAAACCGCGTTGCGTAGCGGGCAAGCATGTTCTCGCCCGGACCGAACAGGTCGGCATAGCGGCTCGGAATGGACCAGCCGGCGCAACCGATCCGGGGCAGGTTCGAGGCGGACATCCCGGCCATCGCTCAGCGCAGGATCTCGCCCTGGTCTTCGCCATCCCAATAGTGGATGCGGCTGGCGGCAACCTGGACAAGCACCAACCCGGGCGAGTCCACGCCCTGCTCGAACCAGCGCTCCAGGTCTTTCACCCAGTGCTGCTGCATGATCGCCTTGTCGCGGATCAGCGTGGCCCTGCCCTGCACCGCCACGAACAGCGGCGGCTTGCCCAGCAGCGACTTGCTGCCGGTGAAGCTCAGTGCCACTTTGGGGTCCTGCTGGATCTCGCGGACCATGTCGGTGTCTTCGGTAGTGAAGAACCAGCTGTCGCCGTCATAGTCCACATCGCCGTTGTTGCTCATCGGGCGCGCGGCGATGTCGCCGCTGGGCGCGTGCGTCTGCAGCATGGTGAAGTCGATGTTGGCCATCTTCTTGGCCAGTTCGGGCAGGGTCAGGGTGGTCATGGCGCATCCAGGCTGGGAACAGGCTGACAGCGTCGGCGCGGTCCGGTGACCGCGCCGTGCAGGGATGCTGGCGTGGCCTTCACGCCTGCGGGTCGAGACCTCTGCATGCCGTCGCCCATGCCCTGGCACTGGAGCTGGTGCAGGCGAACGCGCTGCAGCCGGCCGCCGGAGCGGCCTGGCCCGGTAGGCGGACGCTCAGCCGCCGTCGTACGGCTCGCTGCCCGGGAACACCTGCAGCAGTGTGCGGGTCAACGTCGTGGGATAGACGGTGAGATGGTCCTCGCCGTCGATGATCGAAGTAGCCACCTGCAGCCCTTCGTAGCCGCGCCCGCGCAGCCGATCAGCGAAGGCCTGGTTGTCCTTGAGCATGTCGTTGCGGGTGAAATAGCGCGGCTCTGGCTTGATGGTTTCAAAGCTGCCGATCGCCAGCAGTACCCGCGCCGGCAGTGCACGATGCTGCTGCGCGTATGTCTGTTCGAGCTGATCGATCACATGGTTGTCGAACCACAGCGACGGACTGGACAGGATGTAGGTCTGGAACATCTCCGGCCGCGTGACCAGCACGAAGCTGCCAAACAGGCCGCCATAGGAATGACCGGCGAAACTGCGCCGCGCCGGATCGGTGCGATAACGCGCGTCAACCGCCGGCAGCACGTGCGCGGCGAGGAAATCGCGATAGTGCGCCGCGCCGCCGTAAACGACGTCATCGCTGTAGTCGTCTTCGTTGCGGCGTACCGGCCGGGTCGGGGTGTAATCGCGCGAGCGGCTCTGCTTGGAGGTCAGGCCCTGCTGAGGCGGCAGCCCGACCAGAATGAAGTCCTCCAGGTTGCTGCCCCCCTGCCCGACCAGGTTGCGGATGCTGCGTACCAGCGGAAAGCTGTACAGCGCGTCGGTCACGTACAGCACCGGGTAGCGCCGCTCGGGGTGGGCGGCATAACTGGCCGGCAACGCGACCCAGATCGGGTAATCGCGCCCGGCCGGGTCATGCACGCTCCAGCTTTCGGTATCGGGCAGCACCACACCGGTCACCGGTTGCGCCGCCGCAGGCGCACGTTGCAGCGCGTCGCCCTGCGTCGCGCAGCCGCTGGCCGTGGCCAGCACCATCATCGCCCCGAGACCTGTGTACATCGCTTTCATCCGCACCCGCCCTTCGCCTGAAAGTGCAAGCCTCGCAATTCCCCGCGCGCTTGCCAAGCTGACGAGCGGCTCAGTGCGGCTCCGGCGTCGGCGCGGGCAGCGTCAACCGATACACCAGCACCCGGTTGTCGTTGTCGTAAGCACTGTCGCAGGCGTGCCCCTGCATCACGCAGTGGCGTGCGATGAAATCGTTGTCGTTGCCCACCAGCAGCAGCCGCTCATCCGGGCGCTTCGGGTCAAGGGTTGGCACCAGATCCATCGCCTCCCACTTCTCCGACAGCAGCGCGGCATGCGGGCCCCGGGCGGTGTCGGTGTCCAGCCCGGCGCGGGCCAGCTGCACCGGGTCGAGCAGATCCAGCAGCACGCGGTTGCGCGCCGGCACGATGCCGGGCTGCAACGCGGTGGTTTCGCGCTGCGCCAGAACCGACGCGATGCCCTGCTCATACACGCTGTCGGCCAGGTTGCTGGCATCGCGGGTGTCGACCAGCAGCACCGACTTGTAGACGATGGGGTCAGGCTTGTCGCTGCCCAGCCCGTTGCCGTCACGCGCCAGCAGCAGAAAGCGATGGTCGTCCAGTACGCGCAGCTCGCTCTGTGCGGCGGTGCGGTCCGGCGCACCCTTGCCATCGTGCGCATAGGCCGGCAGTTGCAGCACGTAGTGACCGATCGGCCGGGTGGGCAGCGGATCTCGGCCCACGTCGTAGACCATCACCCGGGTGTTGATGCGGCCGCTGGCGTCGCCCGTGGCGGTGTCCTGCACCAGCGCGCTCTGCAGCGCGACGAACAGGCGGCGGCCGTCGGGCGACAGGCCCATGCCCTCCACGCCCTGGTTGTTGCGCCGGCCGGTGTCCGGGGCACGACGTGAATCGAACATCACCCGTCCGCCGCGCCGGGGCTGGACGGCCGGCGGCGGCACGATGACGCCCTGCAGGCGGCCGTCGGGCGCGAAGTAGTACACGTGCGCGGCGTACTCGTCACCGATGTAGAAATGCCCGTCGGCGGTGAACTGCAGCGATTCGGCATCCAGCGAGATCCTGCCCGCGCCCACGCCCTGCGCAGGCGACGGCAGCAGGATGCCGTTCTGCACCACGGTGTGCTCGCCCGGGTCCGCGCCGGTGAAGGGCTCACCATTGAAGTCACGCAGCAGCAACCCGCCATCGGGGGTCAGGGTCAACTTGCCGGCGCGTTCTGCCGTGCCCATCCGGATCCGTAGCTGCAGGCGTTCCAGTCGCCCGGCATAGTCGTAGAACAGGCCGGCATCAGGATCGTTGCGGCCGCGATCGGGCAGCGTCCACAGCACGCCGCGGTAGCCGTTAGCGGTGCGCTCCCAGTGTGCGGCATCAACGGCCAGCGACGAGAACGAGCCCAGCGTGTCGCCGAGGAAATCCACGGTGCCGGCCGGCAACACGCCGGACGCCACCAGTACCGGCATGTCCGATGACGCGTCGGAGGACATCGCGGCCGCCGCGAAGACCGGCCCCGCCATCACCGCCAACAGCCCGGCCAATGCCACGCCGCGTTGCCACGGCCTGCGATCAGAAGCGGACATCGACCGTTCCGAACACCTGGCGCGGTGCGGAGGCGTGGAAGACGTAGATCGAGCCGGTCGGGTCGCTCGGTGCGAACACGCTGGAATCCAGGTTGCTGGCATAGCGCTTGTCGGTCAGGTTGGTCACGTTGACCGACAGTCGCACATCCTGGGCGAAGCCGATCCGACCGAAATCGTAGCCGCCGGACGCATCGAACACGGTGAACCCGCCAAAGCCCTGGTCGTTGGTGTAGGTGTAGAAACGCTCGCCGGTGTACTTGCCACGCAGCGTGGCAAACCAGCCCTGGTCACGCCAGGTGATCTCACTGGCAAACATCTGCTTGGGCGTATCGGTCTGGATCTTGCCTTCGATGGGCTGCACCACGCCGGCCTGCACGTAATCGGAGCGGTAGGTGGAGCGGTTCAGCGAGGCCGAGTTGTACCAGCTGAAGTGCGCATTGGGCGTCCACACCACGGTCAACTCCGCACCACGGCTGTCCACCCCACCGGCATTGTAGAAACGGTTGCCGCAGGTCGGCCCCACCGGCTGGCGCGAGTCGCAGGGGTTGTACTGCAGCAGGCGGTTGTCGAAGCGCACCGTGTAGGCGGCCAGCGAGGCCTGCAGGGTATCGCCGACGTAGCGGTAACCGGCTTCAAAGGAACGCGACTGTTCCGGCTTGAGATCGCCCTGTGCATTCCACGTCGCCTGGCTCACCGCCTGCGGGCCAAGCTTGAACCCGCCCTGGAACATCGCGATGTTCTCGGCATAGCTGGCAAACAGTTCCTGGCTGTCGGTCAGGCGGAAATTGGCACCCACGCTGGGCAGCGCGGACTTGCTCATCTTCAACCGACCGGTGGCGAACTGGTTGTTGGAGCTGGCTGCGATCGGCGTCCTGGCGGTGCCCGGCAGCGCCTGCGCGTCGGAGGTGACGTGCGGGCTCTTGATCCCGAACTCCAGGGTGAGCCGGTCGTCGAGCAGTCGCCAGGTGTCCTTGAGGTAAGCCTGTTTGGTTTCCCATCGGGTGCGCTGGGCGAACACGCCGACATCGGCCTGGGTGCTGTTCATGCCGCTCAGGTCGCGCGGGCCGGTGACCGCGGTCTGGTAGCGCTCGGCGCTGCTTTCATTGCGCTCGTACCAGAGGCCGCCTTCGATGTGGTGCGCGCCCAGGTCCCAGTCGAAGGACAGCGTGGCCCCGTTGCGGTCGATCTCGTAGACGGTGTTGCGGAAGATGATCGGCACTTCCTGCGGCGTGCCCTTGTTGGACCATGCACCGCTGTTCCAGTTGTGGCCTTCACCATGGTCGTCGTGGTGGTAAGCCAGCGCGTGCACGCTGAAGCCATCGCCGGGGAAGAAGTCACCGGACAGGTAATACAGGTTGTCGTCACGCAGGATCTGCCCGGCGGTGAACGCCCCGTCCGCATCCCGGTCCGGGCCGGATGCATCGCACTTGGCCTTCACGTAGGTGGCGGTGTTGCAGTAGGCCTTGGCCACGGCCTTGTTCCAGTCCGGCGCATAGCCGCCCCAGTCCCAGCCCAGTCCGCGCGCCATTTCATTCTTGGACAGATAGAAATAGTCGGCCTGCGAGGTGCGCGAGGTATCGACGAAGGCGGCGATGCGGCCATTGCCGAAGTTCCAGACACCCATGGCGTTGAACTGCTTGGTGATCGACTGGTTGTAGGCGCTCTGGTCGTTCCACAGGTCCGAGGCGGCGTTCATGCCCGACACGTAGGCCGAGAAACCGTTGTGCTCGCCGGTATCGGCGCGGACGAAGGTGCGGCGGTTGCTGTCGCTGCCGACGGTCTGCACCAACCGCCCGCCCATCGTCGCCAGCGGGTTGTTGGAGGTGTAGGTGAGCGTGCCGCCGAGATTGCTGGTGGACGGCGTGCCCAGGCTGCCGATACCCACCGCCAGTTCGGCACCGGCCATGTTCTCGCTGATCAGCGCGCGGTTGATGGTGAGGCCGTTGTAGTTGTTGTAGGCACCGTCGCCGAGCGGTACGCCGTCCAGCGTGTAACCCAGCCGCGTGGCGTTGAAGCCGCGCAGGCTCAGCGTCATCGACTGCTCGTTGGTGCCCAGCGCATCGGCGGACTGCGCATTGACGCCCGGCAGGATGTTGATCGCCTTCTGCAGGCTGGTACCTGGCGGCAGGATGTCCAGGTTCTGCGCGGTGATGCGCTGCACCTGGCGCGCTTCGCCACGACCAATCACCGACACCGCGTCCAGATCGGTGGCGGTGTCGTCACGCGGTGCCACCGGGGCAGCATCGTCCGCCCAGGCCGCCGGCGACATGGCCAGGATCACGGCGGCGGCCAACAGGGTCTTCTTCATGGTTCAAGCGCTCGGGCAGGCACGAACCACCGTGCCGGACGGCACGGTGCTCGCAGGGAAAAAGGAGATTGAAACGGCAGGGGCAGTCGGTGGACGGCTGTTGCCCGGTCGTTAAAATTCTTTCACTGCGGCATGACTGTCATATGACAGCTGCCGCGCATCGCGTGCCTGTGCCGCGGGCGCCCGATGCCCATGGACATCACATCCATGCGGCATCGACCCGCGTGATGCGTCAACGCGTGGCGTGGCCCCGGCGCAGCGTGATCAACGTGATTTCCGACGGCACGCCGATCCGCGCAGGAAACCCCGGCCACAGGCCGGCACCGTTGCTGACATACAGGGTCATGCCATCGACGTCGTAGCGGCCGGAGACATAGCCGTTGTTGGCACGCTTCACCAACTGGTCCATGCCGACGATGTGGCCACCGTGGGTATGTCCGGACAACTGCAGCTTCACCCCGTGGGCGGCATTGACGCGCGCCGCACCCGGGCGATGGTCGAGCAGGATCACCGGCGCGGCGGGATCGGCCCCGGCAAGGGCGGCAGTGATGTCCGGCAGCGGCAGCCCGTAGTTGGCCGCCACTGGATCGGTCACCCCGGCGATGGTCAGTGCAGCGCCCTGACGCGTCACCGCCACGTGGCTGTTTTCCAGCACCTGCATGCCCTGCGCGCGGAAGGCCTGCATCCAGGCGGTGTATTGCGCGTAGTACTCGTGGTTGCCGGTGATTGCGATGACGCCGTCGGGCGCATGCAGGCCGGCCAGCGGGGCGAAGTCGGCCGCGCGCGCGGCCACGCTGCCATCGATCAGATCGCCGGTGATCACCACCAGGTCCGGTTGCAGCGCATTGCTGTTGGCCACCACCTGGGCCACCCAGCTGCCGGTGAGCAGGCGGCTGGCGTGGATATCGGTCAGCTGCAGCACGCGGTAACCGTCGAACGCCGGCGGCAGGTCATCGATGACCACCTCGATCTGTCGCGTCTGCGGTACGGCCATGCCCTGCCAGATGCCATAGGCAGAAAACAGCAGTGCCACGCCCATCGCACCGGGCCGCAGCCACGCCGTGCGCAATGCGGCCACGCCACGCGGGCGGCGCAGCAGGCGCGCGCCGAGCAGCGCGGCATCGATCAGCAGCAGAAACACCGCGCCCAGCAGCAGCGCGGTAAAGCCGGTGGCCAGCACGGCGATGACAGCCTTGGGAATCTCCGGCGACGCCATGGTCCCGGCAAAGCGGGCCACGATGCGATGGTGCAACGCCAGCGCCACCACCAGCAGTCCAAGCGGGCCACGTACCGACAACGCCATCCGCATCGGCCAGATCACACGCCACACCACGTACAACGCGAGCAGCACACCAACAACACTCAGCACAGGCAGTTCCAGTTTCAACAGGGGGAGACCGCAGCGCACGCCTCGCGGCGAACGTGCAGCCCACCATCTTTGCCGAAACTGCCCGCGCCTGCCACCGCGAGCCTGTCATATGAACAACAGGCATATGCCGGCGGCGTCGCGCCCCTGCAGTGCGCTATCGCGTGGGCGGACGCGATGTCCGCGTCGCAGCGACCTTCGGTGCCGCGGGAGCCGGCCTCTTCTTCGCCGCGGCCTTGTCCGTTCCAGTCGCCACCGCGGCGGGTCTTGCCTTCGCCGCCTTGCCGGCCACATTCAACGCCACTGCCGCACGGATCAGCGCCTTCAACGCCGCCGGGTCGATCCGCTCGCCTTCATGCACGTCGATCGCCCGCCGCGTGTTGCCCTCGAGACTGGCATTGAACAGACCGGTGGGATCGTCAAGCGCCGCGCCCTTGGCGAAGGTCATCTTCACCGCCGCCTTGTAGGTCTCTCCGGTGCACAGGATGCCGTCGTGCTCCCAGACCGGCACACCGCGCCACTTCACGGTTTCCACGACCTGGGGATCGGCCTGTTTGATGATGCGGCGCAGGGTCGCCAAGGTCTTGCCGCGCCAGTCGTCGAGGCTGGCGATCCTGGCATCGATCTGTTGCGAGGCGGAGATGGCGGAAGCGGGAACGGCGGCGTTGAGTGGCATCGCGGGGCGTCCAGCAAGGGGCCTGAACCGCGTTATAGACCTCGCCGGGGGCAATGACAATGCATACAGACGGCAGCCGCCCCTTTCTCAGCGCGGGTAGCGGTACACCTGATCGCCTGGGTCGCTGCGTACGGCAGTGGCATCCAGCACGCCGCCCAGCCGCCGGGCCACGCCGGCCGACGCCGCGTTGTTCGCAGACATGTAGCTGACCAGCGTCGCCAGGTCGAGCGTGCCGAAGGCCCAGTCGCGCATCGCCGTCGCCGCCTCGGTGGCGTGGCCGTTGCCCTCATGGCCGTCGTAAAGCAGCCAGCCCAGTTCCTTTTCCGGGAACAGCGGCCCGTCATTGATGCCGACCTGGCCGATGCACTGGCCAGTGTCGGCCCGCTCGATCATCAGCGCGCCATGCCCGAAGAACTGCCAGCAGGCCTGGTCGTGGCAGAACATCCCCCACGCGGCGCGCAGGTCGAAGGGACCGCCCAGGCCCACCGCGCGCGGCGAGGCCAGGAACGCCCGGTACGCGGGAAAATCCGCCGCGGTCTGTGGGCGCAGCAGCAGGCGTGGCGTGCGCAGCGTGATCGGGGCAGAAGGCATCGCGGGGCTTCCAGGTTCGGCAGACAGGCCGGCATGGTCCCGTGTCTGGCCGACAGCCGGCAAGCGCCGGGGCTGAACGGATCCCGGCCAGGCCTTCGCCTGCACTTGCAGCGCAACCGCGCCCGGACTATAAATGAGCAAGCACTCACTTACTCATTCCCATGGCCCGCCCGCTCAGCGAACAGAAGCGCGATGCAATCCTCGATGCCGCCGCCCGGCTGGTGGCCGCGCAGGGCATTGGCGCGTCCACGGCGCAGATCGCGCGCGCCGCCAAGGTCGCTGAAGGCACGGTATTCACCTACTTCGAGACCAAGGACGCGCTGCTCAACGCGCTGTTCGTCCGCCTGGAAACGCGGCTCTCGCAGGCGCTGGCCACCGACTTCCCCGCCGACGCCGATGCCCATGGCCTGTTGCAGCACGCCTGGAACGCGCTGGTCGCCTGGGGCTCGGCCTACCCGGTGGACCGCATGGCGCTGCGCCAGCTGAAGGTGTCCGAGCGCATCAGCGAACAGACCCGCGTCCAGTGCGCCGGTCTGTTCGGCAGCATGCTGCAGGCGCTGGAGACCGGCCTGGCCGACCACATCGATCCGCAGCGCCTGCCGTTCTACCTGGGCCGGGTGCTGATCAACCTGCTGGAGACCACGCTGGAAGCGATGGCCGCCGCGCCCGACCAGCGGCAGCAGCTGCAGCAGGCCGGTTTCGACCTGTTCTGGAAAGGCATCCAACGTTGATCCGCCGTTTTGACCATATAAATGAGTGCCTGAACACTCATAAACCTGAAGGTGACGCATGAGAGCCCTCCCCCTGCTTGCCGTCGCCTTCTCCCTCACCGTAATCCTCGGGATGACCCTGACCGTGCCTATTGCCAACCATGACGCCTCCCCGCAGATGCGCGGCGGCCACTTCACCAACGCCGCCCCCAAGCCAAAGGAAACCGTGACCGGTACGCTCAAACTGCTGTGGGAGTTCCTGTTCGACCGCCCCGCCGGCACCACGCCGCCGCAGGCGCCGCCGGTGCGGGCGATCACCGCTGCCGAACTGGCCCAGGCCCCCGAGCACAGCCTGTATCGCTTGGGCCATTCGACCCTGCTGGTGAAACTGCGCGGCGGCTGGTGGCTGACCGACCCGGTGTTTTCCAAGCGCGCCTCGCCGGTGCAGTGGATGGGCCCCAAGCGCTTCCACGCCCCGCCGATCGCGCTGCACGAGCTGCCGCCCATCCGCGGCGTGCTGCTCTCGCATGACCATTACGACCACCTCGACCGCGCCACCATCAAGTACCTGGCCACCCGCGCCGACGTGTTCCTCACCCCGCTGGGCGTGGGCGACCGGCTGATCGCCTGGGGCGTCCCGCGCGAGCGCGTGCGCCAGCTGGACTGGTGGCAGGAAGCCGAGGTGGACGGGGTGCGCTTTGCCGCCACGCCGGCCCAGCATTTCTCCGGCCGCGGGCTGCGCGACCGCGATCGCACGCTGTGGGCGTCCTGGGTGATCCTCGATGACGGACTGCGCCTGTTC
This sequence comes from Stenotrophomonas sp., assembly GCF_031995405.1. Classification (GTDB taxonomy): domain Bacteria; phylum Pseudomonadota; class Gammaproteobacteria; order Xanthomonadales; family Xanthomonadaceae; genus Stenotrophomonas. The sequence continues at coordinate 4,289 of NZ_DAMAGC010000076.1, read as the reverse complement.
TTCAGCGGCGACACCGGCTACTTCGATGGGTTCAAACGCATCGGCGAACGCTACGGGCCGTTCGATGTCACCTTCATCGAAACCGGTGCCTACGACGCCAAGTGGCCGTTCGTGCACATGCAGCCCGAACAGACCGTGCAGGCCCACCAGGACCTGCGCGGGCGCTGGCTGCTGCCCATCCACAACGGCACCTTCGACCTTGCCCTGCACCAGTGGGACGAACCCTTCGAACGGGTCAGCGCACTGGCCGCACAGCGTTCGATCGCGCTGGCCACGCCGGGCATGGGCGAGCGCCTGGACCTGGATGCACCGCAGCCGGGTACGCCATGGTGGCGTCAGGTGAAGGCCGCGCAGGAGGCACGTCGCACCACGCCGGTGGGCAGCGCGATGTGATCGGCGCAGGCCGACCGTTGCGATGCGGCGCCTGCGATGCACCCGATATGCCGTGCGCAGGCGCACCTGCTGCACGGTCATCGGTTCGATGACGCGGCTGCCTGCCGCCACGCTATGATCGGCGCCGGATGCACGCGGCGCCGCCGGTGCGGGATATCTTGGCAAGGAGCGCCCGATGGGCATGCTGGCGACATTGTTGATCATCGGCCTGGCCGCCGCCGCGCCGCCTGCCGCGCCGGCTTCGCCCGTTGCCGGCGCAGCGGGCCCGCGCGAGCAGGCCCTCGCCGATGCCGACCAGCTCGCCGCCGCGCTGCTGGAGGTACGCGACGGCGATGCGGCACTGGCCTGCCCCAAGGCGGTGGAGAATGCCCGCTACAGCGTGGAGACAATGCTGGAGGTGGGCCAAAAGAACGTGCAGGGCGGCTACCTCCCCGCGGCCGATTTCGAGCGCGCCGCCGTGCCCCTGCGGGCGTTGCTGCCCCAGCTCGGCCTGGCCGACTGCGAGGCGTCCGCCGGCAACAAGCGCGCGTTCTACCGCTGCATGTCCAGCGACTACAACCACGCACTGGCCTGCGCCAAGGCGCACCCGTTCTGAGCGCGGCCGGGGTGCATCTGCTACCGTGCCGGCAGCCGTCCGATCCCCCCTGCAATGCCCCTGCCGACCCAACCTGTGTATTTTCTGCCGCTGACCTCCTCGGCAGTGGCTGCGTTCCTTGAAGGCGCGCAGATCCCGGCCGCCGCGCTGGAGCGCGCCGGGCTGTTCGCCGCCGCGCTCTGCCAGGGCAAGACCCATCACAGCGCCGCGCTGACCCGACTGATCGAGCAGGCCTGCACGCTGTTTGCCGCGCATCCGGACGCTGCCGCCGCGCAGTTCCATGCGCTGGCGGAACGCCTGCCGCCGCGCCTGAGCGACTGGCTGGAAGCGCTGGCCCTGCAGGGCGTGGTGCTGGGTCCGGAGGCGGTGGTGCAGCAGTTCAGCCAGCTGTCGCCGGACGATTACCCGGTGGACCCGTTCCAGGCCGCCTGCCGCACCACGCTGGAGCCGCACACGATCCGCTTCTACACCGATGCGGCGGTGGACCCGGACGCGCAGGACGCGACCGGCGGCGACGCACTGCATGCGCCGGCCTACGTCGAGCGCACCCACGATTACACCGCCGAACAGGCCCGCGCACTGCGCGCGATCGTGGCCAACGACGATGAGCACATCGACCTGGACGCCTATGCGGGCGCCGGCAAGACCCACCTGATCCTGCAGCTGCTGGACAGCGCGACCCGGCGCTACACCTACATCGCCCCGCGCCCCAGCCAGGTGCAGGCCTTCCGGCGCCGGCTGAGCGGTGCGTTGCCGGTGGAGATCCTGTCGCAGATCAGCTTCGCCAACCAGGTGGCCGGCAGCGCGTTCCGCCTTGGCATCCTCGGCACCGCCTACCGCCCGACCTTCCAGATCAGCAAGGCGTCCTTCCGCGACATCGCCCAGCGCATCGGCCTGCAGTCGATCGGCAACCAGCCGCCGACCAGCGTGCTGCGCGTGGCCTTCGAAGGCATCGCGGCCTGGTGCCGCTCGCCGGCCGAACGCTTGGCGCCCCGCCACTTCGTACGCGCGCTGCCCTGGGCGATGATCGATGCGGCCCCCTACATCGCCGCCGCCGAACACGTGTGGCGCTGCATGTTCGATCCAGTGCTGCAGAAAGCCACGCTGCTCAGCCTCAACGTCGACCACATCGGCAAATGGCTGGCGCTGCACGGCGCGACGATCCCGGCCACCTGGGGCACCCTGCTCATCGACGAAGGCCACGACATGAGCCCGGCGTGGAAGGCGCTGCTGTCCGGCTACGAAGGCTCGGTCATCAGCCTGGGCGACCCCAACCAGCGCCTAGTCGGGCGCTCACCGCGGTTTGCCACCGGCATGAAACTGGAGATCGTGCAGTCGGTGCGCCAGGGCCCGATGGTCGAGCAACTGGTCAACGAGACCGTGGCGCTGGATGCCACCGGCTACTTCGACGGACCGTTCGCCGGTTCGCCCGACCAGCCGACGCTGGCCCGGACCTATGCGGCGTGGGACGAGGTGCCCGGCAGCGGCGCGCGCGTCTACGGCAACCCGTGGCGGCTGCTGGAAGAAGCGCAGCGTCTGGCGGCGGCCGGGGTCACCTTCGGCGTGCATCCGGACACCCTGTCCACCGTGGGCCGCGAGGTGAACCGCGGCGAAGAGGCCTATCGCGAAATGACCTCGCACGGCGGCAGCAGCCAGCGCTGGGAGGCGCTGCTGGCCGAGTGCAACGAACAGGACATGCCGCAGATCCCGCGGATGTTCATGCGTGGCTACAACCGCGACCGCTTCATCGAACTGACCCAGCGCCTGGCCGCCTTCCACGAGGCACCGCTGCAGCTGATGCTGGTCGAGCACGCCAAGAACACCGAATTCGCGCAGGTGGCGATGTCGATGTGCTGCTTCCGCACCGGTTTCGGCCGTGGCTACGCGCACAATCCGGTGCGCGCGGCGTACACCGCGATGACCCGTGGCACGCAGCAGCTGTGGATGCCGGCCGGCGCGCTGGATGCGCTGGGGCAGAGCATCGCGCGTTACCAGGCCAACCGTGCGGAGTACCGGCGCAGCAAGGCGATCACGCCGGGACGGCCTGCCCCGCGCTGACGTCCAGGGATCGACCGTGGGACAGCAGGGTCAGCATGCCGGGCAAACCGCTCGATCATTCGCCAACCGTAGCGCCACGCCATGCGTGGCTGCGCGATCTCAGATCCAGCGCTGGTCCAGCAATTCGCGCTTGACGTACGCATAGAACACCGGCGCGGCGACCAAGCCCGGCAGCCCGAACGCGGCCTCCATCACCAGCATCGCCAGCAGCAGCTCCCACGCGCGCGCCTGGATCTCACCGCCGACGATGCGCGCGTTGAGGAAGTACTCCAGCTTGTGGATGACCACCAGGTACAACAGCGCGGCCATCGCCACGTAGAACGAGACCGACAGCGCGACGATGGTGATCACGGTGTTGGAGATGATGTTGCCCACCACCGGCAGCAGGCCGGCCAGGAAGGTGATCAGCACCAGCGTCTTGGACAGCGGCACATGCACGCCGAACAGCGGCAGCACCACCAACAGGAAGATCGCGGTGAACAGCGTGTTGAGCAGCGAGATCTTCACCTGCGCGAACACCACCTGGCGGAACGCGGTGGCCAGGCGGCTGGTGCGCCCGATAAGCTCCTGCGCCAGCGGCCCCATCTTCGGCAGCGGCAGTTCGTCATACAGCGCGATCATCGCGCCCAGCACCATGCCGATCAGCACCCGTACGCTGATCTGCACCACCGACGTCCCGGCGATGCCGAGCTGCTGGCGGTGGGTGGCGGCCCAGTCGTTCACCGCCGTGCGCAGCGCCTGCAGGTCTTCGGGGATGTAGGGCTGCAGCAGCGCCGGCACCTGGTGGCGCGACGTATTGAGGATGTCCATCAGCCGCATCAGCAGCGCATCGGGCCCGCCGGTCTCGGTACGGAAGAACGAGGCGATGCCGATCGCGGCCAGGGTCAGCACGCCGATGATCAGCGCCGACAGCACGATCACCGAATAGGCACGCGCGCGCCCCGGCGGCAGCTTGCCTTCCACGGTGGAGGCCAGCAGGTGGGTCAGGTGGAACACCAGCAGCCCCGACAGCAGCGTTACCACCAGCCCCAGCTTCAGTGCCAGCCACATCCCCAGCAGCATCAGCAGCCAGGCCGCGATGCGGGCGATGGGGGGCTTGGGCAACGTGGGAATCACTAGGGACATGGCGGCGCATCCTGGCAGGTGGCCCATGGTAGTGGATGCGATGCCGGCCGCTGCGGGCAACCTGAAAGCGCCGTTCAAGGAACAGGTCGGCCGGGCGGCGGATGCACGCCCTGCGAGC
>NZ_DAMAGC010000075.1:4372-20685 GCF_031995405.1 Stenotrophomonas sp. | reverse complement strand
GCCCCTGGATGAAGAGGCCTTCAGGCGCTCGGCCGGCGCCGAAGACGTCCTCGGCGACGCCCCGGTCGTGGCCACCCTGGCCGAGGCCGTGGCCGACTGCACCCTCGTGCTGGGCTGCACCGCACGCGCCCGCCGGGTCCAGCTGGAAGAGCTGCTGCCCACCGTGGCCGCCCAGCGCGCCCTGGCCAAGGCCGCCGAGCCCGACGCCGAGGTCGCCTTCGTGTTCGGCCGCGAGCGCACCGGCCTGACCAACGAAGAACTGCAGCTGTGCCACCTGGCCGTGCACATTCCGTCCCATCCCGATTTCAGCTCGCTCAACCTCGCCGCCGCGGTGCAGGTGCTGGCCTATGAACTGCGCATGGCCGTCCTCGGCGGCGTCGAAGGCGCGGCCCCGGCCGACCCCGAACACCGCGAGCAGCCGGCCAGCCACGCCCAGGTCGAAGGCCTGTTCGGCCAGCTTGGCCAGACCCTGGACGAGATCGACTTCCACAAGGGCCGTGCACCCGATTCGGCGATGCGCAAGCTGCGCCGCCTGTTCCTGCGCACCGAACTGAGCGAACAGGAAGTGCGCCTGCTGCGCGGCATTCTCGCCGATGCCCAGCGAATGGCGAGATTGGCGAACAACCGCCCCGAATGAGCTGACGCAGTTCTCACTTTTTCGGGTAGGCTGTTCGGATTCCTTGGGGGGAGTGAATGCGAGTACCGGGTCTGCGATGGCTGTTGCAGGGGGCGCTGCTGTGTCTGGCCATCACATGGATGACCGGGCCCGCCATGGCCGATCCCGGCAATGTGCTGGTGCTGGGACGGATCAGCGACAATCCCAAGTCACACTATGCGCAACTGCAACCCCTGCTGGATTACGTGGTCCCGCGCATGCGCGATGTGGGCATTACCGAAGGCCGCATCCTGATGGCGCCCGATGCCCAGCAGATGGGCAGCTACCTGCGCCGCGGCCGCGTGGACTGGGTCACCGAAACCTCGGGCACCGCCGTGGCGCTGGGCATGCGCAGCGGTGCGCAGCCGCTGCTGCTCACCGAGCGCAGCGGCGTGCGCGATTACCACACCGTGTTCTTCGTCCGCCGCGACAGCCCGATCGTGACCCTGGCCGACCTCAAGGGGCACACGCTGGCCCTGCAGAACGTGGCCTCCACCAGTGCCTACCTGGTACCGGTGATGACCCTGTTGCAGGAAGGGCTGACCCCGGAGATCCTGTTGTCCGCGCGCGATGCGGCGGCCCCCGATACCGTGGGCTACGTGTTCGCCCGCACCGAAGGCAACATCGCCACCCTGGTCCACAAGGGCGTGGTCGACGCGGGCGCGGTAAGCAGCGTGGACTGGACCGACGGGCATCGGATCCCGGCCAGTTTCCTGCGCGACTTCCGTGTCATCCACCGCACCGAGCCGTATCCGCGTGCGGTGGAGATGGTGCGCGCCGGCTTGGATGCGAACGTGCGTGATCGCCTGCAGCAGGTACTGCTGGAGGCAGCGGCAGATCCCTTGGCGCAGGATGCGCTGCAGAAGTTTTTTGGTACGTCCGGGTTCCATCGGGTGGATGCGCAGATGCAACACCGGTTGGATGAACTGAAACAGGGGCTGGCTCGCGTGCGGATGGAAGTGGAATGAGGCTGTTGGGTTCCGGAATGCAGACACGGTTCGTGCTGGCGATGAGCGGCGCGATGCTGGTCGTGGTGGTGATCGTGGCGGTGGTGCTGGGGCGCCAGGCGACCATGCAGGGCGAGGTGCAGCACCTCAGCGGCAACGTCATCCACGATCTGTTCGACCGCAGCGTGCGCAGCCGCGGCGAAGCGCTGGCGCGCGAGCTGTCCGATGCGCTGGCCAATCCGCTGTACTACAACGACCTGGAGCAGGTCGGTGCGCTGGTGCGCAACACCTCGCGGCAGCAGGTGGTGCGCTACGTGCTGGTGTTCGACGAGGACGGCAAGCTGATCCATGACGGCAGCACCGAGGTGATCGACTTCGGCCGGCCGATGAGCGACCCGCTGGCCGCCGGTGCCGTCGCCGCGCGCGCGCTGGTGGTGCAGCAGTCGCCGAAGGTGCTCGACAACGCCATGCCGATCATGGTCGGCAACCAGCGCATCGGTGGCGTCCGCGTGGGCATGGCGCTGGACGACGTGCAGGCCATGGAACTGCGTGCCAACCAGACCCTGGGCGAGCGCCTGGAGCAGGTCGGCAAGCGCCACCTGGGCTGGTTGCTGCTGATGCTGGGGCTGCTGGTCGGCATCGGCGCGGGCATGATCATCTATGTGCAGCGCAGCCTGGTCACCCCGATCCGCTGGCTGGCCGCGGCCGCCCGCCAGATCGAAGCGGGCGATTACCGCCCGCAGCTGCGCGAGAGCACGCGCAACGACGAAATGGGCGAACTGGTACGGGCCTTCGGCCGCATGAGCGAGTCGATCGCCCGGCACGACCGCGAGGTGCGCCACATGGCCTACACCGATGCGTTGACCGGGCTGACCAACCGGCTGGCGTTCCGTGAGGCGCTGGACCATCGGCTGATGGCCGCGCGCGCCTCCAACCATCGGCTGGCGCTGCTGTTTGCCGACATGGACGATTTCAAGCGCGTCAACGACACCCTGGGTCACGAAGCCGGCGATGAGGCGCTGCTGCAGTTCGCCCAGCGCATCAGCACCGCCGTGGCCCAGGCTGGCGGTGACGAGGCCCTGCTGGCGCGCTTTGGCGGCGACGAATTCGTGATCCTGCTGGGCGCGGGCGATGTGGCCGCCAACGCGCGCCAGCTGGCCGAGATCCTGGTGCGCGAATTGAGCAAGCCGCTGTTCGTGCAGGGCCGCGAGCTGTTCCTGGGCAGCTCGATCGGGGTCACCCTGTTCCCCGACGATGCGGCCGATGCGACCACGCTGCTGAAGAATGGCGACATCGCCATGTACCAGGCCAAGGTCGCCGGCAAGAACTGCTACCGCTATTACAGCCGGGCCATGGACCATGCGGTGGAACGCCGCGTGCACATGGAGCAGGAGCTGCGCGGGGCGTGGGAGCGCGGCGAGCTGCGGCTGGTCTACCAGCCGATCTTCCGAACCCGCGACCGGCGCATGGTCGGGGTGGAGGTGCTGTTGCGCTGGCAGCACCCGACCTTGGGCACGATTCCGCCGTCGGTGTTCATCGAAGTGGCCGAGCAGAGCGGGCTGATCGAGGTGATCGGCCCCAAGGTGCTGCGCGCGGCCTGCATGGAAGCGGTGCAATGGCCGCATGGCGTGGACAACGACGGCCTGTTCGTGTCGGTCAACGTCTCGCCGCGCCAGCTGCGCGGTGGCGAACTGCCCAGCGTGGTTGCCGACTGCCTGCGCGAGACCGGCCTGCCGGCCTCGCGCCTGCACCTGGAGCTGACCGAAACGGCGGTGATCGGCGATGAAATGCTGGCCGCCGCGCTGCTCGACAAGCTGCACCGCACCGGGGTGAAGGTATGGCTGGACGACTTCGGCACCGGCTTCTCCGGCCTGAGCCACCTGCGCCAGGTGCCGGTGGACGGGGTCAAGATCGACAAGAGCTTCGTGGCCGACATGCAGCGCGACCCCGACGACCTGGCGCTGACCACGGCGATCATCGCCATGGCCCACGCGCTGGGGATCACGGTGGTGGCCGAAGGCATCGAGCAGGAAGTGCAGTTCGACCTGCTGGCCCAGCGCGGCTGCGACCTGGCCCAGGGCTACTGGCTCAGCCACCCGGTCAGCGCCACCGAGGTGGTGCAGATGATCGAATCGGGCATCTAGGGGCGCAGCCACCGTGGGTGGCTGGGCTGGCTCACACCGGTCGCTTGCTGCTGTCGCCGGAGATCTCGCGGACCAGCTTGGGCACCAGGTAGCCGGACAGGCGCGCGGTCAGCTGCGCATGCAGGTCCTTGGCGGTGTCGTCGTCGACCTCGAAATGGGCCACGCCTTCGACCCGGTCCACCTGGTAGAGGTAGTAGGGCAGCACGCCGGCGGCGAAGCTGCGCTCGCTCAGGTCCTGCAGGGCCGGCAGCGAATCGTTGACCCCGCGCAGCAGCACCGCCTGGTTGAGCAGGGTGGCCCCGGCCGCACGCAGGCGCGCCATGGCCGCGTCCACCGTGGCATCGAATTCATTGGCGTGGTTGGCATGGATCACGAACGCCACCGGCCACGGCAGGCTGGCCAGCCACTGCACCAGTTCGTCATCCACGCGCTCGGGCAACACCACCGGCAGGCGGCTGTGGATGCGCAGGCGGCGCAGGTGCGGGATCTGCCGCAGCGCCTGGGTCAGCTCGACCAGCTTGTGGGTGGCCAGCGACAGCGGGTCGCCGCCGGACAGGATCACCTCGTCGATGTCCGGGTCCTGGGCAATGGCGTCCACCGCATCGCGCCAGCCTTCGCGGGCCGCGTTCTCGCTGCCGTAGTCGAAGTGGCGGCGGAAGCAGTAGCGGCAGTTGATCGCGCAGCTGCCGGTGGTCACCAGCAGGGCGCGGCCACGGTACTTCTGGATGACCCCCGTGGCCTTCTTGGCGGCACCGTCGCCAACCGCGTCCAGGCTGAAGCCCGGCACGACCTTGAGCTCGTCGGTGATCGGCAGGACCTGGCGCAGCAGGGGGTCATGGCGGTCGCCGTGGCGCATCCGGGCCGCAAAGCCCTGCGGCACACGCACCGCGAACTGGCCCGCCGCCGCGTCCGATACTCCCAGCTCCAGCGGGTCCAGCCCCAGCTGCCGCAACAACTCGCGCGGGTCGCGGATCGCCTCGCGCCACCGTTGCTGCCAGCGGACGGGGGCGGCCAGGGGCGTGGCGGAAAGCTGCATGGAATGGGGGCCTGCGGTTATCATGTGGGTCAGAAATATCGCGTCACCCCACCGGCACCGGTGGGACATCCCATTCTATCCGGCTCGCCGCGCCTGCGCGGCGTTTGCCCATTCAGGAGTTTCAGCATGGCCACTGTTGGCATGAACGATGTCAAGAACGGGATGAAGATCCTGATCAACAACGAACCGGCCGTCATCACTGAGACCGAGTACGTCAAGCCGGGCAAGGGCCAGGCCTTCACCCGCATGAAGTACCGCTTCATCAAGTCGGGCCGCGTGGTCGAAATGACCATGAAGGCGACCGATGACGTGGAGAAGGCCGACGTCGTGGATACCAACATGGACTTCATGTACAGCGACGGCGAGTTCTGGCACTTCATGGACCCGGAATCCTTCGAGCAGGTCCAGGCCACCAAGTCCGGCATGGGCGGCGCAGAGAAGTGGCTGAAGGGCGAAGAGTCCTGCATCGTCACCCTGTGGAACGGTGAACCGATCTTCGTCCAGCCGCCGAACTTCGTCGAGCTGAAGATCACCGAAACCGACCCGGGCGTCCGTGGCGACACCTCGGGCGGCGGCGGCAAGCCGGCCACCCTGGAAACCGGTGCGGTGGTCCGCGTGCCGCTGTTCGTCAACCAGGATGAAATCATCAAGGTCGACACCCGCTCGGGCGAATACTCCGCGCGCGCAGGCAAGTAATCCGGCGAAGCCGGATTACGGTAGAGCCGAGCCATGCTCGGCTGGCCCTTCGTAACGCCGATCGTTGATCGGCCGACCCTCGGTAGAGCCGACCGTTGGTCGGCTGGCCCCTCGGTAAAGCCGACCGTTGGTCGGCACCCAGGCACTTCCCGGCGTTCATGATGCCGACACCACGCGCAGCCGAGCATGGCTCGGCTCTACCTCCAGAGCGCCCGGTCGCCCACGCCTTCGGGTCGTCCGCCCAGCACAGTGAGTCCGCATGACCGACACCGCACGCATTCCCGAAACCTGTGACCTGCTGATCGAAGCCGGTTACGTGGTCCCGATCGAACCGCATGCCGTGGTGCTGGAAGACCATGCCGTGGCGGTACGGGGCAGCGAGATCATCGCGATCCTGCCGCGTGCCGAGGCACGCGAGCGCTTCGTGCCGAAGCAGACCGTCTCGCGCCCCGATGCGGCGCTGATGCCGGGCCTGGTCAACGCGCACACCCACAACCCGATGACCCTGCTGCGCGGCGTCGCCGACGACCTGCCGCTGATGGTGTGGCTGCAGCAGCACATCTGGCCGGTGGAAGCGGCGGTGATCGGGCCGGAGTTCGTGGCCGACGGCACCACCCTGGCGATTGCCGAAATGCTGCGCGGTGGCACCACCTGCGCCAACGAAAACTACTTCTTCTCCGACGTCCAGGCCGCGGTCTACAAGCAGCACGGTTTCCGCGCGCTGGTCGGTGCGGTGATCATCGATTTCCCCACCGCCTGGGCCAAGACCGACGACGAGTACTTCGCCAAGGCCGGTGAGCTGCACGACCAGTGGCGCAACGATCCGCTGATCGGCACCTCGTTCGCCCCGCACGCGCCGTACACGGTCAACGACGCCAACTTCGAACGCGTGCGCATGTTGTCCGACCAGCTGGACATGCAGGTGCACCTGCATACGCATGAGACCGCGCAGGAGATCAGCGATTCGATCAAGCTGCACGGCCAGCGTCCGCTGGCGCGACTGGACCGTCTCGGCCTGGTCAACGACCGCCTGATCGCGGTGCACATGACCCAACTGACGGACGCCGAAATCCACCTGTGCGCCGAGCGCGGCGTCAGCGTGGTGCATTGCCCCGAATCCAACCTCAAGCTGGCCTCCGGCTTCTGCCCGGCCTGCGCGCTGCAGCGCGCCGGGGTGAACCTGGCCATCGGCACCGATGGCTGCGCCAGCAACAACGACCTGGACATGTTCAGCGAAAACCGCACCGCGGCGATCCTGGCCAAGGCCGTGGCCAACGATGCCACCGCGCTGGACGCGGCCACCACGCTGCGCGCGGCCACGCTGGGCGGCGCGCGCGCGCTGGGCTTCGGCGACCGTATCGGCTCGATCGAAGTCGGCAAGCAGGCCGACCTGGTCTGCGTGGACCTGTCCGCGCTGGAAACCCAGCCGCTGCACCATGTGCTGTCCCAGCTTGTATATGCCGCCGGCCGTCACCAGGTCAGCGATGTCTGGATCGCCGGGCAGCCCAAGCTGGTCCAGCGCGAACTGGTCGGCATGGACACGGCGGCAATTGTCGCCAACGCCCGCCAGTGGCGCGAGCGCATCCGCCACATCCGTGCTTGATGCACCAAGGATCCCCATGAATACCCCGCACGCTTCCACCAATTTCGACCAGGCCGAACTGGACAAGTTCGCCGCCCTTGCCAACCGCTGGTGGGACGTCGACGGCCCGCAGAAGCCCTTGCACGCGCTGAACCCGGTGCGCCTGCAGTACGTCGCCAGCCGCGTCACCCTGCGCGGTGCGCGCGTGCTCGACATCGGCTGCGGTGGCGGCCTGCTCAGTGAGGCCCTGGCCAGGGAAGGGGCGGAGGTGACCGCGATCGACCTGGCGCCGGAACTGGTCAAGGTGGCGCGGCTGCACAGCCTGGAATCGGGCGTGCAGGTGGACTACCGCGTGCAGGCCGCCGAGGACCTGGCGGCCGAACAACCGGGAAGCTTCGACGTGGTCACCTGCATGGAAATGCTCGAGCACGTGCCGGACCCGGGCGCGATCATCGCCGCCTGCCATCGCCTGCTCAAGCCCGGTGGCCAGCTGTTCCTTTCCACGGTCAACCGCACCCCGGCCGCCTTCGCGGTGGCGATCGTCGGCGCCGAATACGTGGCGCGGCTGTTGCCCAAGGGCACGCACCACTACCAGGATTTCATCAAGCCGGCCGAGCTGGGCAAATGGCTGCGCGAGTGCGATTTCAACCTGCGCGACGTCAGCGGCATGGCCTACGAGCCGTGGCGCAACCGCGCGCGTCTGAGTTCGCGCACCGACATCAATTACCTGGCCCATGCGGTCAAGCCGGACGATGCCGCCCGTGTCTGAGTCCGGTTTCCCGCAGGCGGTCCTGTTCGACCTGGACGGCACGCTGCTCGACAGCGCGCCGGACATGCTGGCCACGGCCAACGCGATGCTGGCCGCGCGCGCGCGCCCGCCGATCAGCCTGGACGCACTGCGTCCGGTGGTCTCCAAGGGGTCGCGGGCGATGGTGTCGGTAGCCTTCCCGGAACTGGGGCAGGTCGAGCGCGATGCGCTGGTGCCGGAGTTCCTCGAGCGTTATGAAGGCCTGATCGGCCAGTACGCGACGCTGTTCGACGGCGTGGCCGGCATGCTCGATGCGCTGGATGCCGCCGGCTGCGTGTGGGGCATCGTCACCAACAAGCCGGAGTACCTGGCCCGTCTGATCGTGCCGCAGCTGGGCTGGGAAAGCCGCTGCAAGGTGCTGATCGGGGGCGACACCCTGGCCCAGCGCAAGCCACACCCGCTGCCGCTGCTGGCTGCGGCCGAGCGCCTGCGGATCGACCCGGCCACCTGCGTCTACGTCGGTGATGACGAACGCGACATCGTCGCCGCCAACGCCGCCGGCATGGCCTCGGTGGCCGCGCTGTGGGGTTATCGGCTCGACGCCGACGACCCGCTGGCGTGGGGCGCGGAGTGCATGATCGACCAGCCCGCACAGCTGCAGCGTGGCGACGCCTGGCCGTTGGCACGCGCCTGATCGCCCGCCAGGCATCGGCCGCCGGCCGCTGCGCAGTGCAACCCAGGCACGCACCGGTATTCGGCCGGCGCGCACCCCGGTAGCGGCCGACCGGTGGTCGGCACATCACTTCCAAGGATTTCCCCGTGACAACTTCCAGCGCCCTCGACAGTTTCCTGGACAAGTGGCGGACCCGCTGGCCGGAATGGTCGGTGGCCGACCCGTTCGTGCCCGAGGCGCAGCGCAGCCTCGCCGTGGCGTGGTTCACGCTGCTGCAGGAGTTCGACGACATCCTCAACACCAACGGTGACCCGACCCCGTCCGACGCCAAGCTGGCGTGGTGGGGCGAAGAGCTGCGCAGTTGGGCCGCGCAGCGCTCGCGGCATCCGCTGGGGCGGCTGCTGGAGCCGGTGCGCGCGCCGTGGGCGGCGCTGGCCGACACCCTGCCGGACCTGATCGATGCGCGCTCCGCCGCGCTGGAGCCGGCGCAGGCGCTGCGCGCGCTGCAGCCCTACGCAGCGGCGGTGGCGGCGGTGGAAGCGGTGATGTTCGATACCCCGGCGCGTGGCGACGTGGCCACCCCGGTGCTGGTGCAGACGTTGGCGCAGCGGCTGCAGGAAGCGGGCGTGGCGGCGGTACCGCGCTCGCTGCTGGACGCCGACGGTGACACCGCCGCCCAGCAGTGGGCGCGGCAGTTGCTGGCGCAATGGCCGGCGCGCGTGGCGGGACCGCGCGTACGCCGCATGTACGCCTCGCTTGCACGCACGCGGCTGCAGGCCAGCGCGCAGGGCCGCGAGCTCAAGGTGACGCCGATGCGCACGTTGCTGCGCACGTGGTGGGCCGGTCGCGGCTGATCCGGTGCCGCCCTGCGGGTGAGGTGGCGACAGCGGGCACTGCCCCCTGGCTGGGGCGGGCTGCAGCGGCCATGTTGCAATGGATGGCCGCCCCATCCGTACCGGCCGCGTGCGGCGCCGATCGCGCGCGGATCACTTGCCGCGTTCAAGCACCAGCAGCGGGTCGATGCGGGTATCGAACCAGTTCATGCCCCAGTGCAGGTGCGGCCCGGTCGCGCGACCGGTGGCGCCGACCGCGGCGATGACCTGGCCCTGTTCGACGCGGTCGCCGACCTTCACGTCGATGCGCGACAGGTGCAGGAAATTCGAGCTGATTCCGAAGCCGTGGTCCAGCAGCAGGGTGCCGCCGGTGAGGTACAGGTCCGGGCCGGCGAAGGTGACCACGCCGGCGGCCGGTGCCTTCACCGAGGTGCCGGTCGGCACCGCGATGTCCATGCCCGAGTGACCCGCGCCGGGCTGGCCGTTGTAGACGCGCGCATTGCCGAAGCGGCCGCTGATGCGGCCCTGCACCGGCCAGATGAAGGCCTGGGCGAAGTCGGTGCGGTTGTCGTCACGCGCCCGCGCGGCGGTGACCTGGGCCTGCTCGCGCTTGATCCGTTCGGCAATCGCCGGCGGCGGGTTGACGGTCTTGGGTGGCACGCCGTTGACCCGCTCGGTCGGCCAGTCGCGCGCGGTCACCGCGATGTCGACCGTCTCGCTGCCGCCGTCGGGGCGCTGCACCTGGAGCTGCAGCGGCCCCTTCTCGTCGCGGCCGATGCCGAACACCACGCTGCCATAGCCACTCACCCGCAGGCTGCGGCCGGCATACTGGACCACGCTGCCGGCCGGCACCTTGCCGATCACCATGGCGCCCTGCGACGCGCTGGCCGGAAACACGACCCGACCGTCGGCCTGCGCCGAGGCGGGCGAGGGCAGCATGCCGGCCGCCATCACACTGCCCGCCAACAGCAGGCCAAGACTTACTAGCCGTGCACGCATCAGCGGTCGAAGCTCATGCGCTGGCCATTGGGTGCACCGACCAGCTGCGTGCCGTCCCAGGCCAGTTCGCCGTTGACCCAGGTCGAGGCGACGCGCGAGCGGAAGGTCATGCCCTCAAACGGCGACCAGCCGCACTTGGAGAGCACGTCTTCGCGCTTGACCGTGAACGGCACGTCCTCCACCAGCACCAGGTCGGCGAAATAGCCTTCGCGCAGATAGCCGCGCTGGCTCACGTCGAACAACTGCGCCGGGGCGTGCGCGAATTTCTGCACCACCTGGGTGATCTCCAGCTTGCCTTCGTGGACCAGCTCCAGCGCGGCGACCAGCGCGTACTGCACCAGCGGCAGGCCGGACGGTGCCTGCGGGTAGGGCTTCTGCTTTTCTTCCCAGGTGTGCGGGGCGTGGTCGGTGGCCAGCACGTCGATCACGTCCTCGGCCACGGCACGGGTCAGGGCTTCGCGGTCGCTGGCTTCCTTGATGGCCGGGTTGCACTTGATCAGGTTGCCCAGCCGCGCGTAATCGCTGCGGTCAAAGCGCAGGAAGTGGATGCAGGTTTCGGCGGTGATCTGCTTGCGGCTGCCATCGGCGCGGATCAGCGGGCCGCGTTCGAACAGCTTGAGTTCGTCGGCGGTGGAGATATGCAGCACGTGCAGGCGGGTGCCGTGCTTCCTGGCCAGCGACACGGCCAGCTCCGAGGACTTCAGGCAGGCCTCGCGCGAGCGGATGTCCGGGTGCTGTTCGGCACTGAGGGCGTCGCCATACTTCTCGGCGTACTCCCTGGCCTTGGCATCGATCATCGGCGTGTCTTCGCAATGGGTGATGATCGGGGTCGGCGCGTCGCGGAAGATGGCGTCGAGGGTTTCCGGGTTGTCCACCAGCATGTTGCCGGTGGAGGCGCCCATGAATACCTTGATGCCCGGTGCGGTCTTGGGGTCCAGCGACTGGATGTGGGCCAGGTTGTCGTTGCTGGCGCCCATGTAGAACCCGTAGTTGGCGCGCGCACGGCCCGCGGCGGCGTCGTATTTGGCCTGCAGGATGTCCGCGCTGAGCGTGGGCGGATTGGTGTTGGGCATGTCCATGAAGCTGGTCAGGCCGCCGGCCACGGCCGCCGCCGATTCAGTGGCGATGTCGCCCTTGTGGGTCAGGCCCGGCTCGCGGAAGTGCACCTGGTCGTCGATCATGCCCGGCAGCAGCCAGCGGCCGGCGGCGTCGACCACGGTCTCGCCGGGGCGGGCTTCCAGGCCGGCGCCGATCTGCGCGATGCGGCCGTTTTCGATGCGCAGGTCGCCGTCGCTGATGCGACCTTCGTTGACCAGGCGGGCGTTGACGATGAGCGTGGAGGACATTTCAGTGTTTTCCTGTGCAGCGGCAGGCGGCATCATGCGCGGCGCGCGGCGGCACCTCGTCGATGCCACCGGGATGGAAGGGATGGCAACGGCCCAGCCGGCGCGCGGCCAGCCAGCTGCCGCGCGCGGGCCCATGCGTGGCGATGGCCTGCATGGCGTATTCAGAACAGCTGGGCATGAAGCGGCAACGCGGCCCCAGCAACGGGCTGATGAAGCGCTTGTAGAAGCGCAGCAGGGCGATGAGCAGGCGTGAGATCACCCGCCAATCTTAGAGCAGTTGGCATGAAGGCCGCATTTGTCGCAGGATGGGGCGTTGGCTCCCCTCCGCGTCCACGCGCGTGGCGGGCCGCCCCGGCCGCTGGCCGGGTCAGGTACCGAACGGCGCAGGTCGGCCCGCTCGCGGGACAGACCGGTCGCACCCCTTGTGACTCCGGGGCTGAACGGAGTAGGCGGTGTGGTTGCTGCTGCTGGTCGGGTAGGCTATAAAGGCCCGCTTTCCCGGGCCCCGGGGAAACCAAGGAAGAGCGTTTCGTGGCTGCTAAAAAAACTGCAAAGAAGGCCGTCAAGGCCGCCAAGAAAACCGCCAAGCCTGTTGCTAAGAAGTTGGCGGCCAAGTCCGTTGCCAAAAAACCGGCCGCCAAGCCGGCTGGCAAGCCTGCATCCAAACAACCGGCGGCCAGGACGGCACCCGTAAAGAAATCCGCGGCCAAGGCACCGGCCAAGCCGGTGAAGAAGGCTGTCGCCAAGAAGCCGGTGGTCGCCAAGGTCCCGGTGAAGAAGGCGGCCGCTGCCAAGCCGGTGGTCAAGAAAGCGGTGGCCAGGAAGGCTGCGCCGTCCAAGCCGGTCGCCAAGGCGCCGGTGAAGAAGGCCGCCGTCGGCAAGACCGTCGCAAAGAAATCCGTGGCGTCGGCAGTGTCCAAGCCGGCTCCCAAGCCGACCCCGGCGAAGAAGGTGGCGGCCAAACAGCCATCGCCCGCGCCGGTCAAGGCGAGCAAGACTGCCAGCAAGCCCGTGGCAACCAGGCCGGCGTCCAAGCCGGCTGCAGCACCCGTAGTGAAGTCCGCACCGAAGCCGGCATCGCCGGCACCGGCCAAGTCTGTCCCGGCCAAGTCCGCGGCCAAGCCTGTTACCTCTCCGGCGTCCGCGCCGGCGCCGGTAGCGGCGGCCCCCGCCTCCAAGGCCCCGCAAAACAAGAATCCCGTGCCCGTTTCGAAATCGCCTGCAAAAACCCCCATCAAGTCCGAGTCCGCCCCCAAGCCTGTGTCGCGTCCGGTCGGCAAGGTCGCCGTTGCCGTGGCCGCGCGCTCGTCCGCTCCGGCCCCGCGCACCAAGGTCAAGGTGGTGGAATACAAGACCGACGAAGCCACTGGTCGTCCGATCCTGCCCGATGGCTACAAGCCGAGTGCGGAAGAGGAATACATGAGCCCGCTGCAGCTGGAGTATTTCCGCCAGCGCCTGCAGCACTGGCGCAATGATCTGGTCGAGGAATCCAAGCAGACCATCGCGAACCTGCAGGAAGAAGTGCGTGATATCGGCGATGAAGCCGAACGCGCCACCCGCGAGACCGAGAACTCGCTGGAACTGCGTACCCGCGATCGTTACCGCAAGCTGATCGGCAAGATCAACAGCACGCTGAAGCGCCTGGAAGACGGTGACTACGGCTACTGTGTCGACACGGGCGAGGAAATCGGCCTGGATCGTCTGGAAGCCCGTCTGACCGCCGAACGCACCATCGACGCCCAGGAGCGTTGGGAGCACCTGCAGAAGCAGCAGGGCGACTGATTCTCTGGTGTTGATGGATGCAATGAAAAAACCCGGCTTCGGCCGGGTTTTTTTCTTTGGAGCAGAAGCTCAGGTCAACGACAACGGCAGGTCAACTGCTCCGGGTGTGCGCCTGCGCTGGCTTGGGCGGGTACGGGTGGGTTGGCGGGACACGCCGTGAATCCCTCCGTGGAGGCTCGCGTGCGCCATCCATGGCGCACGACGGTCCCGCCAACCCACCCGTACCCGCCCCTGACAGGGTGCTGGTGCGCAACCAAAGAGCGGGATCGGATGCCTTCAGACCGATGATTCTCTGATCTTCGCCATGGCCTTGCCATGGCTGCCGGGAAACTTTCCAGGGCGGGGGTGTGTGAGTTCGCGGGACCGTGCCCCGCATGGATGCGGGGCGCGAGCCTACATGGATGTATTTACGGCGTGTCCCGCGAACTCACACACCCCTGACCAGCCTGGTGCGGGCAAGGCACTCGGCGCCGTTGATCCGCTGTTGCCATCTGCTTCGCACTCGGGAAAGGATGTTCCAGGCCCGGAGCCAAAACATACCGACCCACGGTCGGTCGCTACTGCAGGTCGCGCAGGTTCAAGTTGCGCAGGGTGGGGTTCTTCCAGGCGGTGATGCCGGCCACGCTCAGGACCGCGAAACCACCGAGCACCACCGCAGGGACCAGCCCGAGCAGCTTGGCCATGGTGCCGGCGTAGAACGCGCCCAGCTCGTTGGACGAACTGATGAAGATTCCGTTGATCGAGGAGACCCGGCCGCGCATCGCTTCCGGCGTCGCCAGCTGCAGGATCGTCGAGCGGATCACCACCGACACACCGTCGAAGGCCCCGTAGAACAGCAGGATCAGCGCCGACAGCCAGAAACTGTGCGACAGCCCGAAGCCGATCACGCACAGGCCGAACCCGGCCACCGCGCACAGCAGTACGCGGCCGGCGTTGCGCTGCAGCGGGCGACGGGCCAGCCACAGGCCCACGCACACCGACCCGAGCGCCGGTGCCGCCCGCAGGATGCCCAGCCCTTCCGGGCCGTGGTGCAGGATTTCATGCAGGAAGGCCGGCAGCATCGCCACCACCCCGCCCAGCAGCACCGAGAACATGTCCAGCGCCATTGCCCCGACCATGATCCGGTTGCCCAGCACGAAGCGACCGCCCTCGGCGATGCTCTTGAAGATCGGCGCGGCCGGGCCGGCGTGGACCGGCTCGGACACCCGCAGCACCGCCAGGCAGCCCACTGCGATGAGCGCCACCGCCATCGCCACTCCGTAGGCCACGCCCTTGCCGCCGGTGGCCACCAGCAGGCCGCCCAGGGCCGGGCCGGCGACCATGCCGGCCTGGAACACCACCGCGCCCAGGCCCGCGCCACGCGCGTACTGCTGGCGTTCGAGCACCCGGGCGAACAGCGCGTTGTAGATCGGCGACAGGAACGCGCGGACCATGCCGGTCATCGCGATCGCCGCGTAGATCGGCCACACCCCGTGGAACGGCAACCAGCCCTGTGCGACCGCGGTAAGCACCACGGCGGTGAGCACCAGCCCGCTGGCGGCGACCATGCCCAGCCGGCGGCGCGGCAGGTGGTCCACCAGGTAACCGGCGAACGGGGCCACGCAGAAGAACGGCAGCACCTCGGCCAGGCCGACCAGGCCCAGCGAGAACGGATTGCGGGTCACTTCGTAGATGTGCCACCCCACCGTGACCGCCACGATCTGGTAAGACAGCATCGCGCAGATGCGGTACGCCAGCAGCAGCGCGAAGCCGGGCCGGGCCAGCAGCGTGAGCGCGCGCTCGGGGGTCTCGGCAGGGGCGTCGGTACTCACGACTGCGCGTGCTGGGACTGCGCGGTCTCGCGGATGAAGGCGAGCATCGCGGCGACGCCGTTGCTGCGCGTCGGCGACAGGTGGCGCGACAGGCCGATGTCCTGGATGTAGCTCGGCTCGGTGGCCAGAATCTCGGCCGCCGAGCGACCGGAGTACACGCGCAGCGCCAGGTAGATCAGCCCGGAGACGATCGCCGAGTCGCTGATCGCGTGGAAGCGCAGGGCCTGCGCATTGCCTTCCGGCACGATCCAGACCATCGACTGGCAGCCGAGCAGGCGGTGCTGTTCGGTCTTCCACTCCTCCGGGAAGGCGGGCAGCTTGCGGCCCAGGTCGATGAGGTACTGGTAGCGCTCGGACCAGTCGCCGAAGAAGGCGAACTCCTCGGCGATGGCGGTCTGTGCTTCGGCAGCGGTGGCTTCAAGCGGGAACGGGGATGCGATGGTCATGGGGGACTCCGGGCCGGTGTGTGCCTTCCGTGGGCTGGCCGTGATGGTTCGAAGGAAGCGCCCGGCCGTCCCTGGCCGGGTCTGTGTCGTGGCAGCGCCCGCGCGTTGGCCGGGCGCCGCATCAGCGCCTGCGTACCCAGCGCACGCCCTGGGCGGTGTCTTCCAGCACGATGCCCTCGGCGGCAAGCTGGTCGCGGATGGCATCGGCGCGGGCGAAGTCGCGCGCCTGCTTGGCCGCGCCGCGTGCGTCGATCAGGCCCTGGATGCGGGCGTCGTCGTCGGCATCGCCGGGGGCATTGCCGAACCACGCGGCCGGATCCTGCTGCAGCAGGCCCAGCGCCAGGCCGGCGCCGAGCAGCGCGGTCTTCCACTGCGCCTGCTCGCCCGGGGCGGCCTTGCGCGCCTCGCTGGCGATGCGGGCCAGTTCGGCCAGCGCCTGCGGGGTGTTGAGGTCATCGTCCAGCGCGGCCTCGATCTCGGCCGGGATCACCGCCGTTGCCTGCACATCGGCTAGGTCGCGCAGGGTGCCGTACAGGCGGTCCAGGGTGCGTGCGGACTGCTCGATCAGCGCATCGGACCAGTCCAGCGGCTGCCGGTAGTGGGCTGACAGCAGGG
>NZ_DAMAGC010000075.1:0-4362 GCF_031995405.1 Stenotrophomonas sp. | reverse complement strand
AGCGCAGCGCTTCCGGCGCATGCTTGCGGACCAGGTCGTGCACGCGCTCGATGTTGCCGATCGACTTGCTCATCTTGGCGCCGCCGAAGTTGAGCATGCCGTTGTGCAGCCAGAACCGCGCGAAGGTCCGCCCGCCATGGGCGCACTCGCTCTGGGCGATCTCGTTCTCGTGGTGCGGGAACTGCAGGTCCACGCCGCCGGCATGGATGTCGATGGTCTCGCCCAGGTGCGCGGCAGCCATCGCCGAGCACTCGATGTGCCAGCCGGGGCGGCCACGGCCCCACGGCGATGCCCAGCCGGGCAGGTCGTCGCTGGACGGCTTCCACAGCACGAAGTCGCCCGGCTCGCGCTTGTACGGGGCCACGTCCACCCGCGCGCCGGCCAGCATTTCGTCCGGGTCGCGGCGCGAGAGCTTGCCGTAGTCGGCGTAGGAATTGACCGAAAAGAGCACGTGGCCTTCGGCGGCGTAGGCGTGACCGGCGGCGATCAGCTGCTCGATCATCGTCACGATCTGCGGGATGTGCGCGGTGGCTTCGGGTTCGATGTCCGGCGGGACCACGCCCAGCGCGCCCATGTCTTCACGGTAGGCGGCGGCGAAACGGTCGGTGATCGTGCTGATCGGCACGTTCTGTTCACGCGCGGCGGTATTGATCTTGTCGTCCACGTCGGTGATGTTGCGGGCGTAGCGCAGGCCGCGGAAGCGGCGCCGCAGCAGATCGGCCAGCACGCCGAACACGACCGGGCCACGGGCATTGCCGATGTGCACATAGTTGTAGACCGTGGGGCCGCAGACATACAGGGTCGGACAGGTCGGATCGAGCGGGGTGAACGGTTCGAGCTGGCGTGTCAGGTTGTTGTGCAGGCGCAGGGTCATGGGGGTCGGTGGCGGGGAGGGAAGGGGGCAAGCCCTCGATTTTAGATCACATCCGCGTTCAGCGCCGGGGCCGGCCGACTGTCTGCCAGGGCAACGGCCTATGGGCAGAATCGTCGCGGAAGGGTAATGTTCAGCCCCTTGTGCCTGGCACTCCCTAAACTAGCCACCTTGTCCTCTTACCTGTTGCCAATGAAATCCGCTTCGTTGTTGACGCTGGCCTGCCTGCTTGGAGGTGCCGCCTTCGGGGCGTGCGCCCAGGACGGCGAGGTCCGTAACCGGGTGGTGATCGTGGAGAACGTCAAGTTCGACTACGCGCAGGTGCTCAACGTGGAGCCGGTGTTCCAGACCCTGCGCGCCACCCGCACCGAAGAGCACTGCGAACCGGTATCCACCCGCACGCTGGCCCCGGTCAACGTGACCGGCGAGGAGCCGCAGGAAGACAAGGGCCGGTTCGGCCGCTTCATGGACTCGGTACGCTCGATCTTCAAGCGTGAGGACGGCAGCGAGGACGCGATGCCGGTGGCCGAGGCGCCCGCACCGGCGGCCAACAACGGCCCGCTGCTGACCCGCGAATGCCGGATCATCCCGGTCGGCCGCGAGTTCCGCCGCCCCATCGCCTATGACGTGGACTACGTCTACAAGGGCACCAAGTACCGCTCGCGGCTGCCGGAGGATCCGGGCAACCGGCTCAAGATCCGGGTCTCGATCACCCCGTGGATCGGCGCCGAGCAGGGCACGGCCGCCAATCCGTGAGGTCGCTGACCTGAATGTTCCCTTCAGGTCTTGCACCCACCCCCTGCGCATGCAAAGATTGGCGGCCATGAAACTCACCGACTTCCAGCACGACACCAGCGCCGCCCGTATGGCTACGGGCATGACGTCGCGTGCCCGCCGACCGGAACCCCACATTTTCGCTGGGTAACCGGAGCTTCGTGCTGTCTGTTCGGAAAACCCAGCCCCCGCGCTGGGTTTTTTCGTTTCTACGATCTGAAAAGTTTCATCTGTATACGTTTGTTTGAGCCCTGAACGCGCCCCGGCGCCCCCAACCTCCCCCGGCAACGGTGGAAAACCAGCCGCAAAGGATCGATCGATGTCCCTGAAGCACTTCCTGAACACCCAGGATTGGAGCCGCACCGACCTGGATGCCCTGCTGACCCAGGCCGCGCTGTTCAAGCGCAACAAGCTGGGCGACGAGCTCAAGGGCAAGTCGATTGCCCTGGTGTTCTTCAATCCGTCCATGCGCACCCGCACCAGCTTCGAGCTGGGGGCCTTCCAGCTGGGCGGCCACGCGATCGTGCTGCAGCCGGGCAAGGATGCATGGCCGATCGAGTTCAACCTGGGCTCGGTGATGGACGGTGACACCGAAGAGCACATCGCCGAGGTGGCCCGGGTGCTGGGCCGCTACGTCGACCTGATCGGCGTGCGCGCGTTCCCGAAGTTCATCGACTGGACCAAGGATCGCGAAGACGAAGTGCTGAAGAGCTTCGCCAAGTACTCGCCGGTGCCGGTGATCAACATGGAGACCATCACCCACCCGTGCCAGGAACTGGCCCACGTGATGGCGCTGCAGGAACACTTCGGTACCCAGGACCTGCGCGGCAAGAAGTACGTGCTGACCTGGACCTACCATCCCAAGCCGCTCAACACCGCCGTGGCCAACTCGGCACTGACCATCGCCACCCGCATGGGCATGGACGTGACCCTGCTGTGTCCGACCCCGGACTACATCCTGGACGAGCGCTACATGGGCTGGGCCGAGCAGAACGTGGCCGAGAGCGGCGGTTCGCTGCAGGTCAGCCATGACATCGCCAGCGCCTATGCCGGTGCCGACGTGGTGTACGCCAAGAGCTGGGGCGCGCTGCCGTTCTTCGGCAACTGGGAACCGGAAAAGCCGATCCGCGACCAGTACAAGCACTTCATCGTGGACGAAGCCAAGATGGCGCTGACCAACAACGGCGTCTTCAGCCACTGCCTGCCGCTGCGCCGCAACGTGAAGGCCACCGACGGGGTGATGGACTCGGCGCAGTGCATCGCCATCGACGAGGCCGAGAACCGCCTGCATGTGCAGAAGGCGATCATGTCGGCGCTGATCGGCCGGTAACGCCGACAAGGGGTAGAGCCGACCGTTGGTCGGCTGCTCCCCAACCGGCGCATTGAATATTCCAGCCGACCAACGGTCGGCTCTACTGAATTCCCATCCCCCTACTGGACCCTTACCCCCATGAGCAATAAAGACATCGTCCTGGCCTTCTCCGGCGGACTCGACACCAGCTTCTGCGTGCCCTACCTGCAGGAGCGCGGCTACAACGTGCACACCGTGTTCGCCGACACCGGCGGCGTGGATGACGAAGAGCGCGACTTCATCGAGAAGCGCGCGGCCGAGCTGGGCGTCACCAGCCACGTCACCGTCGACGGTGGCCCGGCCATCTGGAACGGCTTCGTCAAGCCGTTCGTGTGGGCCGGCGAAGGCTACCAGGGCCAGTACCCGCTGCTGGTGTCCGACCGTTACCTGATCGTGGATGCCGCGCTCAAGCGTGCCGCCGAACTGGGCACCAACATCATCGCCCACGGCTGCACCGGCATGGGCAATGACCAGGTCCGCTTCGACCTGGCCGTGAAGGCGCTGGGCGACTACCAGATCGTCGCCCCGATCCGCGAGATCCAGAAGGAACACACCCAGACCCGCGCCTACGAGCAGAAGTACCTGGAAGAGCGCGGCTTCGGCGTGCGCGCCAAGCAGCAGGCCTACACCATCAACGAGAACCTGCTCGGCCTGACCATGTCCGGCGGCGAGATCGACCGTTGGGAAGCGCCGGGCGAGGGTGCCCGTGGCTGGTGCGCACCGCGCAGCGCGTGGCCGATCGAGCCGCTGACCGTGAAGCTGAAGTTCGTCGAAGGCGAGGCGGTCGAGCTGGACGGCAAGGCGCTGCCGGGTGAGCAGATCCTGGCCAAGCTCAACAAGCTGTTCGCCCCGTACGGCGTCGGCCGTGGCGTGTACACCGGCGACACCGTGATCGGCCTGAAGGGCCGCATCGTGTTCGAAGCCCCGGGCCTGGTCTCGCTGCTGGCCGCGCACCGCGCGCTGGAAGATGCGGTACTGACCAAGCAGCAGAACCGCTTCAAGCCGGACGTGGCGCGCAAGTGGGTGGAGCTGGTGTACGAAGGCTTCTACCACGACCCGCTCAAGACCGACATCGAGGCCTTCCTGAAGTCCTCGCAAGGCAAGGTCAACGGCGAAGTGGTGCTGGAAACCCGTGGCGGCCGCGTCGATGCCGTGGCGGTGAAGTCGCCGCATCTGCTCAATACCAAGGGCGCTACCTATGCGCAGTCGGCCGACTGGGGCGTGGAAGAGGCGGAAGGGTTCATCAAGCTGTTTGGGATGAGCTCGACCTTGTACGCGCAGGTGAATCGCTGAGCGATTCACCGTAGTGCCGGCCGCTGGCCGGCTCCTGGCAAGACCGATCAAGGGTAGTGCCGGCCGCTGGCCG
>NZ_DAMAGC010000074.1:0-20730 GCF_031995405.1 Stenotrophomonas sp. | reverse complement strand
GCATGTTGGGCGTCTGCGCGTTGTCACCGGCGGTTTCGTGATAGTAGAAGGCGCCCGCGAGGAACTGCACCTGCGAGGTGGTGCCGATGAGCTGGAATTCCTGGCTGTACTGGTGCTGGTAGACCTGGGCCAGGCTGTAGCGGCCGAAGGGGGTGTTGGCGCCGCCATACGCGGAGATCGCGTCGACAAGGCCCATGTCGAACTGGCCCTGGGTGAGCTCGCGGTAGGAACTGATGGACTTGAGTTCGAGGGTATCGCTCAAGGTCCAGCCGAGGTTGAGCAGGTGGCCGCTGGTGCGGCCGATGTTGTCTTCCTGCGGGCCGCCGAGGATGGCCGAATCGCGGCGATCCTCGCTGGCGCCGGCCTTCTGCAGCGGGCTGACGTAGGCGCCCGGCACCAGCAACTGGGTGTGGTACGGGGTGGTGGCGTCATAGGAGGTGTCGAAGGCGTACAGCGCGGAGAAGGTATCGCTGGGCTGCCACAGCGCGCTGATGCGTGCGCCGCGCTTGTCGTAGCTGTTGAAGTCGCGCTCGCCGCGCATCGGGTTGTCGGTGGTGCCGCCGCGTTTGGCCTGCACGGCATCGATCTTGAAGCTGACATCGCCCACCTTGGGCAGGTCCAGGTGCAGGCCGGTGGTGTAGCCGCTGTAGTTGGAAACGCCGGCGCTGACGCTGCCGCCGAACTCGCCGGTGGGCTGTCTGGTGACGATGCTGAGCGCGCCGCCTTCGGTGTTGCGGCCGAACAGAGTGCCCTGCGGGCCCTTCAACACCTCGATGCGCTCTACGTCATACAGCATGCTGCCCAGGCCCTGCGCGCGGCCCATGAACACCCCGTCGACGTAGACGCCCACACCGGCGTCGCGCGCGGGCTGGTTGGCATCGCCGGAGGCGCCGATGCCACGGATACCGATGTTCAGTGCGGAGCTGCGGGTGGCGAAGGGGGTAACCCGCAGCGAGGGAATCGCGCCATCGGCGAGGCTGCCGATGGAGATGGCGCTACGATCCTTCAAGGCTTCGGCATCCACCACGGACACCGAGATCGGGGTGTCCTGCAGGTTGGTGGCGCGCTTCTGCGCAGTGACCACGACCTGGTCCAGCGCGACCACGTCGCGGGCGGCGATGTCTGCATCGGCGGCGGGTTCTGCGTCGTTGGCGAGGGCAATGCCGGGCAGGGCGGTGGCGATGGCAAGGGCTAGCAGGTGGCGGTGCAGCAGGGCGTGGCGCATCGGATGGGTTCGCGGGTGGGGAAGGCCGGCGCAGTCTGGACGCGTGAAATGACAGATGAATGACCGTTCATTCACGCATCGGATGGCGTAACATCCAGCGTCAACTGGACGCCATGTACGACGAGCAATGACGCTTAACCCCCTTGCCGACACCCCCGCCGAAGACGCCGCTGCGGCCCGTGCGGAGGCCCAGCGCCAACGCATCCTCGACGCTGCGCAACGCTGTTTCATCGCCCGTGGCTTCCACGCCGGATCGATCAGCGAGATCGCTGCCGAAGCGGATATCAGCCAGGGCCTGATGTATCGCTACTTCGCCAACAAGCGCGCCCTGATCCTGGCGCTGATCGAGCGTCAGCTGGCCCATGACCAGGATTCCATCGGCCAGATGCCGGCAGCGTCGGATCTGGTGGAGGGGCTGCTGCGTTGCTACCAGGTGTGGGCGCGCGGGGAGACGCTGGAGACCACTGGCAATGCCATCGCCAATGTCGCGCTGTATGCGGAAATCACCGCTGAAGCCCACCGTGATCCGGTGGTGGCCGAGGTGTTGCGGCGGCACGACCGGCAGACGAGCGCGGCGATCGGTGCCTGGTTGCGGCATCACGACATGGCGCGTGGTCGGGACCCTGATGAAGGGGACATCGAAGCCCGCATCCTGCTGCTGCGGGTGCTGGTGGAAGGCCTGGCGATGCGCGCCGTGCGCGACCCCGGGCTGGCGAAGGCGTCGCTGCGGAGATTGTTGGCGGCTGCGATCTCGCGCGTGCTCGGGGAGTGACCTTTACAGCCATTTCCGCCGTTGAATACCCGGAGAAACCCGCTGTGGCGAATTCTCAAGGTCTGAAGCGTGCGCCAGCCATTGCTGTTGACGGCGGCGCTGGCCAGCGTGTGGGACACGCGGAAGGACTGAGGGCGTGGCGCTCTGTCGGGTGGAACGTCACTTGGCGTCGATGGATGCCTGGAGTGCCGCAGCCAACGCCGCGTCGCCGTTGACCAGCTCGGCCCACTGCAGTTCCACTCCGTTTCTGCGCCCCTTCAGCACGAGCTTGAGCCCGGTCGGGTCGATGGTCAGGGTGTAGGTGTCATCGCCGACCTGGACTTCCCTGCGGATGGCTTTGTCGAGAGGCGTCATGTCCTGTCTCCTGCCGTGGCCCTGTATTCTTCGCAGTTGCCGCTCGGGAAGCGTTCCATGTATTCCGCAAAACGCGCTCCCGAAATCGCCTGCCGTGTTCCGCATCTGGTGCACGTGATGGCCGCGCCCCCGCCATCGAACGCTTCCAGACTCGGTGGTTCGGTTGCCCTGAAGATATGTCGGCAGGTGCTGCATTGGACCCGAACGAACTCGATCTCGGGAAAGGCATGTTGCGCGGTCTTCGTTGGGCTGCAGCACACTTCAAACATGTAGAACAGGCCAGTGTCTGGCATAGGTGTGTCCCTGACGACTACGAATCACAGGTGGCGAAGGACCGTCCGCTCGGCGCATGGTCTCACAGGACCAGGAGCTGAATACGCCTCCCCCCCGACCCAGCAGGGCAACGGGGTTGTAAAATGCCCTTCCGTTGATGCGTGGCCGAGGCTCATCGCAATGCCCTATACGAACAGCGATGCGATAGATCGGCTGCGCGACCAGATTCCCTCGTTCCGGTGCATCGTCGGCTGCCACGACTGCTGTGGTCCGGTCACGGTGTCGACCGAGGAGATGGCACGTCTGCCCGTGAAAAGCGATGCCGAGCGTGATGCTGCCCTGGCCGAGCTCAGCTGCCCCTACCTGGGAAAGCAGGGGTGCGAGATCTACGCCGAGCGGCCGCTGATCTGCCGTTTGTTCGGAACCACGCCGCGCCTGCGCTGCCCCAATGGGCAGCGGCCGGTCTATATGATCGATGAGGCAGTGGAAGACGAGATCCACCGCTTTCTTCGCAGCACGCGGCAGGTGCTGCTGTAGCCTGGCGCGCCTGCGCTGGGCGGGCCGCAACGTGTTGCAGGCAGCGAGTCTGCCCAACTACTGATGCCGCATCACCGCCGCCAGGTGCTCCTCGGGGTCGATCATGTGCGAGTGATCGTCCTGGTCCAACTGGATCTCCGCCCACTGGATGGTGCCGTTGAACTTGCCACGCTCGGTAACATAGCCCTCGTACACGGGCATACCTGTGTCGATACCCACATCCAGGCCTTCATCGAAGGAGTAGTAGAGCGGATGGGTGCGCTCGATCGCGCCGCTGCCCACCGCCTTGCCATCGATGTACAGCGTGACCGTGCCACCGCGGCCGATGCCGCCGCCGGCATAGGCAAACTCGGCCCGTACCTGGTGCCGCCCGGCGCCGATGTCGGTATCTGAAAGGACGGTTTTGCGCAGCAGCCCGCAGTGGTTGTAGTGGTAGCCGAGCTTGCCGTTCTCGGCGAAGAACGACCAGCCGCCGGTGCGACCGCCCTGGGCGATGATGGCGCCATTGAGTGGTCCGTCGGCGGGTGCGTCGATCTCGGCGGTCACGGCGTAGGAACGGTTCTTGACGTTGATCGCCACGTTCTCGCCCAGGCGGGTCATGCCGGGGTACAGCCGCAGCGTGTCGCCGGTGGTCAGGGTGGGGCGGCCGGCCAGCTGGGGATTCATGCGCTCGGCAGCGCGGTCGTCGATGGGCAGTACGTTGTGCCGTACCGCTTCGATCAGGAACAGCTGCTGCAGTTCGGCCAGCTTGTCCGGCTGGGCGGCGGCGAGGTTGTCGGACTGGGTCCAGTCTTTGGTGGTGTCGTAGAGCTCCCAGACGTCCTGCGAGAAGTCCACGCCCTTGGCCACCACGTCCCACGGGGTGCGGTGCTTGGTCTGCGCGGTCCAGCCGTCGTGGTAGATGCCGCGGTTGCCCATGATTTCAAAGTACTGGGTGAGGTGGCGCTCGTCGGCGTCGGCGTCGTTGAAGGTGTAGGCCATGGACACGCCGTGCATCGGTACCTGGGTGACGCCGTTGACGGTGTGCGGCTGCGCCAGGCCGGCGAGGTCGAGGATGGTCGGTGCCACGTCGATGACGTGATGCCACTGACTGCGCAGTTCACCGCTGCCGGATATCCGCGCCGGCCAATGCACGATGGTGCCGTTGCGCGTGCCGCCGTAGTGCGAGGCCACCTGCTTGGTCCACTGGTAGGGCGTGCACAGCGCATGCGCCCAGCCGACGGCGTAATGGTTGTAGGCCTTGGGCCCGCCGACTTCCTCCAGGTGCTGCTTCCAGAACGCGGCAGTCTCGTACTCGGCACCGCCGTTGGAGGCGGTGGTGAGCATGAAGGCACCGTTGATCCCACCCTCGGCAGAGGCGCCGTTGTCGCCAATGATGAAGTAGACCAGGGTGTCATCCAGGACGCCCAGTTCCTCCAACGCGTCGATCACGCGCCCGGTGTGGTGGTCGGCATATTCGAGGAAGGCGGCATACACCTCCATCTGATGGGCCAGGATCGGCTTGAGTTCGGCCGGCATGTCGTCCCAGGCGGGAATGCCGTCCGGGCGCGGGGTGAGCACGGCATCGGACGGGATGACGCCCAGTTCGCGCTGGCGGGCGAAGGTGGCCTCGCGCAGCGCGTCCCAGCCTTGATCGAAGCTGCCCTTGTACTTGGCGATCCAGTCTTTGGGCACGTGGTGCGGCGCGTGCGTGGCGCCGGGCGCGAAGTACACGAAGAAGGGTTTGTCCGGGGTCAGGCTCTTCTGCAGCCGCACATAGTCGATGGCCTTGTCGGCCAGGTCGGGCATGAGGTGGTAGCCGGGGTCCAGCGGTGCCTCGACGGTGGACACGCCGTCGATCAAGGCTGGCGTCCACTGGTTGGTTTCGCCGCCGATGAAGCCGTAAAAGCGCTCGAAGCCGCTGAAGGCCGGCCAATGGTCGAACGGGCCGGTGGGCCCGGACTCCCACACGGGCACTTCGTGGCACTTGCCGAACTGGGCGGTGTTGTAGCCGTTCTGACGCAGGATTTCCGGCAGTGGCACGGCCGAGTTGGGGCGGGTGGAGCGGTAGCCGGGCGCGGGCGTGGCGGTCTCGGTGATGTGGCCCATCGCCACCGCATGATGGTTGCGGCCCGAGAGCAGCGCCGCGCGCGTGGGCGAACACAACGCGGTGGTGTGGAAGCGGGTGTAGCGCAGGCCGCCGTTGGCGAGCCGGTCGGCGGTGGGCGTGCGCACCGGCCCGCCGAAGGCGCTGGCGGCACCGAAGCCGACATCGTCGAACATGATCAGCAGGACGTTGGGCGCGCCGTCGGGCGGACGCCTGGCGGTGATCGGCGGCAGCTTGACCCCCAGCTTCTTCGCATCGAAGGAGAGCGGTCCCTGGTAGGCCTGGTCGGGAAGGGGAAGGGTGCTGCCGGGGAGTTCCTGGGTCATGGGGGTGCCTCGATGAACTGAGGGCACAGTGTCGCGGTGGCGTCCTGGATTGGCATCCGAAGAACAACGGTGCCGCCGATAGGTAGAAGTACTGGCGGTGCCATGGCGTGGTGAAGCGCAGAAGTCGTGCCGCGGCGCTGCCAGTAGATTTACCGCATGGCCCCAGTAGTTATGCCGACGATGGGCGGGCGACGGGTGGAGATACTCAACACAGCCCCTTCCACATCGGCTCCAACCACAGGATAAGCGCCATGAACGACGACGTTCAGAACCTGCCCTTGCCGCCTCCGGCGTTCGGCGGCAGCATCAGCGAGAACTACAAGCAGGCCACGCCCGATTTTCCGCAGCCGGTGTCACCGCCGGCAGGGGCCCCGGATGTGCTGGTGATCCTGATCGACGATCTGGGCTACGGCGGGACCTCGATGTTCGGTGGCCTGATTCCCACGCCCAACATCGACACGCTGGCCAGGACCGGGTTGCGCTACAGCCACTTCCACAACTGCGCACTGTGCTCGCCCACCCGGGCCGCATTGCTGTCCGGACGCAATCATCACCGCACCGGGAATGGCTCCATCACCGAAGGGTCCACCGGCTTTCCCGGCTATAACAGCATGTGGTCCGATGACAACGCCGCCATTCCCCAGGTGCTGGCCTACAACGGCTATACCACTGCGGCCTTCGGCAAGTGGCACAACACCCCCGACTGGGAAACCAGCCCGGTCGGTCCCTTCGACCGTTGGCCCACCGGCAAAGGCTTCCAGACCTTCTATGGCTTCATGGGCGGTGAGACCAACCAGTTCACCCCGCAGCTGTTCCGCAATACCACGCCAGTGGAGCCTGACAAGACGCCCGAACAGGGCTACCACCTCACCGATGATCTTGCCAGCAAGGCAATCGAATGGCTGCACACCCGCCAGTCGATCACCCCGGACCGACCGTGGTTCCTGTACTGGGCACCGGGAGCGATGCACGCGCCGCACCATGTGCCGGAACGCTATATCGCGCCGTTCAAGGGCCGTTTCGACATGGGCTGGGATGCCTATCGGGCGGAACTGTTCGAGAGCCAGAAGAAGATCGGCGCGGTACCGCCGGATGCGCAGTTGACCCCGCGCCCGGCGGAGTTGCCCGCCTGGGACACGCACAGCGACGATGAGAAGCGCCTGTTCGCCCGCCAGATGGAGTGCTTCGCCGGTTTCCTCACCCACCTGGACGAGCATGTCGGCCGGCTGCTGGATGCGGTCAACGCGCTGCCCAATGCCGACAACACCCTCATCATCGCCGTGCTCGGCGACAACGGCTGCAGCCCCGAAGGCGGCTTGCTGGGCACCTTGAACAATATGGCTACCCAGAACGGTTTCCCCGACGATGTGGCCAGCATGCTGCCGGCCATCGATGAGATAGGGCAAGGCCACCACGAAAACCACTTCGCCGTCGGCTGGGCGTGGGCCATCGATTGCCCCTTCCAGTGGACCAAGCAGGTGGCAAGCCACTTTGGCGGCAACCGCACGGGCGTTTCGGTGACCTGGCCGGCACGGATCAAGTCCGGTGGCGAGCTGCGCGCCCAGTTCCAGCACGTGGTGGACATCGCGCCGACCATCTACGAAGCCGCCGGCATTCCGTTCCCGGAGGCGGTCAACGGCATTCCGCAGCAGGCCCTGGATGGCAGCAGCTTCATCCATACCTTCGCCGATGCCACCGCGCCGTCCACCCACCTGACGCAGTACTTCGAGAACGCGGGCAACCGCGCCATCTACCACGACGGGTGGATTGCCTCGGCCCATCACGGCGTACCGTGGGTACTACTGGGACGCGACGGCAACTTTGAGAACGATCACTGGGAGTTGTACGACTTGAGCCGCGACTTCAGCCAGGCCGATGACCTCTCGGCCGAGCACCCGGAGAAACTGGCGGAGCTGTTGGGGATATTCAAGCAGGAAGCGGAAGCCAACTTCGTTTTCCCGCTCGATGACCGCTTCTCCGAGCGGGCCCATATCCCCGATCGCCCAAGCGTGACCCGCGGCCGCACGCGGTTCAAATACTACGCCGGCACCACCCGGATCAGCGAAGGCACCGCACCGGATGTGAAGGCGCGCAGCCATTCCATCACCGCACGTCTGGTGATTCCGGCCGGCGGTGCCGAGGGCGTGATTGTTGCTGCTGGCGGCGGCGCCGGCTACACGTTTTTCGTCAAGGACGGCGAATTGATGTATGAGAACAATTTCTTCGGGCGTGAGCGCGACCTGCTTCGCGCGGGTAGCACGCTCCCCGAGGGCGAGGTGAACGTGGCCTTCCACTACACGCATGAGAGCAAGCAGTACGGCGGCGGTGGAACCGGGCGGCTGGTGGTGGATGGAAAGGAAATGGATCGGAAAGCTTTCGCCCATGTGCCGCCGGCGCGTTACAGCGCTACGGAGACGCTGGACATCGGACGCGACCTGGGGGAAGCGGTGTCCCGGCAGTACCGGTCTCCGTTCGCGTTCACCGGAACGCTGAAGGACGTGGTGTTCGAGATCGGATGAGGGGCGGGCCCGGAACGGAGAACGAAAGAAGGGCGCCCATGAGGGCGCCCTTTTTCATACGGTAATCCATGTCCGACCGATCGGCCTGAGCGGCGTGCATGGCGCCCATGCGTCAGTCCGTCGGAGGCACCATCACCAGGCGTATTTCACCCCCAACAAACCGCCATAGCTGCGGTAGTCCTGTGCGCCGCGCCCGGCGCTGATCTCGCCCCAGGCGGTCAGGCTGCGGCTGAGCTGCAGCTGCACGCCGGCCTTGGCCTCGTACACATCGCGCGGCGCCGCTCCTTCCAGGCGGATGTCATCCAGCCACACGGCGTTGGCGCCGCCGTGGCTGCGCAGCCAGTTCACGGCTGCGAACGGCTGCACGCGGTTGATGCCCTCCATCGTGGTGTGACCGAACAGGCGCACCCCGACGCGGGTGCGTACGCCACCGGCATTGGCCTCGCGCACGTCGGTGCCGTTGGCCTCCACGTGATGGCCGCCGTCCATGCGGTAGTCGCTCCAGATCACCTGTGCCTGCGGCTCCAGGTACATCGCGCTGGCGCTGCCGCGATGCACGTTGAAGGCATAGCCGGCTTCCACCGATGCGCTGGTGCTGCGGCTGTCGTAACGCTCGGCGCGCAGGGCGTCACCCTGGGTGGTGTTGCGGAAGCGCGCGATCTGCGCCCAGCTGTCCACGTACAGGCCGCCGTCGCTGGCGGCATCGCGCAGCCAGCTGCCGTAGACACCGGCGGCACGGCCCTTGACCCGGCCTTCGGCGGTATAGCCGGTAACCTGTGAGAGTACGCGCTCGGTCGCTTCGCCGGTGCCCACCATCACGCCCGCCACACCGCGGTCATCGCGGCCCCAGCGGGTGAGGTCGGCACCCACCTGCAGCAGGTGCTGGCGGCCCTGACGGGTGAGCTGGTCATCGATGCGGCCACGGGTGTGGTCGGTGGTGACGCGGGCCCAGACTCCGCCAAGGGCGCTGTCGTTCTTCTGGCGCTCGGCCAGATTCGGCTCGCCCACGCGCTCGTGCATCGTGAGGTCGAACATGCCCACGGCGGCGGCCTGGTTGGCAAGGTACACGCCGCCTTCGGGGCGCTCGACCGGGGTGGGCACGTCGGGGTCGAGGCAGGCCGGGTTCCGCGGGTTGGCCAGGCACTCGTCGATCGGGGCCACCGGCAGCTGCGAACGCAGGTACCAGTCGCCATCGGTCGGATCGGTGCGGCCGCCCTGGTGCAGGAAGTACTCGTAGGCACCCCCCACGGCACGGCCCTGCAACTGGTACTTGCCGGCGGAGACGCCATCCACCTGGACCAGCTGGATGCCGTCGTGGGTGAGCGCACCGCGACCGCCGATGTTGCTCACCGCGATGCGAGCGGTGCCGGAGGTGTCGCCACGCACGTGCAGCCGGTCGGTGGGCGAGGTGTCATCGCCCAGTGCGGTGTTCATCGCCAGCAGGCCGTTGTCGGCGTGGAAGTCGCCGTCCACGGTGACGGTCTTGTACTGGCCATCGGCTTGGTCGAAGGCGAGGGTGGCATTGGCGATCGAGAGGCTGCCGATCTGCGAATCACCGGTCACGTCCCAGCGGCTGCCGTTGGCCAGCGAGAGATCGCCCACGGCATCGGTGGCGCCCTTCCAGTAGCTGTCGTGGTCGAGCGAGAGGGTGGAGGTGCGGTCGAGGGAGCCGTTGCCGTCGCTGTCGATCGCACCATCGGAGAAGCGAACGTCACCGAGGGCCACTACGTTGCGGTCGAAGGAAACGGTGTTGGCGCGGTCCGAGCCGAACTCGGCCAGACGACCGTTGCCGCCTTCGATGCGGGTGCCATTGCTGGCGCGCAGGGTGGCCGCCTCCAGACCGAAGCCCGCGGACGCTGCGGCGTTGAGCGTACCGCCTTGCAGATCGATGGCCCCGCCATTCAGCGCGCGCGCGGCATAGGCGCCAACGCCTTCGGTGGTGATCGTCGTGCCCGAGGCCTGCAGGGAAGCACCCTCGACGGCGTCCAGTCCGTGCGATGCCGTGCCGCGGGTCGCCACGACGGTGCTGCTCAAGGTGGCCTTGCTGCCGGTGCCCGACACCACCAGGCCGCGTGCGGCATTGCCTTCGGTGAGGATGTGGACGCTGTCCAGGATCAACGCGTTGTTGCCGCCATATGCCGCAGCACCCTTGGAGTTGTCACCGGTGGTATGCACGCTGCCGCCGATCATGCGCAGCGCAGCGTCGTCATACTCCACGTCCACGCCATCGGCCCAGTAGCCTGTGGTGGCGACGTCGGTGTTTTGCAGGGTGACCTGGCCGCCGGTCGAGGCGACCACGCCGGCCGCGCCAAACGGAAGCCCGCTGGCATCGGCGGTGCGGTTGCCCGCGGTTTCGATACGGGCATTGCTGACATTGGCGGTGCTGCCGCCCGCGGCCCAGATGCCGCGACTGCGGTCGCCGGCGGTGCTGATGCGGCCGCCGTCGATGGTTGCGCTGGCGGTGTCGCTCAGCAGTACCCCGTGGGAATCTTCGGTGGCGGTCTGGATGTTGGAACCGGCGACGTTCACCCGGGTACCGGCATTGCGCGCGGTGATGCCATTGGAATCGTTGGCGGTGAGGCTGGAGTTGATGATGTTCAACTCTGCTCCGGCCAGCGCGGCGGCACCATGGGCCCGGTTGCCCCCGACGACGGTGCTGTTGCTCAAGGTCAGCACGGCATCCGCCCCGCGCGCGAACACGCCGATGGAGCCAAGGCCGGAGGTGTTGATGGAAAGGTTGTCGGCGTTGATCGTGCCGGCGGTGGAATAGAGGCCGTAGGCTTCGCGACCGGTGGTGCTGATCTCGCCGCCGGCGAGGGTGATACGGCTGTCGGCGCTGTCCACAACGGCACCGTGGGAGTTCAGCCCGGTGGTGGCGACGTTGGTGGAGGTGGTGTCGATGCTGCCCGCGCTGGTGGCATACAGCCCGTAGGACGTGGCGCCGATGGTGCTGATGGAGGTGTCACGCACATCCACATGCGCACCGTTGTCGGCGGAGACGCCATGGCTGTTGAGCCGATCCGCGCGACCCGAACGAATGGTGGTGCCTTCGACCACGGCGTGGCCGCCCAGCGTGGCGACAACCCCGGAGGACAGGGAATTGAGGGTGCTCTCGCGGAGGTTCAACCGGGCGCCGGAGCCGCCGGCGAAGGCGGCCGGGCCATTGCTGTTGACGGTCACGCCGACGGCGTTGATGGTGCCGCTGGCGTCGGCCGTGCTGCTGCCGGCGAGCAGACCGACCGAGCCGCCCATGTTGGTGATGACGGTGCCCTGGCCAGCGCTGTCGCGGCCCAGGTTGACCACGCCATGGTCGGTTGCACGTACGCCATCTGCGTAGATCGCCGCCGTGCTGATGCGGCCGCCGTTGAAGGTGACTTCACTGCCGGTGCCGGTGGCCTGCACGCCGCGCCCGTTGTTGCCGGTGGAGTTGAAGATGACGCCTTCGGCCACAATCTGGCCGCCAGACACGGCGTTCAGGCCAGGCGACACGTAGCCAGACGTGGAGATGGTGCTGTTGTTCAGTTCGATGCGACTGCCGACGCCATCGGCGATGGCGCCGGAGGCCTGTTCGCCGCTGGTGGTCAAGCTCATGTCCGAGGCGGTGATCGTGCCGCCGTTGACGGCGCTCATGGCATGGCCGAGGTAGCCGGGATCGCCCGCGACCGTGTCGCCGTTTGCGTCGATATGGGTGCCGTCGGCGACGATCGGCAGCGCGGTGGCGGCGTTTGCTGCCGTCATCGCAAGTACCGAAGCGATGGCTAAAGACAGGACCCGCTGTACGGAGACGTCAGACTTCATCGTGTGCAACCTCGTAGTGTCGGCATTGACATGCCAGGAAGGGCGAGGTCGCAACGGTAGGCAGGGGGTCAATCGGACAACATGCAATTAGTTGTAAATGCGGTGACGGTCACAGAAATATTCATTGGCGATTCACATATTTCGTCAATGACGTGTTGATTGATCTTTGGCGTATATCTATGCGATATGCCTCGGCGATTCCTGTTCCGCCTTGGGGGCCTGTGCGATACCGCGGACGCATGCGGGCAACGACGTGACTACAGAAGCCAGAGCGCGGCAAGCAAGGCCGGCGGCATCACCAGGATGCCCAGGCGCAGGAAGGTCAGCGCACTGACATGCTCGCCTTCGCGACGAAGCGCCACCAGCCAGAGCATGGTGGCGAGCGAGCCGGTCACCGACAGATTGGGGCCGAGGTCCACGCCGATCAGCAGGGCCGCGCGGGTCTGTGCCGGCAGATCGGCCATCTGCCCCAGCGAGCCGGCCACCAGGCCGATCGGCAGGTTGTTGGCCAGGTTGCTCAGCACGGCGGCCGCGCCGCCGGCCAGCCAGCTGGCTTCGCCGGGCGAGGTGCGCGCAAAGGCCTCCAGTGCGTCGGCGGCGAGGCGGATCACGCCGGTGTGCGCCACCGCCTCGACCAGCACGAACAGCCCTGCGACCAACGGCAGTACACCCCACGAGACATGCCTCAGGACAGGCAGCGGGCTGATGCGCTGGCGCAGGCGGATGATGGCCAGGGTGGCGGCGCCGGCGCAGAAGGTGGTCAGGCCCAGCGGCCCGTTCATCGCCGAGGTGACCAACAGCACGCTGCCGGTGACACCGACGCCGATCGCGCACAGGCGCCCGCCCTCGGACAGGGGCCGTTGGTCGGCCAGGGCCACCAGTGGCGGCGCGATCTGGCGCCGATGCGCCAGGCGCAGCACCAGGTAGGTCACGCCGATAGCCGCCAGCGAGGGCAGGGTGAACTGCCGCAGCCATTCGGCCAGGGAGGGCATGTGATCGCCAAAGACCACCAGGTTGGCCGGATTGGAAATGGGCAGCACGAAGCTGGCGGCATTCGCCACGAAGGCACAGACGAACAGATACGGCAGCGGATTGGCGCGGGCGGCCTTGCAGGCGGCGTAGACCGCCGGCGTGAGCACCACGGCGGTGGCGTCGTTGGACAGGAAGATCGTGACCAGCGTGCCCACCAGGAACACCAGGTCGAACAGGCGTTGTCCCGAGCCCCTGGCGTGCTTCACCGCGTAGGCGGCCAGCCAGTCGAACAGCCCTTCCTGCCGTGCCAGTTCGGCCAGCACCATCATCCCGATCAGGAAGAGGTAGACGTCCCCTCCTTCGGCCACGGCGGCCATGGCCGCGTTCAATGGCAGCAGGCCGGTGACGGTCAGCAGCGCCGCCGCGCCCAGCGCCCAGACGTACTCGGGAACGCGCCACGGGCGAAAGATGACACCGCA
Source organism: Stenotrophomonas sp. (assembly GCF_031995405.1). GTDB lineage: Bacteria > Pseudomonadota > Gammaproteobacteria > Xanthomonadales > Xanthomonadaceae > Stenotrophomonas. The sequence continues at coordinate 7,389 of NZ_DAMAGC010000074.1, read as the reverse complement.
GGTAGCGACGGCGGTCACCGTCCAGATGATCAGGGACGTGATGGGAAGGTGCATCGATTGCTCGGGAGTAACTCAAAGGGGGGCGTGGGGTGCCGTTGTCGCAGGTTCGGCGGTGGTATCGCGGGCCGGGGGCCGGGTCTCCGGCATGGCCATGGCCAGGACGAAGGCAAGGGCAGCGATGGCCGCCAGGGTCAGGAACGCGACATCATACCCAGCGAACTGCACGATCAACCCGGCCAACCCCGGACTGAAGGCTGCGCCCAACCCGAATGCGGTGGATACCGCGCCGAGCGTGACGTTGAAACGGCCGCTTCCCCGGGTCAGGTCACTGACGATGACGGGGAGCAGGGCGCCGAAAATGCCGGCACCAATGCCGTCTGCCTGCCGTGGCCGACCCGCTGGTCGGCGGCTCGAACGGGTATCAAGCCTGCACCGGACGCGCCGCGCGCCAGCCGCCGCTGACGACGAAGTCGAGCACGCCCACCACCAGCAGCGACGCACCCACCAACGGGAACAGCACCCCGCCAACGCACAGCAGCGCGAACACGATGGCCACCGTGCGCCGCTGCCTGGGCAATGCAGGCACGCCCATCCCGCCGATGGGCCGCCGCTTCCACCACATCACCGCGCCGCTGATGCACAGCAGCATGATCGCCGCGCAGGCGAGGATCAGGAACAGGCGATTGAACGTGCCGTACTCCTGCCCCAGGTGCACGTTGATGCCCCATTCCAGCCCACGCCCCAGCGCGCCGTAGTCGGCGTAGCCCATGTCCAGCAGCACCCTTCCGCTGTACTGGTCCAGATGCACCACGCGCTGGCCTGCGACGTCTTCGGGGTAGACCGAGGCGGTGTACACGCCCATCGGACCGCGCGGCAGCGCCATGCTGTAACCGGGTGCCAGGCCGAGGCCGTCGACGCGTTGCAGCGCCGCGTCGATGCCGATGCTGCCCGGTTGTGCGGAGAGATCGCCCAGTGCAGCACTGCCGTGCCCCTCGTGCCCGGCGTGGCTATCGGCGGAAGCATGTTCGGCGTGGTGCACGGAGGACATCGGCAGTTGCGCCTGCTGCATCGACCAGGTGGGCGTGGTGGTATCGGCCAGCCGCTGGTGCGACATCGGCACCTGCACGCGCACGCCGGCCGGATAGCCGTAGTCCTGCCCGTTGGCCCATGCGTTGACCTGCTTGCCCCATACCACCGACCAGGGCATGCCGGTGACCGCGAGGAACAGCAGCACCAGCCCCACCCAGACGCCGGTCACCGCGTGCAGGTCGCGCCAGAACAGGCGCTGGCCCGGCCGGCCACGCACGGTGGTGACGCCACCGTTGCGCCCGCGCGGCCACCACAGGTAGACACCGGTCAACACCAGCAGGACGGCCCAGCCGGCGGCGATCTCGATCAGCGCACGGGCGTAGTCACCGAGGAGGTCCAGGCTGTGCAGACGGCGTACGACGCCGGAGAAGGTGCCTTTGTCCGGCAGGTGGCCGAGGACGCGCGCCGAGGCGGGGTCGACGTAGTAGACCTCGCGCCGACCGTCGGCCTCCAGCACACCGATTTCCACGCTGCCATCGCTGCGCTCCGGGGTGGTGTAGCGGAACACCTCGCCGGGCGTGAGGGCGGTGACGGCGGCGATCTGGGCGCTGGGGAGTGTGCGGGCGTGCTGCGGGTTTTCCACGACCTTGAGGTCATGGTGGACCCAGCGATCAATGGGCTTCTGGTACAGGTAGACCGCACCGGTCAGCGCCAGCCAGGCGATGAAAGGCAGCACGAACAGACCGGCATAGAAGTGCCACCGCCACACCGCGCGGTAGAAGCGCCAGCGATCGGGGGACGGCGGCGAGGCAGCGGTATCCATGTCAGAGCTCCCGGGTCCAGCTGAGGTAGAGCGCGCGGCCATCGCCCGGCGAGTAGCCGGATGCGCCGCTGTCATACCAGGCGTAGACGTAGAATCGGTCCGTTGCGTTCTTCAGCTGCACGGCCACGCTGTTGCGCGGGTCCAGGCGATAGGTGGCGCTCAGATTCAACAGCGCATAGCCGCCGTAACGGCCCAGCGTGTTGGTGCGCTCCACGAAGTAGTCGCCCTGGCCGTTGCCCCAGGCGCTGAAGCTCCACTCGGGGGTGGGCGTGTACTCCACGCCAGCGTTGGCCAGCCAGTTCGGTACGTTCTCGACCTGCCGCCCACGGGTCTGCGGTGCGCTGGGGTCGGGTACCTCGATCAGCGCCTTTTGCCGGGAATACGACGCCCAGGCACGCCAGCGCGCGTTGGCCTGCCAGGTAAGCTGCGCGTCCCAGCCTCGGCGCAGGGTTTTGCCGACGTTGCCCACTTCGTTGCTGCCCACGCTGCCGTTGACGCCGAGAATGGTGGCCACTTCGTCGGAGGCGCGCTGTTCCCAATAGGCGATGCGGGTCTGCAGGCCTTGCACCGGGGCCCACTTGACGCCGCTCTCCCAGCCTTCGTTGACCGACGGCGACAGATTGCCGGGCTGCGTGCGGTAGGCGCCGTTGCCGCTGCCGATCTGGAACGTGCGACCCCAATTGGCGTAGGCGACGGTACGGCTGCCCAGATCGTAGGACACGCTCAGCTTGGGCTGCCTGATCAGGCCGTAGTCGTACACCGGTGCACGCGTGCCTGCGGCGACGTTGTGGAAATCACCGTAAATGCGGTCCACGCGGTAAGCCGGCACGATTTTCAGCGCGTCGAAGGGGCGGATCACCGCCTGGACATAGGCACCCCGGGTATCGAGGTCGAAATCCCAGTCGCGCAGCGTCGCCTGGCGTTCGCGCGCGACGGTGCGGTAGCGGCGGGCGGTATTGTCCTGCCATTGCCCATCCACGCCGGCATCGAGCACCAACTCGGCCAGCGTGGTGGTGGGACGCCAGGTGGTGTCGAGGATCAGCCCACGGTGGGTTTCATCGTTGAAGCGCTCCTGCTGCGCGCCACCTGCGGTGAAGGTCACCCAGCGCTGGTTGCGATAGTCGTTCTGGTAGGCCTTGGCATTCCAGTGCCAGTCGCTGCCGAGGGCGCCATCGAATTGCAAGGCGGTCTGCACGGTCTTGCGTTCGCTGCGGTCATCGCGGGCGTAGTCGGGCGACTGCCCGGGATCGGCCTGCACTTCGGGGTAGCTGAGATAGCCGGCTTCCAGTGCGGCGTTGGTGTAGTAACGGCTGGTCAGGCCGGCGCGCCAGCGGCCATCGGGATCGGTGTAGAACCACTTGCCGGCGAAGCTACGCTGGGTGCCCCCGGCGTGGTCGCGCTCACCGTCGGTGCCACGCCAGCCGATGAAATAGTTCTGCGACCACGCCCCGTGCTCGACGCCCTTGGCCAGCTGTACCTCCCGTGTGCCGAAGCTGCCGACGGTGACGCTGAGCTGTCCGTCGTTGCCGCCCTGGCGGGTGAGCACGTTGACATCGCCGGCGATGGCATGCAGCCCGTAGCGGGCGTCGTTGGTGCCGCGCACGATCTCCATGGCGCTGATATCCAGCGGGAATACCGCATCCAGGTAGGGCATGCCGCCGGCGTTGTCGTTGCTGGGGATGCCGTCGATCAGCAGCTTGACCGCATTGATGCGGCCTTCGCCGTTGAAACCGCGGAAGGAGAAGCGGCCTGCATCGGTGCCCATCTTGAACTGGGTGACCTGCACGCCGGGAGCGTTCATCAGCAGCTCCCAGCTGTGGTCAACCTTCTGCTGCTGCAGCAGGTCGCCACCGAGGATGTCCACGGAGGTGAATACCGAGCGTGCCGACAGGTCGCGTTCGGCGCCGGCGCGGGCCTGCACGGTGCCCAGGGTGAGCACCGTGTCCTCCTGGGCGGACGCCAGCGACGGGGCCAGGGCAGCGCTGGCGAGCGCCAGCAGAATGGCCATGGAAAGCGGGCGGGAAGCGGGAAGTCTGTTCATGGTCCACGACATCGGGTTGCCGCGACCAGCGCGTGGTCGAGACAGGCAGAAGAGCCGGCGGGTCAGCCGGAGATCAGAGGGGAAGGCAGATTCCAGCGCCGCGCGCCCTCGACCCTGCAGCGGCCGGGTCCGTGGGGCGGATACCAACGGCAGGGCGCGATGCGCGCCTCAGGACGTAGGCTGGATCAGCAGGCGAGGGCGGACGGCGGGCCGCGGGCGCCGAGTGTTCCCGGAGGGGGCGATTGCCGGGCAACGACCCGCCCGGCCAACGCGCGGAAGAGCGCGGGCCGGAGCGCAACGAGCAGGAGCAGGGCGACCAGCAGGCTGATCATCCGTGTGGCGATTAGACAGTAGTCGCAGTCCACGCCCATGTCGTGCCTGGCGTGGGGATCCGGAGACTTGGCCGGCGTTACCGCGGAAGATGCCGCTTCGTCCCGTGTGGGCGTGGCGGCCATCGCGTGATGCATGCCCTGCGCCATATCGTGATGCCTGGGATGCGATTCGGCGGGGCTGAGGTGCAGCGCCGGGTGGTGGGCGGCACGGAGGTCGGGCGCGCGGGCAGCGTCGACGTCAGGATGCGCCAGCGCCCGGCTGACCAGCGGCGCGATCACCACCAGGAGCATGGCCAGGCAGGCCAAGGCGTGAAGCCAGCGGTGGAGGACAGGGGCGCGCACGATGATGATTCTAAGGGAGGCGGCGCCGGCGGCCGTGTGGAGGGCCCGCGCGAGGCCTGCGACCCGATGTCGCAGGGGGCGCTGCCGATATTGACCCGTTGTTTACGCCACGGTGCCAGACTGCTCCCGAATCGGGTGTGCGGATCGGGCTTTGGCGGAAGTCGAGGGGGAAGTGTGCCGTTCTTGACGGATTCTGCGGAATTGGCGATGGAAGGAGTCGGCGCGGCCCGCCGCATCGGCTGGATGCGGTTCGTCGGCAACAGCCTTGGCGCGCTGCCGATTGCCTCGATCATGCTGGAGCGCAACGACGGTGTGGTGGCGTGGGTGCTGTTGCTGGCCAACGCGTTGCTGTGGCCGGCCATTGCACTTGCCTTGATCCACCGCGCCCAGAAACCGGCCGCGGCACAGTTCCGCTGCATGGTCGTCGACTCGTTGCTGGGAGGCGCATGGATTGCCTTCATGGCGTTGAGCATCGTGCCCAGCGCCCTGTTCGCGGCGCTGCTGGTGGCCGACAAGATCGCGGCAGGGGGCGTGAAGCTGGCGGCGCGGGCAACCCTGGCCCTGGTGGTGGGCTTCGGCGTGGCATGGCTGGCGCTTGGGCTGCCCTACCTGCCGACCACCTCGCAACGCACGATTGCCCTCAGCCTGCCCTTTCTGTTCGTGTACGGCATCGGCTTGAGTCTGCTCAGCTGGCAGCTGGCGCGCCGGGTCAAATCACAGAACCGTCAGCTGCAGCGCCTGAGCCGGATGGACCCGCTGGTGGAACTGGCCAACCGGGGCTTCCTGATCCAGCGTGCCCAGCAGACGCTGGAGCGCTCCCACCGCCATGGCGGCGTCGCCTGCCTGCTGATGCTCGATGTGGATGACTTCAAGCGGATCAACGACGGACACGGTCACCGGGCGGGCGACGAGGTGCTGCGCCAGATTGCGGCGACGCTGCGGGAATTCATGCGGCCCGGCGATACGCCGGCGCGGCTGGGTGGGGATGAATTCGCGGTGCTGCTGGTGGAGTGCACCTCGGCCGAGGCCATGCAGGTGGCTGAGCGGATCAAGGAACGATTGCAGGGCAACCTGCCCCCGGAAGCGCGTTCGATCCAGATCAGCGTGAGCATGGGTATTGCCGCGGCGCCGGGCGACGGCGCTGCCGAGGATTGGCTGGCCCTGGCCGACCAGGCCCTGTATGTCGCCAAGCGACATGGCAAGAACACGGCCAGCTTCGCGGAGTGAACGGCGCGCCGACAGCCAGACCGCACGCACGCCCCGGACTACTGCTCCCTCACCGAAGCTCGGGAGCAGCGCGCCGACTTCAGCGGCGGGCGTCGTCTTTTGCCTTGCCCACTTCATTCTGTACCTTGCCCACGGTCTTCTGGGCCTTGCCTTCGAGCTCCTGGGTCTTGTCGCCGGTGACCTTGCCGGCCACTTCCTTGACGGTGCCCTTGACCTGGTTCTTGACGCCTTCAGTGCGGTTCTTGTCCATTTTCATGCCTCGCAGGTTCGCCCTCAGTGGGCCCGGCCATGCTGCTTGCGCAGGGGGTGTGGCCGAAGTGAATTATCGAGAAATCCCGACGCGCGATACCAAACCGTTCAGGGTTGTCGGGCAACCTTCGCATGCGCTGCATCGCGTCTGCACTCGCACTCCACATCGCCACACCTAAAGTCCTGTGCAACCCACCCATGGCGCGCCCGCGTGAACCTGCAGACCTCCGTTTCCCCGCCGCTGCCCAGGCGCGCACTGCCCGACAGCTGCCACTTCGATCTGTTGGAGGTGAGCGCATTGCAGGACCCCAGCAGCGGCCGCATCGTGCACTTGTATTCGATGGTGGCGCGCTGCCTGTCCTGCGAGGTCGTCTTCAAGGCACAGGAAGGGCAGGGGTTTGTCAGCACATCGGTGGCGCGGGTGCTGCGTTGTCCGACCGGGTGCGGCGAACAATCGCTCAGGGGCGCTGCGCTGCGTCGCTGGCGCCCTCAGGCCGCCTGACAAACAAAAAGAGCCTCGGGAAACCCCGGGGCTCATTTGTTTTGTACTGCCGATCCTTTACCCAGGCAGGTCCCACTTTTCGTCGTCGGCGGGTTTCTGCTTGTAGATGACGCCTGCGAAATCCACGTGGAGTTCGGTCCAGCCACCGGCATCACGCCGGGCCAGTAGTTCAACGTGCCTGGGCTTGCGGACAGGGTCGCCCGAGACCGTCCAACCGGCGTTCTTCACCGCCGCCAGCACCGCGCGCGGATCGGCCGGTGCATCGGAATGGAGGTGCTTGGGGCCGTGATGCGGCTTTTTGTGTTCCACCGCTACGAAGGCACCGCCCTTCCTGGCGATGCGTGCGACCTTGATTTCCGACGGGCGTTGCTCGCCCTCCAGCCGTACGGCAAGGCCCTGCTTGAGCGGAAAGACTTCTGCGCCTTTCGGGCCGAGATCGGCGAGATAGGTCTGATCGCTGCTGACCAGCGTGAAGCGATGCGCGAAGACGTGCTCGATGACGCCGGCGAGGGCGATTTTTTCATGGTGCGGCATGCATTTCTCCTGAGAGCGCCCAACCGCGGGCGCTCTGAGTCAATGCGGGCCATTGCCGGGGTTTCCAAGCAACGGCCCGATGCCGCTGCTTGGCCGTTCATCATCCAAGGCTGTTGGCAAGACGGGGGGCCGCGGCGGCGTGCGCGTGCAAGGGGCGATCACGGCGCACCGCCCTCGGGTCGATCGTGAAGGCTGCGACGGCGTGCCGCAGCCCCGATGCCTGGACGTTGAGCTCGGCAGCGGCCGCGGCGGCTTCTTCGACCAGGGCCGCGTTCTGCTGGGTGGTCTCATCCATGCGGCCCACTACCGC
>NZ_DAMAGC010000073.1:13961-20738 GCF_031995405.1 Stenotrophomonas sp. | reverse complement strand
GAGCAGCAACAAGCAAGCGATAAGCCTTTGCCCCGCATGCCCTTGGAGGCGAAATAAAGGGGGAGGCGGCGGCCGCAGGCCGACGCCGGAGGACATTCGCCGGAAAGGGCATGGGCGCCCAGCGCCCGACCCACCGACCAGTGCCTGGAAAGCTCTCGACGCGCCTCGTTTCTGCAACGTGGCGCAGAGACGGATAAGAAAAAGGCGGCCATTGGCCGCCTTTTTCCCGTTACCGGTCGTGCCCGATCAGAACTGCACGGACCAGCGTGCGGTCACGCCGTGATCGCGCGACTCGCTGCCGAACTGGCCGTTGTAGCCCAGTTCCAGCTGGTTGCGCGGGCTCAGCCACGCCGACAGGCCCAGCTCGGCGACCACCGCGTGGTCGGCGATGGCCGCACCGCTGACGGTGAAGCTGCTGCCACCGGCCAGGGCCAGGTCGGCGACCTGGCTACGGTCGCCCCAGGCGCGGCGGTAACCGACGCCACCGCGCACGTGCAGCCAGCTTTCCTGCTGCCAGGAGGCCTTCAGGCCACGGTCGAAACGCACACCGGCAGTGCCGATGTTGCTGCGGGTGTCGCCCACGTTGCCGTGCAGCGCCGCGGCACCGCCCTGCTCGTTGATGCCGTCCACGTCCACCTCGACGCGGGCCACCTGCAGGTACGGCTCCAGGCCGGCTTCGGCGTCGCCGATCCGGTACGCACCTTCGACGAAGAGCTGGCGGGTCTTGGCGTCGTAACGTGCGGTCAGTGTGTCCTGGTAACCGGCGAAGGCCAGTTCGCGGCGGCTGTCCACCTCATGGCGGGTATACCCCAGGCCGGCGCGCAGGCCGAAACCGCCCCACTGGTTGCCGACATAGGCACCGAAGTGGGTGTTGTCGATTTCAGCGCGGGCACGACGGCCCTGGCCCTGCTTGCTGTCGGTACGCCCGGTACCGATCAGCCCGCCCACCTGCCAGCCACCACCGAACTGGTGGTCCGCACCGACCAGCAGCCCGTTGCTGTTGCTTTCGGTCCGGGCGGCGTTGGCATCGCCGTCGAGCTTGCCGCTGCCGCCGATGGCCTGCACCCACGCACCGGTCACCGCTTCTTCGCCGGCGCCCGGGGCACGTGCAGCGAGGCTGCGGCTGAGCGCGGCATCGCGCAGGTAACGGCTGCTTTCCACCAGCGCCATCGGCGCGGCGGCATGCAGTTCACCACTCAGGCCGTCCAGCGCCGCACCGACCTGCGCCGGGAACAGCTGGGTCAGCGGCTTGGGCAGGCCCTGGTTCAGCGCCAGGCCGTCGGCGCTGCGTGCCACCCCAAGCTGGTTGGCGGTCACCGCGGCGCTGGCCAGCGCGTTGCCGCGGGCGACGTTGATCTGCACGCCGCCGGTGCCGTAGCCGAGGTTGAACTGCAGGAACGGCGAGAACGAACTGAAGTCCACGGTCGCAAAGCGCCCGTTGACGCCGCCGTCGGCCTGCAGGAAGTTGAACTGCTCGCCGAGATAGTAGGTGCCCACTTCCGGCAGCGCCTTCAGGGTGCCGTCCAGCGTAGCGGTCCCGGTCACGTGCAGCTGGTCGCTGCGGCTGCCCGGGGCCAGTTCGGCCAGGTACACGCCGGTGGCGGTCTGCACGTAGTTGCCGTCGATGGTCAGCGTGCCGATCGAGTTGCCGGGCGCGATGATGCCTTCCACGCGGGTGTCGCCCAGGCGACCGATGCCCTGCAGCGCACCCTTGGCGCCGACGACGGTGGCACCGCCGGTCTGCACGCCGTTGAAGGACACCACGCCACCGCTGATGTTCAGATCGGTGTTGTCCAGCACGCCGGTGGCGGTCACCCGGCTGTTGCCGCCGATGCTGTTGAAGGTCATGTCGCGCAGGGTGCCGTTGAGCAGCAGCTGGCCGCCGGTGACATCCAGCGAAGCAGTCAGCGCGTTGACGCCGTTGAGCTCCAGGATGCCCTCACGCATGATCGCACCGTTGAAGCTGTTGTCGCCGCTCAGGCGCAGCCAGCCGATGCCGGACTTGGTCAGCTTGCCCGGGCCGCCGATGTCATTGGTCCAGTCGTCCCACGCATCGCCTTCCCACACCTTCAGGCCGCCGGCCTTCTGGTTCATCACCACGTTGGTGTCCACGCGCAGCTGGCCGTAGCCTTCGATGGCCTTGGCCAGGTTCACCAGGCCCCAGCCGTAGACGTCGTCCACGCCCGCAGCACCCAGGTCGGTGGCGGTGGTCAGCAGCACATCGCGCACCTGCGCGTTGTCCAGGTACGGGAAACGTTCGAACAGCAGGCCCAGCGCGCCGGTGACGTGCGGGGCAGCCATGGAGGTGCCGGTCAGGTCTTCGTAGCCATAGGTCGGCGTCTGGCCGTTGATTTCGATGACCAGGTTGCCATTGTCGTCGTAGAAGTCAGCGTCGATCTGCGAGTCGGCACCGTAGACGGTGGAGGTGATATTGGAACCCGGTGCCGCCAGGCACCAGTTGGCCGTCTGGCCGCACCGCATGGAGCGGTTGCTCAGCTCGAGGTTTTCGTTGACGTTCACCACCGACAGCCAGTACGGCTCGATGTCGGCGACCGCGCGCGGCAACGAGGCATACATGCCGGCAATCGGGGCTTCTTCCGGCGACGGGTTGACCGCGTCGGTGTTTCCGGCAGCCCACACCTGGATCAGTCCGCTGCTGCGCGAGCCGTCGGCCATTGCGGCCAGCTGGTTCTCAAACACCGGATGCGCCAGGTACATGTCCAGGTCTTCCAGATTGTCCGGCTCGCTGCTGAGGCCCCAGCTATGGTTGACCGCGCGTGCGCCATGCGCGTTGAGCTGCGCATACAGCTGCGGGAACACCGAATCGGACGCGCCGATCGCGGCCACGGTCTGCGCCGATACATAGGCGCCCTGCGGGGTGCGGACCACGCTCAGGTAGGCAGCGCTGTTGGCAAACAGGCGTGCCACGCTCAGGTCCGAGCCGAAGGCCACGCCGTGCGTGCCCTTGCCGTCCCGGTTGGCCGCGATGGTGCCGGACACGTGGGTGCCGTGAACCTCGTAGCTCGCCCCTTCGTAGATGCCATTGCGATTGAGCAGCGCCTCTTCGACCGGATCCAGGAAGTTGTAGGTCACCGCCACCTGGTCGCCATCACTGACGAAGCAGGCATCCGGGCCGTCCAGCACTTCACGGGCGCACAGGCTGCCATCGGGCAGCACATCGGCCAGATGGATGCTGCGATGGTCCTTGCCGGCGAACTCGTCATGCTGCAGGCCGGTGCCGCTGTCGAACACGCCCAGACGGATGCCCTTGCCGGTCAGGCCGCGCGCATAGGCGGCGTCGGCGTTGATGGCGCCCAGGCCCCAGTCGGCGTCGAACTCGGTGCTGCGCCAGCTCTCGGGATTGCCGGGGGTGCCGTTGATCGGGCCGGGCGTCGGCGCGGCGGTGATGCGGATGCCGCCGACATTGGCGACATTGGCGACATTGGCCGCCGGCAGGTCGAGGCTGAAGGCCGCCCGCTGCAGCGCGCGCTGCTGCTGGTAGGTGCTCAGGGAGTCGGTGGAGGAACTGGCCAGCGCAGGCACCGCAAGGGCGGCTAGCAGGGTTCCGGTGATGGCCGATGCCAGCAGGCTCGGCGAGGGACGGCGACGTGCGGTGGAGCGCGATACGTAGGTCATTTGACGTCTACTTCCTTGAAGTGATTCGGGCTGGGACACCGCAGGGATATCGGCAGCCACACCAGAAGATGCATGCCATTCCATACGACATGCTGACTGATCGTAAGCGATTTTTTACAGAATTTTTACAATTTATGGGCATAAGCCGACACAGCGGAAGTGCCGCCGGTCAACGTCCGTGTTGGTCGCCCTGCGGGGCAACCGATGCAACGTCCTTTGCACCATCGCAGGCGGATGCCTGCTCCGGTGCGACGCGTGGCACACAACCAGGCGTCATCCAGAATTCTGGACAGGAATACGCTAACCATCGACAGAGCAAATGGGTATCAGGAAATCCCCCACAGCGATTTCCCGCATCGGCCGATGCCAGAACCCACCTCCATGAGCTACGTCACTTGGCAAGCCCGCCTGCAACCGCTAGCGTCGGTCGATCCGTCCTTGCCGCATCGGGGAAACATGCGCACACGATTGACCGCCGGGTTGGCCCTGGCGCTGTTTTCACTTGCCGCGCCGTCGGCGCCGGCAGCCTCGCGGTTCGTGCAGGATCCCTACCCCAGCACCTACGCCCCGATCGTCTCGGCGCCGGTCCTGATCCGTAATGCCACCGTGCTGACCGGTACCGGCGTGCGCCTGGAACAGGCCGACGTGCTGCTGCGCGATGGCCGTATCGCCGCCGTCGGCACGGCGCTGGCCGCACCCGCCGATGCGCGCGAAGTGGATGCACGCGGCAAGTGGGTCACGCCCGGCATCATCGACGTGCATTCGCACCTGGGCGTGTACCCCAGCCCCGGGGTGGGTGCGCACAGCGACGGCAACGAGATGACCGCGCCGGTTACCGCCAACGTGTGGGCCGAGCACTCGGTGTGGCCGCAGGATCCGGGCTTCGCCGCGGCGCTCGCCGGCGGCGTCACCGCGATGCAGGTGCTGCCGGGCTCGGCCAACCTGGTCGGTGGCCGCGGCGTCACCCTGAAGAACGTGCCGGCCACGACCTACCAGGCCATGAAATTCCCCGGTGCACCGTGGGGGTTGAAGATGGCCTGCGGCGAAAACCCCAAGCGCGTCTACGGCGGCGGCAAAGGCGTGGCCCCGTCAACGCGGATGGGCAACGTGGCCGGGTACCGTGCCGCCTTCATCGATGCCAGCGAGTATCTGGCGAAGAACGCGCCGAAGAAGCCGCAGAAGAAGCGCTGGTTCGGTGGCGATGACAAGGGCGACAGTGCCGGCGATGCGGGCGGCAAGCGCGACCTCAAGCTGGACACGCTGGCCGGTGCGATCCAGGGCGACATCCGCGTGCACATCCACTGCTACCGCGCCGACGAAATGGCGACCATGCTGGATCTGTCCAAGGAATTCGGCTTCAGGATCGCCGCCTTCCACCATGCCGTGGAGGCCTACAAACTGGCCGACCGACTGGCCGCCGAGGGCGTGTGCGGCGCGCTGTGGGCCGATTGGTGGGGCTTCAAGATGGAGGCCTTCGACGGCATCCAGGACAATATCGCGCTGGTGGACCGCCCTGCCAACAGCTGCGCGATCGTGCATTCCGATTCCCCCGAAGGCATCCAGCGGCTCAACCAGGAAGCGGCCAAGGCGATCGCCAACGCGCGCCGCGCCGGCATCGTGATCACGCCGGAGCGCGCGATGATGTGGCTGACCTTGAACGCGGCACGCTCCCTGGGCGTGGAGAAGCAGACCGGCAGCCTGGAGGCTGGCAAGATGGGCGATGTGGTGGTGTGGAACGGCAGCCCCTTCAGTTCCTACGCACAGGCCGAACAGGTCTACATCGACGGCCACCAGGTCTACGACCGCCACGATGCGCGGCGGCAGCCGCTGTCGGACTTCATGCTGGGCCAGGAGGTGCGGCCATGAGGCGGTCTCCGAGTGTTTCCGCGCGTTGCCGGGCATGGCTCGGCACTGCCTTGCTGGTATTGGCGGCGCTGCCGGTGCAGGCGCAGGACCTGCTGGTACGCAATGCCACGGTGCACACCGCCAGCGCGCGCGGCAGCCTGGAGCACGCCGACGTACTGGTCCAGGGCGGCACCATCCGTGCGGTCGGCGTGGGTCTGTCGGCACCGGCGGGCATCCCGGTGGTCGAGGCCGGCGGCAAGCCGCTGACCCCGGCGCTGTTTGGTGGCATCACCGATATTGGTATCGAGGAAGTGTCCGGCGAGTCGGCCACGGTGGACAGCACGCTGAAGCTGGAAGACCAGCCACTGCGGCCGGAATTCGATGTGAGCCTGGCCTATAACCCCGACTCGGTGCTGATCCCGGTTGCCCGCCTGGACGGCATCGGTTTCACCGCGCTGGGGGCCAACAGCGGCGGCGGCTTCATCGCCGGCCAGGGTGGCGTGGTGCGGCTGGATGGCAGCCCCGATCCGATCGGGCCTCTGGCCTTGTACCTCCGTCTGGGTGCATCCGGCGCCGAATTGACCGGCAACTCGCGCGCGGCGCAATGGATGCTGCTGGAGCAGATGGTCAGCGAAGCGCGCGGCCGGGTGTCCGCCGACTCGCCGCATGCGCTGCTCACCCCGGCCGGCCGCGCCACGCTGGCCCGCTACCTCGGCGGACACGGTCGGCTGGTGGTACAGGTCGACCGCGCGGCCGACATCCGCCAGCTGCTGCGCTGGGCGGCGCGCGAGAAAGTGAACATCGCCCTTGCTGGCGGCGCCGAGGCGTGGCGCGTGGCACCGCAGCTGGCGCAGGCCAAGGTGCCGGTGTTCGTCGACGCGCTGGGCAACCTGCCGGCCACCTTCGACCAGCTCGGTGCCACCCTGGAAAACGCCGCACGCCTGCGTGCGGCCGGCGTGCAGGTCAGCTTCGCCCAGCGCGAGGACGCCTCGCACAACGCGCGCAGGATGCGCCAGCTGGCCGGCAACGCGGTGGCCAATGGCCTGCCCTGGCAGGACGGTCTGGCCGGGCTGACCCGGGTACCGGCCCAGGTGCTGGGCGTGGGCGATCGGATCGGCACGATCGAGGTCGGCAAGCTGGCCGACCTGGTGCTGTGGGAAGGCGACCCGCTGGACGTGGGCCACTACGCCGAGCAGGTGTGGCTGGGCGGCCGGGCGATGCCGATGCGTTCGCGACAGACCGACCTGCGCGATCGCTACCTGGTCCCGCCATCGACCGAACCGCGCGCATACTCGC
>NZ_DAMAGC010000073.1:0-13951 GCF_031995405.1 Stenotrophomonas sp. | reverse complement strand
GCAAGGAATTTCCGATGGCGCTGCGCTGGTACTTCGATTTCGTCTCGCCGTTCGCCTACCTGCACTGGCAGCAGCTCAAGCAGCTGCCGCAGTTCGAGCAGATCACCCCGGTGCCGATTGCCTTCGGCGCGGTGCTGCACCACCTGGGCAACCTGGGCCCGGCCGAGATCCCGGCCAAGCGCCGCTTCACCTACCGTCAGGTGCTGTGGCAGGCGCAACAGCAAGGAGTAACGCTGCGCTTCCCGCCCGGGCACCCGTTCAATCCGCTGGCCGCGCTGCGGCTGTGCCTGGCCGCCGAGGCCAGCCACGCGGCTGTGGACATCCTGTTCAACTGGATCTGGCGCGACGGCCACGCCGCCGATACCCCCGCCGCCCTGGCCCTGCCGGGCGCGATGCTGGACGTGGCCGACGTGGCCGCGGCGGTGTCGGCGCCGTCGGTGAAGGAGCAGCTGCGGCAGAACACCGAGGCGGCGATCAGCGCCGGGGTGTTCGGGGTACCCACCCTGGCCATCGACGGCGACCTGTTCTGGGGCAACGAGGCGCATGGCCTGATGCAGGCGGTGCTGGCCGACCCGGGCATGCTGCAGCGCGGCGAATGGGCACGGATCGATGACCTGCCGGTAGCCGTGGAGCGCAGCCGACCCGCAAGCTGACTGGCCGCTCAGGCAGCGCCGACGATTTTGAGATAGCTTTCACACTTCCGAACCTACAACCGGCCTTGAGGGGGGCTCAGGATGCGCATCGGAATCGTCGTCGACTCTGCCTGCGACTTGCCGCAGGACTTCATCGAACACCACAACATCGTGCTGCTGCCGATCACGGTGCGCATCGGCGACGCCGTGCTCGCCGACCATCGCGACGAGCAGGCCACGCTCAGCTTCCTGCATGCCCACGTGGCCGAACACGGTGCCGAAGCGGAGACCATTCCGTTCAGCGTCACCCAGATCCGCGACCTGTTCCTGGGCAAGCTGGTGATCGATTACGACCATGTGTTCTGCATGACGATCACCAAGACCCGCAGCCCCATCCACGACAACGCGATGCAGGCCAGTTTCGCGATCCTCAACGACTACAAGCCGGTGCGCCAGGCAGCCGGCTTCAACACGCCGTTTGCCCTGCGCGTGCTCGACACCCAGAACCTGTTCGCCGCACAGGGCGTGACCGCGGTGGAAGCGGTACGCCTGCGCGCCAGTGGCGTGAGCGTGCAGCAGATCCGCGAACGGCTGGAAATGCTGGCGCAGAACGTACACGGCTACATGGTCACGCGCGACCTGTACTACATGCGCGCCCGCGCCCGGCACAAGGGCGACCGCAGCGTCGGCCTGCTCAGCGCGGCGCTGGGCAGCGCGCTGGACATCAAGCCGGTGCTGCATGGCTACCGCGGGCAGACCGGGCCGGTGGCCAAGATCAAGGGCTTCGACAACGCGGTGCAGAAGCTGTTCGATTTCGTCGGCCAGCGGGTCAAGGCCGGGCTGATGACGCCCACCGTGTGCGTCAGCTACGGCGGCGAACTGGCCGACCTGCGGGCCCTGCCCGGCTATGCCACGCTGCAGCAGACCTGCCAGGCGCACGGGGCGGAACTGTTCGAGTCGGTGATGAGCCTGACCGGCATGGTGAATGTCGGCAAGGGTGCGGTCACCATTGGTTTTGCCGACGAACCGCATGCGTTCAACGGCTGAGCTGCCGATCTGCACACCGATTGCACTGCGGCTCTGCCAGCCTTGCAGCATTCAATGGAGGTAACCATGTCAGCGCAGTACCACATCAGCCTGCCGGACCCGTCCAAGGCCCGCGGCAACGATCCAGACCTTTCCTTCCACTCCCAGGGCGCCGCCGGCTTCGCCGAGGAGCTGCAGGATGCCCTGCGCAGCACTGCCCTGTTCGACAAGTGGCGTGCCAAGCAGCCCGACCCGGACGCGGTCGAAGCGCAATGGGGGGCCACCGATCCGGCAGCCACCGTCACCGGCTCGCAGGATGACCTGCGCATCAACCTGGTGGCCACCACCAACATCGACAGCGATGTGTTCAAGCAGCGCCTGCGCATGCTGGCCGGGCATCATTGGGAGCTGCGCGACGTGCGTTGAAGCGCGATGCGATGGTAATGTGCCGACCGCATGTTGCCCTCGCCGCTCTCCAGAGCGGGCCGCGCATGCCGCCCGACACTGGAACCGGGCCGCCGTCATGGCGGCCTTTACGCATGGAATGCCGCGTGGACCCGAAACTCCGCACTCTCATCGACCGCACCGACCTCGAGGCGTTGCTGTCGCCGCCGCAGGCGCCATTCCGCGAGGAAGTGGATCCGGCCCGCGCGTCCGCGCCCCGCCCTCGCCCGACTGCACCGGCGCCGCCCGCGGTGCCGGCCGACGGCGTCGTCTACCTCGTCCCCAACCGCCGCGTCCGCGGCGTCATCCTGATCGCCGCCGGTGGTCCGATCATGCTGATCGGCATGATGCTGCTGGAGGTCATCTGGAGCACCCAGCCTGAGGGTGGCACCGTGATCCGGGCCGCGCTGACGGTGATTCCGGTGCTGATGATCGGCTACCTGCCCTACAGACTGCTGGGCCGCCGGGGGCCGGCCCGACGGCACGTGGACGGCGGATCAGGGATGCGCGGCCCCGGCGCCTGACGTCGCCGTCGTTGCGACCGCATCGTCTCCCTGCCAGCCACCGCCCAGCGCCCGGTACACCTCCACCCGCGCGATCGCCGCGCTGGCCTGGCTGTTGGCCAGCGCGGCCTGGTTGTCGAGCGCGATGCGCTGGGTGCTGAGCACGTCGAGCATGTCCACCACGCCGGCGGTGTACTGCCGCCGTGCCGCACCGAGTGCACGCTCGCTTTCCGTCACCGCGATGCGCAGGTGGTCGCTGCGCTGCTGCTCGCTGGCGTACGCATCGATCGCATCGTCCACTTCATGCCACGCCTGCAGCACCGTGCGTCGGAACTGCAGCGCGGCCTCTTGCTGCTGCAGGCGGCTCAAGGCGAGGTTGGCCTTGAGCCGGCCGCCCTGGAAGATCGGCAGGCTGATGGCCGGACCGATGCTGAAGCGGTGCGCGTCCCACCCATCGAGCGCATCGAGCTGTTTCGACTGGAAGCCGGCATCGCCATTGAGCGTGATGCGTGGGAAGAAGCTGGCCTTGGCCACGCCGATCGAAGCGGTGGCCGCGTGCAAGGCCGCTTCGGCGCGGCGGATGTCCGGGCGACGCTCGGCCAGTTCGCTGGGTACCCCGGTCGCCAGCGACGGCAGGGCCGGCCAGTCACGGCGCAGGCCGGTCAGCGTGGCGTCCAGCGCCTGCGGCGGCTGGCCCAGCAGCATCGCCAGCGCATTGCGCAGCTGCGCGTCGCGATGCCGCAGCGGCGCCATGCGCGCCTCCAGCGCGGCGACCTGGGCCGCCGCGCTTGCAACCTGCAGCGTGCTCGCCACGCCCTGGCGCTGCCGTGCTTCGGTCAACCGCTGGATGTCACCGGCGATCCGCAGGTTGTCCTCGGTGATGGCCAGCAGCTCGCGGGTGGCGCGCAGCTGCAGGTAGTTCCGCGCGGTCTCGGCCAGCACGACCGTCTGCACCGCATGCGCGTCCTCGTCGGCGATCTGCACGCGCGCATCGGCCGCTTCCAGCTGGCGTCGTACCCGGCCCCACAGGTCCAGCTCCCAGCTCAGCCCGATCCCGGCCTGGAACAGGCCGTAGTCCTCGCGCCCGGCGTTGCCCGAAGGATCATTCAAGCCCACCTCGCTGTTGCGCGCGCGCGCCCCACTGGCGGTGGCGCTGACAGCGGGCCGGCGCTCGGCGGCGCTGACGCCGCGTGCAGCACGGCTCTGCTGCACACGATTGGCGGCCAGCTGGATGTCCAGGTTTGCCTGCCGTGCCTCAGCGGACAGCGCCGTCAGGATCGGATCGTCGAACCCCGCCCACCACTGCGCATCGGTGGCAAGCGCGGCATCGTTCACCACCGTACCCTGCCACTGCGCGGGAAGCTGCGCGGTGGGACGCACGAAATCCGGCCCCAACGTGCACGCCGACAGCGCTACGCACAGCATGCCGAGCGACAGCGCGCGCCATTCCATCCGGCCGCTCATGCGCCCGCTCCATCCAGCCCATGGCGGCCGCTGTCCAGGTCCACGCTGGCCTCCACCGACATGCCCGCACGCAACTTCCCGAGCAGCGGTTGCTCCTTGTCCAGCACGATCTTGACCGGGATGCGCTGGACCACCTTGGTGAAGTTGCCGGTCGCGTTCTCCGGCGCCACCGCCGCGAACGTCACGCCGGTGGCCGGGGCGATGCTGTCGATGCGGCCGTGCAGCGACTGGCCGGGAAATACGTCCACCTGCAGCTCCACCTTCTGCCCGGCGCGCATGCGGGTCATCTGGGTTTCCTGGAAATTGGCGACCACGAAGGCCTGCTGCAACGGCACCACCGCCAGCACCGGCGTGCCGGGCGTCAGGTAGGCGCCGACCCGGATCGCACGCCGGCCGACTACGCCATCGATCGGGGCACGCAGCTGGGTATGCGACAGATCCAGTTCGGCGCGCGCCTGCGCCGCTTCGGCACGCTGCACGGCCGCCTGCGCGGACTGCACACCGGCGTTGAGGATGTCGGTGCGCTGGCGCGCGGTCAGCAATGCCGCGCGGCCCTGGTGCAGGTGCGCGCTGGCCACGGCCTGGCGCGATTGCGCCTGCTGCGCGTTCTGCACGGTGCCGGCGCCGTCGCGGGCCAGTTCGCCATAGCGGCGCTGGTCGGCCTGGGCCAGGGTGAGCTCGGACTGGCTGACATCCAGCGTCGCGCGGGCCTGGTCGATCAGCGAATCCTGCTGGGCCAGCGCAGCCTGCGCGTTGGCCAGCTGCGCACGCGCATTGGCCAGGTCCGCACGCGCGGCGGCCAGCGCCACCTGGTAGTCGCGGTCGTCGATGCGCGCCAGCACGTCACCCGCCTTGACCGGCTGGTTGTCGGCCACGCTCACCTCGCTGACGAAGCCGGCGACCTTCGGCGCCACCACGGTGAAGTCGGCGGTGACGTAGGCATTGTTGGTGTGCTGGTGGCGGCCATCACGCAGCAGCAGCCAGCCGCCGGTGGCAAGGACGACCACGCCCAGGGCGACGGTCAGCGGAACGTGTTTGCGGGAGGTGGACATGGGGGAGTTCCTGGAATTCAAGCCACGGCACGTGGCGGGAAGATACGGGTAGGCAGCCACGGGATGAGCGCGATCAACGCAATGGCCACCACGGCGACCAGCAGGTAGAGGTCGGCCGAGGTCAGTGCGGTCACCTGGGCGTGCAGGCGCGCGCTGAGCGATGCCGCACCGGCGTCAAGCCCGGGCGCGTTGCCCAGGCGGTCGACCAGCACGGTGGAATGGAAGTGGCTGCGCACGGTGGTCGCCGCTTCCAGCACGCCACCGGCCAGCACGGCGGAAAAGCCCTTGACCGTGTTGAACCAAGCCGAGGCGAACGGACCGTCGGCCGGGGCCAGACCGCCGGTGGCCAGCATCAGCAAGGGCAGCACGGCCATCGGCTGGGCGAAGATCTGCACCAGTTGCATCAGGATGAAGTTGTCGCGGTTCCACTCGGTGGTGAGCTGCGCCCCCATCCAGCAGGCCAGCCCGAGCATCGCCAGGCCAATGGCCTGCACCCAGCGCGCATCCACCCGGCGCTGGTTGAGCAGGGTCGCCACCAACGGCAGCGCCAGCAGTTGTGGAATGGCCACCCACAGCATCAACGGCGCGGTCTGCAGGGGACGATAGCCCTGCACCCTGGCGAGGAAGCTGGAGGGAATCAGGATGACCGCCAACAGTACGAACAGCACACCGCCCAGGGTGATCAGCGAATAGCTCAGGTTGCGGTTGGAAAGCAGCTGCAACTTGAAGAACGGCAGCGGGTGCGACCATTCGTTGTAGAGAAACAGCACCAGCAGCCCGCTGCCGCCGCCCAGCAGCGCGCAGACCAGCGGTGAGGCGAACCAGTCCAGCCGCGGCCCCTGCACCAGCCCGAGCACCAGCATCACCAGTGCCGGCAGGCCCAACGCCAGGCCCAGCCCGTTGAACTGTGCGAAACGCTCCAGCCGCAGCGGGTCCTGCGGCAGGCCCCAGCCGATCATCGCCATCGCGGCCACGCACCACGGCACGATCTGCCAGAACGCCCAGTGCCAGCCCACGTACTCCACCCACAGGGCTGCCATCGGCGTGCCCAGGCTGGGGCCGAAGGTAGCGGTCAGCGCATACCCGGCCAGCCCGTACAGCTTGATGCCCGGCGGCAGGAAGCGCAGCGCCACGCTCATCAGCAGCGGCGGCAACGCGCCCCCGGCCAGGCCCTGCAGCGCGCGCAGGATCAACAACGATGGCAGGTCCGGCGCCAGCGGGCACAGCACGCCCAGCAGCATGAAGGCACCGATCATGCACAGTGCGAAGCGCCGCAGCGAAAAGGTCACCGCGCACCACGGCGCAAACGCCATCGCACTGACCGACATCGCCGTATACAGCGCCACGATCCAGCTGCCGTCATCGACGCTGAAACCCATCGCCCCGCGGATATCGGCCAGCGCCACCTTGGTGACGTTTTCGTTGATGCCCGAGATCAGCACCGCCAGCAGCACGCCACACAATCCCACCGCCAGACGCAGGCCGAACGCGCCCTGCACCGGTGCTGCGGATGCGGGTGCAGTGTTGGGCAGCGCGGTGGAAACCGCGCTCATCGTGCACCGCCTGCGAGGGCGCGGGACACGGCATACAACGTTGACATGGCATCACTCCACGACGGGGAGCGGCAGTCTAGGCAGTGGGAGTGCTGCGAAAAATGCTGCGCCTGCCACTTCTGACGTGCGTCCAACGCACGCTCCGCAGGTCACCCGCAACGGCCGTGCAACCGCTGAAACTCAGGCCACGGCGGACGCTGCGTCGCACATGTGCTTGATGCTGCGGCGCAGCCAGCGATGCGCCAGATCGCTGTCCAGCCGCGCATGCCATGCCTGTACGACAATGACGCTGCGCACCGGGATCGGCAGTTCGAACAGACGCAGCGGTACGCCCAGCCGCTCCAGCCGTCCCAGCATCACGCTGGGCATCTGCGGCAGGATCAGGTCCGAATCGGCGGCGGCGAAGATCGCCGAGTGGAAGGTCGGCATGATCTGTGCGACGCGGCGGACCAGGCCCAGCGTCGCCAGCTCCTCGTCGATCGGCCCATACGACACTCCCCGCCGCGACACGGCGATGTGGTCGAAGGCGGCGAAGCGCTCGGCCGTGATCTCCGCGTCGAAGATCGGGTGGCCCTCGCGCGCGGCGCCGAAGAAGGAGGTACTGAACAGGTTCTGCACCTTGGTATCGGCGCCGTGCCTGCCGGCAGTGCTGATGTGCAGGTCGATGCGGCCCTGCTGCATGGCATCGTCGTCGCCATCGCCTTCGGGCACGAAGCGCAGCACCGCGCGGGGCGCCTGGGCCTGGAACAGTTCGCGCATGCGACCGCCGTAGGTGCCCACGAACACATCGTTGGCGCGGATGTTGAAGGTGCGCTCCAGGGTCATCATGTCGACCTCGCGGCCGGCGTTGAACACCAGGTGGGCCTGCTCGATCACCTCGCGCACCTGCTCGCGCAGCTGCAAGGCGCGCGGGGTGGGGGCCAGGCCACGCCCGGAGCGGACCAGCACCGGATCACCGACCGCCTCGCGGATGCGGCCCAGCGTGCGGCTCATGGCCGGCGCGCTCAGGTTCATCCGGCGCGCGGCACCGACCACGCTGCATTCGTCGATCAGGACATCCAGCGCAAGCAGCAGGTTGAGGTCAGGCATGGCAGTGGCGCGCTGGGGGGAGACGGTCACTTTACGACATGCCAAATCCCAGACCCATGCGTTCAGCGCAATCCATGCCTGCGGCGCACGGCATGGGTGCCCGGCGTGCTTTGCGCGACCATGCCGCCCTCCGCTTCGAGCTGCCCCATGTTCAACAGCCTCCTGGTCGCCATTGACGGCGGCCCCCAGCACGCCCGCGTGCTGGCCTTGGCCGCCTCGCTGGCCACCCCGCACACCCGTCTGCACCTGCTGTGCGTGCTCGATCCGGCCTATGCGCTGGACGATGCTGCGCCGCGCAGCGATCGCATTGAGTACCGCGCCGCCGATGCCCAGCGCCAGCAGGCGGCGCAGTTGCTGGAGCAGGCCCTGGACGCGCTGCGTGAGCGCGGTATCGACGCCGTGGCCAGCCATCCGGCGGGCGAACCGGCGCAGGTGCTGTGCGACTACGCCCGACAGCACGATTGCGACCTGATCGTGATCGGGCACCGGCATCTGTCCGGCATGGAACGCCTGTTCGAGCGTTCCGTCGGCCAATGGACCATCGACCATGCCCCGTGCCCGGTCCTGGTGGAAGTGCGCGACGGGGCCTGACTACGAGCGGCGCAGGGCGTGACGCCGCAGCGACCGGGTCATCGCGGCGTCGCGCCCGCGAGGGAAGCCACGCCAACTTGCGCCTCCACCACCCGGTTGCGGCCGTGCCGCTTGGCCTCGTACAACGCCGCATCGGTGGCCGCCAGCAGGCCACCGGGATCGGACGAGGTGACGTGCGCGATGTGCGCCACCCCGATGCTGACGGTCACACCGATCTGGCTGACCGCACCGGGCGAGGCCAGGCGCACCCGCCCCACCGCTCGCCGCATGGTCTCGGCCAGCGCCAGCGCGCCGTCGCGCGTCGTTGCCGGAACCACCACCGCGAACTCCTCCCCTCCGTAGCGCGCCACCACGTCCGAGCCGCGCGTGGCGCAGCCGGCCAGCGTCGTGGCGACCTCGCGCAGGCACGCATCCCCCAGCGGGTGGCCGAAGCGGTCGTTGAACTGCTTGAAATGGTCGATGTCCACCATCAGCAGCGCCAGCCCCTGGCCGTTGCGCCGCGCGCGGCTCCATTCGGCCTGCAGTACCTGGTCGAACTGGCGGCGGTTGGCCACCCCGGTCAGCGCGTCCACACGGGACAGCACATCCAGCTGGTCC
Organism: Stenotrophomonas sp.; assembly: GCF_031995405.1. Classification (GTDB taxonomy): domain Bacteria; phylum Pseudomonadota; class Gammaproteobacteria; order Xanthomonadales; family Xanthomonadaceae; genus Stenotrophomonas. The sequence continues at coordinate 5,000 of NZ_DAMAGC010000073.1, read as the reverse complement.
TGGCGCTCCATCGCGCGCACCTGCATCACCACCCCACGCAGACCCGAGCCCAGCGTGGCCAGTGCGAAGCCGACCACCGCCAGGTGCGGGTGCCGGTCCACCATCAAGGCCGATACCACCAGCAGCGCGGCCGGCAGGATCAGCGGACTGCCGGCGCGTACCGCCAATGCCAGCCGGCGCGGCGTGGCGTCCTCCACCTCCGCACCACCGCGCAGGGCGAGCAGTGCCAGCAGCAGGAACGGCAGGTCGATCAGCACGTCGGTCAGACCGCCGTAACTGGCGTCGGTGGCGAAGTGGTTGATGTAGGCGGCCATCGCCAGATACAGCCAAGCGAACACCGACAACGCGCGGAAGAACACTCGCCGAAAGCCGTCTTCGCTGGCCAGGTAACGCACCAGCGCGAACACGGCGATGAACAGGTTTTCGATGTCGAACATCAGGCGCAGGCTGTTGACCCCCTGCGCCGGTGCATCGCTCATCGTGGCGAAGGAAAAGGTGTGCACGAAGAACAGGTAGCCGAGCAGCACCGCCAGCGCACCGTCGATGACGACCAGGTACCACGGCTCATGCCGCGGGTGTGCCATCGCAAATGTCAGCGGCACCCCGTACAGCACGTAGAGCAGCATGCTCGCGCCGGGCGTCGCATCGGGATTGCCGCGTCCGACTTCCTGGTACATGTTCAGTGCCATGCCGCCAGCCCACAGCACCATGCCCACCGCCAGTGCCAGCCAGCCCACGCGGGCCTCGCTGAATCGCATGCGCCACAGGCAGGCAAACGCCGCCAGCAGGGGCGCGCCGATCAGGAACGAGAATGACAACGCCTGCGCATGGCCCGGCAGCAACGCCAGGGCCACGCCGTGGCACAACAGGTACAACGCCGCCAACCATGCTGCCATGCGATCCCCTGCCCGGAACGATGTCGCCCCACGATAGCGCGGATCCTGTACAGCGCCGATCAACGATTCGATGCGCTTCACAGCGTGTATACGCCGCGTCCTTCGCCATCGCACTCAGGTGCCCGTCAGCGTTTTCACGGCACGCGTGCAGGCTGCTGCGGCAAGGTGAAATCCAGTCCCGTACCGGAAGTTCTCGATGACCCTGCGCCCGCGCGCCACTGCCCCGTTCCTTGCCCTCGCCCTGGCCTGCGCTGCGCCGGCGTGGGCGCAGACCCCGGCCGCCCTGCCGGCGCCCATCGCCGAGAGCGCCGCCCCGGCCACCGGTGCGCGCTCGGACCTGCATGCACAGGTCCTGCTGGACCGCGTGCATTTCTCGCCCGGCGAAATCGATGGTCTGCCCGGGTCGAACCAGAAGCGTGCGGTGGCCGGTTTCCAGGCCGCCCGTGGGCTGAAGGTCACCGGCGAACTCGACGATGCCACCTGGCAGGCGCTGCAGCCGGACACCACGCCGGTGCTTGCCCGCTATACGCTCACCGCCGAGGACGTGGCCGGCCCGTTCCAGCCGATCCCGAAGAAGCCGGCCGAGCAGGCCAAGCTCAAGGCGCTGGGCTTCACCTCCGTGCAGGAGTCGCTGGGCGAACGGTTCCATGCGTCGCCCGAGCTGCTGCGCACGCTCAACCCCGGCGTCGACCTGGCCAAGGCCGGCAGCGAGATCCAGGTACCCAACATCGCCCCGGCCGCGTTGCCGAAGGCGGCCAAGCTGGTGATCGACAAGTCCGATTCCACCCTGCGCCTGTATGACGCACAGGGCAAGGTGTACGCGCAGTTCCCGGTGTCGTCGGGCAGCAAGCACGATCCGCTGCCGATCGGCACCTGGAAGATCCTGGGCATCTCGCGCGAGCCGACCTTCCACTACAACCCCAAGCTGTTCTGGGATGCGAGCAAGAAGGAAAGCAAGGCGCTGCTGCCGCCCGGCCCGAACAATCCGGTCGGGCGCGTCTGGATCGATATCTCCAAGCCACACTACGGTTTGCACGGCACGCCCGAGCCGGGCCACGTGGGCAAGACCGAATCGCACGGCTGCGTGCGCATGACCAACTGGGATGCCCTTCAGGTTGCCGACGCGGTGGACGCCTCGGTGCCGGTGGTGATGCAGGAGTGATGCGATGACGCTGCCCAAACTGCTCGCACTGGGACTGGTGATCGGCGTGGCAGGCTGGTGGTGGCTGGGGCCGCGCGCGGAAGACGCGCCCGTCGTCGCGCTGACATCGCCGGCGGTACTGGCGGCGCCGGCACGCGCCGTTCCCGCCGCCGTCGCCAGCACTGCAAGCTCCACGGCGGTGGTTCCTATGGCGACGCCGATCGCTGCCGCGCCGTCCGCCCCGACGCCCGCCCCGACGCCCGCCCCGGCCGATGGCACCGGCCTGCTGCTGCCGGTCCAGGGCATCACCGCTGCCCAGTTGCAGGACACCTTCACGGATGCGCGCAGCGAAGGCCGCGTCCACGATGCGATCGACATCCTGGCCCCGGCTGGCACGCCCGTACTGGCCGTGGCCGATGGCACCGTGGAGAAGCTGTTCGACAGCGCCCGCGGTGGGCTGACCGTGTACCAGTTCGAGCCCGGTGGCCGGTATTGCTACTACTACGCCCACCTGCAGCGCTACGCCGATGGCCTTGCCGAGAAGCAGCAGGTCAAGCGCGGCCAGGTGATCGGCTATGTCGGCAGTACCGGCAATGCCAGCCCGGAGGCGCCGCACCTGCACTTCGAGATCCATGCGCTGGGCCCGGAAAAGCAGTGGTGGAAGGGCGAATCGCTCAACCCGTACCCGGTTCTGCGGGGGGAACAGGGGCTGCCGTGAGCCGGGTTGGCCGTCGGGCTGAACGGCTGGCACCGGCCGCCGATGGCCGGGCCGCCCCGAAGATGCGAAAATCCCTCCCCCTTTCCGGCGGGCGCATTGGCGCCGGCCACAACCCCGAGATTCCGTGAAGACCCCCCAAGGCCTGCAGGCGCTGATCGACGACGGCGTGATCGATGAAGTGCTGCGCCCGCTCAAGAGCGGCAAGGAAGCAGCGGTATACGTGGTACGCAGCGGCGACGATGTGCGCTGCGCCAAGGTCTACAAGGACATGGCCCAGCGCAGCTTCCAGCAGCGCGTGCAGTACCAGGAAGGCCGCAAGGTGCGTGGCAGCCGCGAGGCGCGTGCGGTGGGCAAGGCCAGCAAGTACGGGCGCAAGCAGCAGGAAACCGCCTGGAAGAACACGGAGGTGGACGCGCTGTACCAGCTGCGCGACGCCGGTGTGCGCGTGCCCGAGCCGCACGGCTACTACCACGGCGTGCTGGTGATGGAACTGGTCACCGACGCGGACGGCTTCTCCGCTGCCCGGCTGGGCGAGGTGGAGCTGGAGCCGGACCAGGCACGCGAGTTCCACCAGACCCTGGTCCGCCAGGTGGTGCGCATGCTGTGCTGCGGCCTGATCCACGGCGATCTGTCGCCGTACAACGTGCTGGTGGGCCCGGACGGCCCGGTGGTGATCGACTTCCCGCAGGTGGTCAGCGCCGGTGGCAACAACGCCGCGCGCAGCATGCTGCTGCGTGACGTCAACAACCTCACCGCCTACCTGGGCCGGTTCGCGCCGGAGCTGCTGGACAGCTGGTACGGCGAGGAGATGTGGGCGTTGTTCGAAGCCGGCGACCTGCTGCCCGACAGCCCGCTCACCGGCACCTTCGTGCACGACGAGACCACCATCGACCTGGACAGCGTGCGCCACGCGATCAACGATGCGCGCGAAGAGGCCCTGATCCGCCAGCAGGGCCGCGAAGCCGCCGAAGAAGACGACGCGTAGCGCCACGCCATGCGTGGCCGGTACTGCCGGCCCGGTAGAGCCACGCCATGCGTGGCTGCCCTCCGATCCGGCATCGCAGCGCCGCATGACCTGGTGACATCGCGTGCAGCCACCCATGGGGTGGCTCTACCTGCTGAACATCGCGTGCAACGCCGCCGTGGCCGGTACTCACGCTGCCGCCCGGTAGAGCCACGCCATGCGTGGCTGCCCTTCGATCCGGCATCGCAGCCCCGCATGGCCTGCTGACATCCGTGCAGCCACCCATGGGGTGGCTCTACGCGTGCAACGCCTTCCTGGCCGGTGCTGCCGCTGCCGCCCGGTAGAGCCACGCCATGCGTGGCTGCTCTTCGATCCGGCATCGCAGCCTCGCATGCTCTGGTGCCATCCGTGCAGCCACCCATGGGGTGGCTCTACCTTGTTTCGGCCTCGCCTGCGGGGTGGCTCTAGGCGTGCAGCGCCTTGGCGTGGTGGGCGATGTGCTCGCCGATGAAGCTGCTGATGAAGTAGTAGCTGTGGTCGTAGCCCGGCTGCAGGCGCAGTTGCAACGGGTGGCCGGCGGCGGTGCAGGCGGCCTGCAGCCACTGCGGTTGCAGCTGGGTGGCGAGGAATTCATCGCCGCCGCCCTGGTCGATCAGCAACGGCAGACGCTCTTCGGCGCTGACGACCAGTTCGCTGGCATCCCAGGCCGACCAGGTGCTGCGGTCCTCGCCCAGATAGGCGGCGAAGGCCTTCTGTCCCCACGGCACGCGGGTGGGTGCGACGATCGGCGAGAACGCCGACACGCTGCGGTAGCGCCCCGGATTCTTCAACGCGATCACCAGCGCGCCATGCCCGCCCATCGAATGCCCGCTGATGCTGCGCGCCTCGCTTGCCGGTAGATGTGCCTCGATCAGCGCCGGCAACTCATCCACCACGTAGTCGTACATGCGGTAGTGCGGCGCCCACGGCTGCTCGGTGGCGTTGAGGTAGAAGCCGGCGCCCTTGCCCAGGTCATAGCCTTCGGCATCGGCGACGTCATCGCCGCGCGGACTGGTGTCCGGCGCCACCAGGATCACCCCGTGCTCGGCGGCATAGCGCTGCGCACCGGCCTTGGTGATGAAGTTCTGCTCGGTGCAGGTCAGCCCGCTCAGCCAGTACAGCACCGGCAGCTTCTGCGTGGCCGCCTGTGGCGGCAGGTAGACAGCGACCTTCATCTCGCAGCCCAGCACCTGCGAGCGGTGCTGGTACACGTCCTGCCAGCCGCCGGAGGCGGCCCGATGT
>NZ_DAMAGC010000072.1:0-20911 GCF_031995405.1 Stenotrophomonas sp. | reverse complement strand
GCATGCAGTCGGCACTGCTCGTCGCCACCGGTAGCGTCGCGCTCACGCCGCGACGGCCCTTGCAGCAAGACGCTGCCTCCGACGGGAGAAGAACCCAAAAAAAACGCCCCGCAGTGCGGGGCGTTTTCAACTGCGGTACCGGCGGTCGATCAGACCGTCGGCGGCACCGGACCGAAGCGGTTTTCGCCCGGGGTACCCGGCAGCACGTTGAACACGAACAGGATGATGCCGCCCACGAACGGAATCAGGCCGAACAGCAGCACCCAACCGGACTTGTCGATGTCGTGCATGCGACGGATCGCCACGGCGAGCGCCGGCACCAGCACCGCCAGCCAGAACAGACCCAGCAACGCACCGAACACGCCCGACACCAGGCCGCTGTCCATCGAAGCGCCAATACCAACGCCGGCGTAGCCAACCACCATCACCAGGAACAGGAACAGCTGGAACATCCAGTATTCCTTGCGACCGGCGCGGCCATCGAACTGGGCATAACGCGTGAGCGGAACAAACATCGATTTCATCGGATTCACTTCATCCTGAAGGTGGAAAGGACCTGCCTCTCCATGGGCGCGGACGCGCGCCATGTAGCAGGGCGGCGCGCAGGATAGCAGTTGTTCAGGTTCTTTTGGATGGCCGAATCCGGTATTGACGCGGTTACTCCGCCGCGGCCTTCCACCCCGCCACCCGCGCCCGGGTCTGGGTGAGCAACGCGTCCAGCGCCTTGCGGTCGTACACGTGCCCGCGCAGCACCACGGTGTCGATGCCGCGGGTAGCGTTGATGTCCTCCAGCGGGTTGTGCGTGAGCAGCACAAGATCGGCTGCCTTGCCAACCGCCACGCCACCATAGCGATCCAGCATGCCGAACCATGCCGGTCCCGCGCGCGTGGCCGCCGACAGCGCCTGCGCCGGCGTCAGCCCCTCCTTGACGAACAGGCTCAGCTCGTCGTGCAGACCGATGCCCGGGTAGTTGAACGAGTTGAGGAAGCCTGCATCGGTGCCGGCCATGAGGGTGACGCCGGCCTGCTGCAGCATCGGCAGCACCGCTGCAACCTGATGGTATTCCTGGTGCCGCGCCTCGATCTGCGCCGGCGTGGCTTTCGCCGCGCGCTCCACGCGCCAGGTGTAGGTCGCCTGCAGCTTCGGACCGATATAGGCCAGGTAAGGATCCTTGGCATGGTCGTCCTGGTCCAGGAATTCCAGGATGCGGCCACCGTTGAGCGTGGGGGTTACATACACGCCCTTTGCGGCGAACCCGCGATACGCGGCCATGGCGGTAGCGCGATCGAAACCTGCGTCGAGGCGGCGATTGGCTTCCGCCCGGTCGATGCGCCCGGCCGCGAAGTCCGCGGCGATCGCAGCCTCATCCTTGACCCCGGCCTTGTAGGCGTAGTCCAGGTGCTCGATCGAACTGATGCCGGCGTCCACCGCCTGCTGCACGGTCAAGGCCATCGGGATATGCCCGGACGCACGCAGGCCATTGGCACGCGCGCCACGCACCGCGGCCAGGAACAGTTCGGGCGTCAGCGTGCTGTCGGTGATCTTGACGAAGTCCACCTGGTCCTTCTTCAACCGCACGAAGGCCGCATCCAGGTCGGCCTGGCTGCCCACTTCGAGGGTACCCTTCCAGACCGGCTTGATGCCTTCGATCTTGGCGCCAGAAGTGAACAGCTGCGGTCCGGCCAGGCTGCCGTCGCGGATCTGTCCACGCCATTGCAGCACCTGTTCGGGCAGATCGCCGGAGGCGTCGCGAATGCCGGTGATGCCGTGCGCGATGTACAGCGGCAGCAGCGCCTTGTTCTCTTCAATGAGTTCGGGACCGCCGCCAAAATGCACGTGCATGTCCCACAGGCCGGGCATCAGATAGCGACCCTTTGCCTCGATGCGTTGCGGCGCGCGCCACTGCGCGGCAATGGTCTTGTCTTCGCCCACCGCGACAATATCGGCGCCGCGCACCACCACGCTCTGATTGGCCACGGTGCTCGCGTGTTCGACATCCACCACCGTGACATGGCGGATGATCAGATCGGCCTGCTCGGCGGCGAACGCCGGTGCAGCCAGCATCAGCAGAGCGGGAACCACGGGGCGCAGCAAGGTCTTCATGGGCGGCTTGAGTCAAGGGGACGCGCCACCATAAGACTGCATCGCCGGCATGCACCAGTTAAATTTCGACATGCCGCACATGCAGGTCCTGAATACCTGTCCCGCCGCACCGCTGCGACGGGACCGGAGCATGCGGCGACCTACACGGCGCCCTGCATTGCCGGGCGCGCCTGCAGCGCGGTCAACCACGCCTTGACCTGCGGATGCGCTTCCACGTCGGCACCGAAGTACACGCCGTAGCCCACCACCGAACCGACCACCAGATCGACTAGCGAGTAGTCCTCGCCCAGCATCCAGGTTCGTCCGCTCAACCGCGCATCGAGGATGTCCAGCAGATCATTGACCCCGGCCAGGGCGGCGGCGGCATGGTCGTGGTTCTGCAGTGCCTGCTCGCGGGTCGCCAGCCACAGGCGCGACAGCAGCGCCGCGTAGGTGACATAGGCCCAGGTGGTCCACGACAGCGCCTGCAGCCGCTCCGGCGTACCCTCCTTCGGCCACAGTCCCTGCGCCACGCCATACTGCGCGCCCAGCCATTGCAGGATCGCCAGACCCTCGAACAACGGCGTGCCATCGACCACCAGGCACGGCACCTTGCCGTTGGGGTTGATGGCCAGGTACGCCGGCGTGCGCTGTTCGCCGTTGCGGATATCGATTTCGACCCGCTCGTGCGGCACCGCCAGTTCGGCCAGCGCGCAGGCGACCGGCGTAGCGCTGGACATCGGGTGCCAATAGAAGACGAGAGACATGCGGAACTCCTTGTGGGTGGTCATGGGAAATGTGCAGCCGTGCCGGCCTTGCACCCTGCCCACAGGCTAGACACCATTGCGGACAGAACCTGTCCCCGATCAGCCACCACACTGCCGCCATGCTCACCGCGTCCGCCCGCCTGCTCAGCCTGCTGTCCCTGCTGCAATCGCGACCGCATTGGGCCGGTGCCGCGTTGGCCGAACGCATGCAGGTACATCCGCGCACCCTGCGCCGCGACATCGATCGACTGCGCCAGCTCGGCTACCCGGTCCAGGCCAGCAGTGGCGTGGCCGGCGGCTACGCCTTCCGCGCCGGCCGCGCCCTGCCGCCGCTGCTGCTCGACGACGAGGAAGCGCTGGCCGCCGCCATTGCATTGCGCACCGCCGTGACCGGCACCATCAGCGGCATCGAGCAGACCGCGATCACCGCACTGGTGAAGCTGGAACAGGTGATGCCGCCGCGGCTGCGCAGGCGATTGGACGCGCTGCGCTCGACCATCCTGCCATTGGACCAGTCCGGCCCGGTGGTCGATGCCGGCGTGCTGGCGGCGCTGGCCGGCGCCTGCCGCGACCAGCTGCAGGTGCACTTCGACTACGCCGACCGCAACGACCAGCGCACCCGGCGTCGGGTCGAACCCCAGGGCGTGGTCCACACGGATCGACGCTGGTACCTGGTGGCGTGGTGCACGGCCCGCGCGGATTGGCGGACATTCCGCATCGACCGCATCGTGGCCGCACCGACCGTGGGCGCGCACTTCAGTCCGCGCCCTGCCCCGGGCAACGGCGACCTCCGCACCTGGGTGGCGCAATCCCTGTCGCTGGGTCAATACAGCGAACAGGCACGCGTGATCCTGCACGCCCCGCTGGCCAGCATGCAGCGGCAGATTCCGGCCTCGGCAGGCAGCCTCGAGCCGGTGGATGCGGAGCGCTGCCTGCTGACCTGCGGGGCCAGCCCGCTGGGCGCGATCGTGTACTGGCTGATGGCGCTGGACCTGGAGTTCGAGGTTCTCGGGCCACCGGCCCTGCAGCAGAAGCTGCACGAGGCCGGGCAACGCGTCGCCCGCAGCCTCGCGCGTGCGCAGGCATCGGCCGGGCACTGAGCGCTCCCACGCCGTTTGCCGCCCCCATGGCGCCATGGTAGAACTCCAGCCCCATGCAGCAGATGGATGGCACCGTGAGCACCAGTGCAAAACCGAATCGCAGCCTGTTCGATCTGGACCTGCTGCGTGCCATCGTGACCGTTGCCGACTGCGGCAGTTTCACCACTGCCGCCGCGCGCCTGCACTCCACCCAATCCACGATCAGCCAGAAGATCCGTCGCCTCGAGGACATGGCCGGACATCCATTGCTGGTGCGCGGCAATCGCGAGGTGCATCCCACCGACGCCGGACAGACGCTGCTGGGGCATGCCCGGCAGATGCTGGCCCTGAACGAACAGATGCTCGGGGCACTGGCTGGCGCCACGGTGGCGATCACCCTGCGCCTTGGCGTGCCCGAGGACTTCGTCAACGCCCGCACCACGCACCTGCTGGGCAGCTTCAACCGCAGGCATCCGCAGGTGAAGCTGGAAGTCACCAGCGGGCTCAGCCGCGACCTGGCCACCAGCTATGACCATGGCGAACTGGACCTGGTCCTGATCAAGCAGCGGCGCAACAGCCGCCAGGCCACGGCCTGCTGGCCCGAGCCGATGCGCTGGGTGGACAGTGCACGCAGCCCCTGCATCGCACTGGACCCGGTCCCGCTGGTGACCTTCCCACCACGCGGACTGTACCGCGATGACCTCATCGCCGCCGTCGAGGCCATGGGCCGTCGCTGGCGGATCAGCTTCACCAGTTCGAGTCTCGGCGGCATCCAGGGCGCGGTCGCCGATGGCATGGGCATCAGCCTGCTGCCGGCGCGGGCGATGACGCGCGAACACCGCGCGTTGAATCGTCGGCACGGACTGCCGCCGATGGAAAGCATGGAAATCGCCCTCCTGCACCGCCCCGGCGCGGACCCGCTGGTGCACGAACTCGGCGGACGCCTGGCCAGGCTGATCGAACGCGAGCGACGCTGATTTCCGGGCGGGCTACGTGTGAAGGACGCACGCGGATAGTGACGGCGCTCGCGTACTGCATCTAGGAATCGTCTTAAATTCGTGCTCAAGCAGCATCGATACGCTTCCGAACGGGGAGAATTCGTCAACACTCTCTATCGCATGCCTTCCATTGTCCAACAGCAAACAGATCCCATGAGCGGACAGGCCTCCCCCTGCACCCTGAAGATCGCCCTGCTCGACGACCACGATGTTGTCCGGCATGGCAGCTTCGTCCATCTCTCTGCCGACCCTTCCTTCGAGGTGGTCGGCAGCCATGCGCACAGCAGCGGTTTGTTCGCAACGCTGGCGACAACGCGCGTGGATGTGGCCGTCATCGATTACACGCTGGGCGAAGACGATCTGCCCGGCCTTCACGTGCTGCAGCTGCTGCGCGAGCGGTTCCCGTGGGTGCGCCTGCTGCTGTTCACCGCGCACTCCAGCCGGGTGATGGTGTCCACGATCATCGCCGCCGGCGCGGCCGGCGTGGTCACCAAGAACGAGCGCCTGGATGCCCTGGCGATGGCGGTGACCCAGGTTGCCAGCGGCCTGTGCCGCCTGCCGCGCGGCTGTGGCGAAGAGCTTGAGGAAGCGGCGCTTTCACGCAGCGAGCGTGAAGTGCTGCGACTGTGCCTGACCGGCATGACCGTGAGCGAGATCGCGCTGCGACGCCATCGCAGCATCAAGACCGTCAGCACGCAGAAACAGGCCGCATTCCGCAAGCTGGGACTGCGCACCGACGGCGACCTCTACACGTTGCGCCATGAACTGGCGGTCGTATGATGTCGCTCGCGCGTGTCTGGTTGGCCGCCGCCTTTCTGGTGGTCGCCGCCGCCAATGCCGCGACGGCGGCGACGTCACCGCCGCCATCGCCATCGCCATCGCCGCGCAGCGTGCGGATCGCACTGGATCCCGGACAGCACCGCGCGTTGGCGCAGTCTTCCCAGCCGACCCGGTTTGCCAGCCTGGCCCATGGCTACTCGGACCTGGTAACGGCAAGCACGGGCCTGCATTTCAAGGAATACGCCGTGCCATCCAGCACGGCCGCGCTCGACGCCCTCTGCACGCGGGAGGCCGACCTCACCCTGCTGCTCGGCGACCTCGATGACGCGCCGCCCTGCGCGCTGACAACCTCGCCGCCGTACTACCGGGGGCAGACGCTGATGGCCACCCGCCATGCCGACGCCAGCGTGTTCGACCTGGAGAGCGGCTCGCCGCACAGCGTGGCCGTGGTCCAGGGCAGCCGCTATCCCGCGTGGCTGCAACTGCATTATCCGCACCTGCAGGTGATCACCGCCGCCGACCTGTCCGGCGCGCTGTGGGCGGTCGAGACCGGGGTGACCGACGCTGCCCTGGGGCTGGACGTGCTGGTGCGTCCCCTGGTCCGCCGCGACCACGCCGACAGCCTCGTGCTGCACAGCGCACCGGCCGGCATGCCCGGCAACGTCCATCTGGTTGCCCGCGCCGCGGACCGGGGCATGCTGAAGGAGATCGACGCGGCGATGAAGGCGATCACACCGCAGCAGCATGCGGAGGTGTTGCAGCGGCTCGCCCAGCATCACTACTTCGATGTGCCCTCGCTGTCTGCCCTGTTCCAGCATTTCCGCTGGGAAATGCTGTCGGCCGGGATGGCCCTGTCGGTGCTGCTGGCGATCGGCTTCTGGCTGATCCGCACCCGCCAGTCCGCCCAGCGCAGCGAGCGGCGCCAGGCGCGTTTCATCGGCGTGATGAGCCACGAAGTGCGCAATGCGGCGCAGGCGCTGGTGGCCTCGGTGGACCTGCTTGACCAGTCCACACTGGACAAGGGCCAGCGCCAGCTGGTGGATGCCGCACGCGCGGCAGGAGTCGGGCTGCGCCAGCTGCTCGGCCACGCACTGGATTATTCACGCATGGCGGCCGGCCAGTTCGAGCCCTGCATGGAATGGCACGACATCCAGCAGCTGGCACAGGACTGCATCACCGCGATCCGGCCCGCGGCCGAAGCAAAGGGCTTGCGGCTGCACCTGCACGTGGCCCCCGATCCCCTCCCGCAGCTGTGCACGGACGCGGTGGCGGTACGCCAGATCCTCAGCAACCTGCTGGGCAATGCACTGAAGTTCACCGCACAGGGGGGCGTGGAGGTGCAGCTGACCCTCCTGCACGACGCCGACAGCGACCACCTTCAACTGGTGGTCAGCGACACCGGCATCGGCATTCCGGCCGCGCGACAGTCCAGTGTCTTCAAGCCGTTCGCGCAGGCCCACGACGCACACTCGCGCAGCATGGGCGGTGCCGGACTGGGCCTGTCGATCTGCCGCGACCTGGTGGAGGCCCTGCGTGGCCGCATCCAGCTGCACAGCGAGCCCGACCTGGGCAGTCGCTTCGAGGTCACCCTGCCGGTGTCGGTCCCTGCGCCTGCCGCGCAGGCCTCGTCGCTGCCGCTGGCCGGCTTCAGTCTGCTGCTGGTCGAGGATCATCCGGTCAACCGGGTCTTCGTCGCACGCCAGCTGGTCACCCTCGGCGCCTCGGTCAGGGCCTGCGCCGACGGCGGCAACGCGTTGCGCCTGCAGGCCGCCCATGCAAGCACCGTCGTGCTGATCGACTGCGACCTGGCCGACATGAGCGGCTACCAGCTGGCCGGTGCCCTGCGCGAGATGGAACGTGCGCATGCGCGGGCGCCCGCATTGCTGGTGGCCTTCTCCGCGTCCAGCTCGCAGGCCCACGTACAGCGCTGCCGTGCCAGCGGCATGGACGCGGTGCTGTGCAAACCCCTGGACCAGGCGCAGCTGCTGTCGGTGCTGGGCGTCAGCACCGAGGAGACGCGCCCCGGTCCGCCGCGCGTGAATGACAACGATCCGCTCTGGGCCCCGTTCCTGCTCGCGCTGCAGGAAGAACTGCTGGCGGTGACGCTGGCGTGCACGGACGCCGACGCGCGCCGGCTGCGCCACCACGCACACCGCGCGGCAGGGGTATTGCGCATGCTCGGACGCGAGTCGCTGGCCGGCACCGCCAGCGACCTGCACGAGCTGGCCCTTGCCGAACGTCCCGACTGGGCGGAGGTGGACCGACTACTGCAGCACCTGCGCCAGGCGGTGGCGATGCTGGGCGAGGAATGCCCTACTTGAGCTGGAGCGGATACCGCTGCCACAGCACGTGGACCAGAAAGCCGGTCAGCTCCGGATCCTTGCTGCTGATCGCCGCACGGATCTTGTCCAGCAACACCATGTCGCTGCAGGAACGCACGTCGGCATGACCGGCCTGCCCGGCACGGCGTGCGCGGTAGCGGGCAGCGCGCTGCGCATCGGTCATCGCGTAGCCGAACGTGGGCGGACGGCCGCGTTTGCGCGGCAGCGTCAGTTCCAGGGTGCCGGGGTCTTGTTCATCGCGCATGACGGACGGGAATGCGTGCGGGGGCGCGCACGATATCGTGAGACATCACTTTAATCCAGCGTTTTCAGCGGATTTCTGCGTTTACCACCGATGAGAGCGCGCTCTGGCCGCGATGGCACCGGACCTGAAGGGCAACCGACAGCGCCGGTGGAGTGACGCGCGCTGCTACCAGCGCCACGCCTCCGCCGCGCGCGCACCCGCCCACACCAACAGCATGCCGCCCACCAGGCTGACGCCGAGGTACAGCGGCAGCATCAGGCCGCGATCGGTGCGGGTGAACAGCAGCGACTCGAGCATCATCGACGAGAACGTGGTCAGCCCGCCGATGATCCCCACGATCAGGAACGCCCGCCAATAGAGCGCGGCATTGCCACGGCTTTGCAGCCAGATCATCACGTAACCGGCGGCGAACGCGCCGACCAGGTTGACCGTCAGCGTGCCCCACGGAAAGCCGTTGCCGAACTGGCGCAGCATCGCATCGCCGACCATGAAGCGCAGTGCCGCACCCAGCGCGCCACCGGCCATGACCAGGCCCAACTGCTGCCACCACACCGTCACCCCATCCATCAGGACGCGCCCTTCCCGACGCGCGCCTGTTCGCGCGCGGCACGCAGCCGGTCAAGTTTTTCCTTCAGCTTGATTTCCAGTCCGCGCGGCACCGGCTCGTAGTAGACCCGCTCACCCATCGCATCGGGGAACCCGGTCTGGTCCAGGGCAATGCCGCCGTCGGCATCGTGGTCGTACTGGTACGTCTTGCCGTAGCCCAGCTCCTTCATCAACCTGGTCGGCGCGTTGCGCAGGTGCAGCGGCACCTCCTGGGTGCCGGTCTCGCGCACCTCCTGCCTGGCCTTGTTGAAGGCGGCGTAGCCGGCATTCGACTTGGCGGTGCTGGCCAGATACAGCACCAGCTGCGCGAAGGCCAGCTCACCCTCCGGGCTGCCGAGGCGCTCATAGATATCCCAGGCCTCCAATGCCATCGACTGCGCGCGAGGATCGGCCAGGCCGATGTCCTCGATCGCCATGCGGGTCAGCCGTCGTGCCAGGTAGGACGGGTCGCAGCCGCCATCGAGCATGCGCGTCAACCAGTACAGCGCGGCATCGGGATTGGAACTGCGCACCGATTTGTGCAGGGCCGAGATCTGGTCGTAGAACTGCTCGCCGCCCTTGTCGAAACGCCGGGTGCGGTCGGCCAGCACCTGCAGCAGCATCTCCGGGCTGATGCGGCCGCCGTCGCCACCAGCCAGCTCGGCGGCGATCTCCAGCAGGGTCAACGCGCGGCGCACGTCACCGTCGGCGGCGGTGGCGATTTCCAGCAGCGACTCCGGCGCCACCTGCAGGTCTTCACCGCCCAGGCCACGCTCGCTGTCGTGCAGCGCGCGCTCCAGGGCCTCGACGATGTCGGCCGGCGACACCGATTCGAGCACGTGCACCCGGCAACGCGACAACAGCGCCGAGTTCAATTCGAACGAAGGATTCTCGGTGGTGGCACCGACAAAGACGATGGTGCCGCGCTCGATATGCGGCAGGAACGCATCCTGCTGCGCCTTGTTGAACCGGTGCACCTCATCGACGAACAGCACCGTGCGGCGCCCGTCGGCGAAACGCTGGGCCGCCTCGGCCAGCACCTGGCGAACCTCCGGCAGGCCGGACAGCACCGCCGAGATCGCCCGGAACTCGGCATCGGCATAATGCGCCAGCAGCAGCGCCAGCGTGGTTTTGCCGCAGCCTGGCGGCCCCCACAGGATCATCGAGTGCACATGCCCGGACTCGACCGCGCGGCGCAGCGCGCTGCCCGGCGCGAGCAGTCGTTTCTGCCCGACCATTTCGTCCAGCGTCTGCGGGCGCATCCGCTCGGCGAGCGGACGCATGTTGTCCCGATCCACGGTCAGCAGATCGGGCCCGTTGAATGTCGTTCGGTTTCTGGCCACGCGCATATTCTATCGCGGGCGTGCGTGAACCCACGTCGGATCGGCACCGGATGGCTGCTCTCCGAGCGGCGGACGCATTTCGCATCCCGGTAGAGCCAGGCCATGCCTGGCTGCTCTCCGTGCGGCGGGCGCATGTCGCACCCCGGTAGAGCCAGGCCATGCCTGGCTGCCCTCCGTGCGGCGGGCGCATTTTGCATCCCGGTAGAGCCAGGCCATGCCTGGCTGCTCTCCGTGCGGCGGGCAGGATGTTGGGAGGACCCAGCCAGGCATGGCCTGGCTCTACGCGTGCGGCGGAGAGGGTATCGGGAAGGCTTCAGCCAGGCATGGCCTGGCTCTACGCGTGGAGGTCGGAGGTGGGGTATCGGGGAGGCTTCAGCCAGGCGTGGCCTGGCTCTACTCGCCGATGACGTCGGTGCCCTTGGGCGGAGCGAAGCTGAAGGTGCCGGCGGCGAAGGACGGGTTGCGCTTCCAGCCGGTGAAGTTGATCACCGTGCGCTGACCCACCGCGTCCACCACTTCCATCCGGGCCAGGCCCTGCGCGTTGAAGCCGAGCGCAGCGTACTGGAAGGCGGTGTCGGTCTCGCGCTTGGGGCTCAGCGACAGCCACTGCAGGCCATCGCGGGCGGCCGCCTCCTCACTGACGTCGTACTGCTTGTCCAGCAACGCCGGATTGATCAGCGCGGTCAGCGGGCTGTTCTGCTCCTCGGCACCCTGCCCGCGCACGGTGGCCTGCTCGAGGTCCTTTTCGTACACCCAGACCTTCTTGCCGTCGGCCACGATCAGCTGCTCGTGCGGCTTGATGTATTCCCAGCGGAACAGGCGCGGCGCCGACAGCGCCACGCGGCCGCTGGTGGTTTCCTTGACCTTGCCCTTGCTGTCGAACACCTGCTGGCTGAACTGCCCGTCCAGACCCTTCAGGCCCTGGGTGAAACGGTTGAGCTCATCGCGGGCGCCGGCCCAGGCCGAGGCCGACCCGACACTGGCCACGACCAGCGTGGCGGCAACCAGATAGCGGCGGAGAGAAGTGTGCATGGGCGGTATCCGGGACAAATGGAAAGGATGGACGGGAGTGTGCCCATTCAAACCTGAATGGGCGATCAGGGCAGTAGTATGCGCCGCGCCGCCACGCGCGCGCATCCTTGTGATGGCCGGCTACGGGCCTGCCTGGACCGAGCCCAGGTCGCCGTACACCACCTGCCCGCGAAAACCGCGCCGCACCTGCTGGTACAACTCGCGGAAGGCGGGATAGTCCTGCGGCTGGCACAGCGCCTGCGCGCCGCGCACGGCCCGCTGGTGCAGCCGATGGCGAGCCACGATGGTCTGACCTTCGCGACTCCAGTCCAACGCGTATTCGCCGGCCGCGTTGCGGAACTGCTGGCTGCGCGGGATCGCCACGATCGGCACGCCCGCCGGGAACTGCAGCCGGTAGGTTTCTTCGCGCAGGTTGTCGGTGCAGTAGAACGGGGTCGTATTGTCCGCTGCCGAGGTGGTGGTGTAGATGTCACGGAACGACTCTCCACCCGGCGCATCCGGCAACGGCATGCCACCGACCACGCCGAAATCGACGTAGTCGCTGGCATGGAAGTCGTAGCGGTAGTTGAACGGCCGGGTCAGGTCCTGCGGATCGCCCAGCAGGGTCAGCGCGCCGGTGCCGTCGAACCCGGACGAGGCCACGATCGACTCCTCCACCCGCGCCCGGTTCTGGGCGTTGAGCCGCGCGAACGATCCACGCATGCCGATTTCACTGATTTCGCTCGGCTGCAGCACGGTCTGGCCGGCCAGATTACCCTTGGCGTCAAAGCGGAAACCGACCTCCAGGCCGTTGCCATTGCGGCTGGCATCGTTCTCCGGGGTGCGTGCCACTTTCGCCGGCCGCGTCAGCAGCACCGGCGCGCCCAGGTCACCCTCGGGCAACTGGCCAAACCGCGCATAGGCACTGGTCGAGTCCAGGTACAGATCGAATTCGGGGATATAGGTGATGGCATGGTTGAAACGGCCCAGCAGCGGAACCGCCGGCAGGGTCGGGCCGCCGCCGGCCCCGATCAGCACCGGACTGCTCTGGATGCCACGTGCGGCCAGCAGCGCCTCCAGGATCACCACGTGGTCCTTGCAGTCGCCGTAGTGGTTGTCGAGGATGCTCTGCGCCGGATTCGGCTCCAGCCCACCATTGCCCAGGTACACCGCCACGTAGCGGATGTTCTGCGAGACCCAGCGGTACAGGGCTGCCGCCTGTTCGCGGCGATCGGTGATGCCGACCGTCAGCTGGTCGGCCAGCGCCTGGATGCCCGGGGTCACCCTGGCCGCCTCGCCGCCCTTGAGCTGGTAGGCACTGGCCACCTGCGCCCAGTCGCGGAAGGTACTGGCCATGATGGTGGGGCTGAACTCCCACGCCGCCGCCGACCAGTTCTGCGCCTGCATCGGCTCGCGGCGCTGGTAGCGCCACTCCCACGTGGCCTGGCCGTCACGGATCTTCGGCCGGTCGCCGCCCTGCACGTCGCGCTGCTGCACGAACATCGGCAGCGTTGCCGGCGCCGACAAGGTCACCCTCGCATCGTCGTACTGGGTGAACACGCTGAAGGTCTCCCACAGCCCGAAGTAGCCGGGGAAGTACGGCGTGTTCTGGGTACGCCGGGTCTTGTAGACCAGCCGCGTGCCCGGCGCCAGATTGGGAAAGACCACCACCCGCACCTTGCGGTCGGCATACATCGCCGCGGCCGCGCTGGAGTAACTTTCCTGGGTGTAGATGCGGTCGGCCGGCACATCGCGGCGCTGCCCATCGGCAGTCAGCGTGTAGGCGGCCAGCACCTCGAGGGTTTCCATCTTTTCGCTGTAACCCAGCCGCACCTGGCTGAACTGCTCGACCGCCGATTTGGTCTTGAGCAGGATTTCGTATTCTTCGGTCTGGGTATTGCCGGCATCCGGCCGCACCACGTAGTCGGCACGGTAACGCACGAAGCTGAAGTTGTTGCTGGCCTGCGCCTCGGTCGGCGCGCCCTGTCCAGCGGGGGCGATGGGTGCGATCGGGGCGGGCACCGGTACGGGTGCTGACGGCGACGGCTGCGCATCCGCCCATGCCAGGGCCGGCGCGACCGCCAACCCACCCAACATCAACCACAGCATCGGCTTCATTGCGGGTCCTTGTGCGGGCGGTGCGGGCGGGAGCGGTCAGGATGTGCGACGCAAGCGCGCGCAGGGGATGGCAGTGATGGGGCGATGCATTCATCGCATCGCCCTTCCACGGTCTTGCGCCGTTACTTCGGCGGCGGCGGCGCCAGCACGCTGCGGTCGCCGTTGTGTTCGGGCGGACTGACCACGCCGGCCATTTCCATCGCTTCGATCAGGCGCGCCGCGCGGTTGTAGCCGATCTTGAGCCGACGCTGCACGCCGGAGATAGAAGCACGACGGGTCTCGGTGACGATGCGCAGGGCCTCGTCATACAACGGATCGGACTCGTCGCCACCGCCACTGCTGGCCTCGGGCAGGCCGCCCGCGCCGACCACCACGCCATCGCCCATCATCTGCACTTCGTCGAGCACGCCGCTGATGTAATCGGCCGGGCCGCTGGCCTTGAGGTGCTCGACCACGCGGTGCACCTCCTCATCGGACACGAACGCGCCGTGCACACGGTCCGGCAGCGCGGTGCCCGGCGGTAGGTACAGCATGTCGCCGTGACCCAGCAGGGTCTCCGCACCGGACTGGTCCAGGATGGTGCGCGAGTCGATCTTGGAGCTGACCTGGAAGCCGATGCGGGTGGGGATGTTGGCCTTGATCAGGCCGGTGATCACATCTACCGACGGGCGCTGGGTGGCCAGGATCAGGTGGATGCCGGCCGCGCGCGCCTTCTGCGCCAGGCGTGCGATGAGTTCTTCGACCTTCTTGCCGACGATCATCATCATGTCGGCGAATTCGTCGATGAAGATCACGATGAACGGCAGCGTCTCCAGCGGACGCGGGGCCTCGCCCAGTTCCGGATTCGGCTTGAACAGCGGGTCCATCATCGGCTGCCCGGCGTCCTCGGCGTCCTTGACCTTCTTGTTGAAGCCGGCCAGGTTGCGCACGCCCACCGCGCTCATCAGCTTGTAGCGCCGCTCCATTTCGGCCACGCACCAGCGCAGGCCGTTGGCGGCTTCCTTCATGTCGGTCACCACCGGTGCCAACAGGTGCGGAATGCCCTGGTAGACGCTCAGCTCGAGCATCTTCGGGTCGATCATCAGCATCCGCAGGTCTTTCGGCGAGGCCTTGTAGAGCAGGCTGAGCACCATGGCGTTGACCGCCACCGACTTGCCCGAGCCGGTCGTGCCGGCCACCAGCAGGTGCGGCATGCGCGCCAGGTCGGCCACCGTCGGGCGCCCGGCGATGTCCTTGCCCAGGGCAAGGGTCAGCGGACTGGTCGACTTGTCGTACTCCTTGGAGCGCAGCAGTTCGGACAGGTAGATCATTTCGCGGGTGACATTGGGAATTTCCAGGCCCACCACGGACTTGCCCGGAATCACGTCGACCACGCGCACCGACTTGACCGACAGGCCCCGCGCGATGTCCTTGTCCAGCGAGCTGATCTGGCTGACCTTGATGCCCGGCGCCGGCTCGATCTCGAAGCGGGTGATCACCGGGCCCGGATAGGCACCGACCACCTGCGCCTCGATACGGAAGTCCTTGAGCTTGAACTCGATCTGCCGCGACAGGGTTTCCAGCGTGTCTTCGTCGTAGCCCTTGGGCTGCGGCTTGGGATCGTCCAGCAGCGCCAGCGGCGGCAGGTCCGAGCCATCGCCGTTGACCCCACGGAACATCGGGATCTGGGTTTCGCGCTTGGCCCGGTCGCTTTTTTCCAGCACCGGCTCCGGGCGCGGCTCGATCTTGACCGGCTCGCGCTTGGCGCGGACCTCGGCATCGACCTTGCGCACTTCCTGGCGCTCCTCGCGCAGCGCGCGGGTCTGCTGCCACTCGGTGGCCTGTTCCTTCTTCTTGTTGAACAGCGGCGGCAGCGCCAGCACCCAGCGACCGATCTTTTCCATCACCACGAACCAGGAGATACCAGTGGCCAGGGTGATCGAGGCCAGCAGCAGCACCAGCACGAACAGGTTGGCGCCCAGCGCGCCGAAGCCGGCACTGAGCGAATTGCCGACCAGCCGACCGAGGATGCCGCCGGCATGGGCGACATCGCCGGTGAACAGGCGCACGTGCAGGAAGCCGGTACCGGCGATCAGGAAGCCGACCAGACCGACCAGCCGCAGCGCCGGGTCCAGGTCATGCTCGCCCTTGCTTTCGCGCTTGAGCCCGAACATGGCGATCCAGGCCAGCGCGCCGAGCACGATCGGCAGCACGAAGGCGATATAGCCGAACAGCTGCAGCAGCACGTCGGCGATCCACGCCCCTACCCGGCCACCCATGTTGTGGATCGGTGCGACCACGCTGCCGGTATGCGACCAGCCGGGATCGGTGGCCGAATAGGTGAACAGGCTGGCGACCAGATACAGTAGCGCCGGGGCGATGGCGATCAGGCCGAGGTCGCGCCATAGACGCTGACGGCCCGGATTGTCGGCAGGCGCAGGCGCCGCCGCAGCCTTGCGCGACGGTTTGCTGTCGGGAGACTTGGATCGTTCCGGGAGCTGCTTCGCCACCTTAGACCACACCTTGGGAATGCACTGTTAGTGCTTGATAATAAACGACTGGGCCGCGCTTTTCAGCGCCGGTGACGGGACAATTCAGTTGCCGCCGTCAAATCGCTGACGCCGCGACCGCTGATGGCTACGGCAGACTGCCCCGTTCCACCGGTCGCCTTGAATCGCCCTGCCCCTGCCGCCACTCTATGGCTTGTCTTGGACGCCACGCAATCTTCGCCAGCGTCCCGCCCCATCACCATTCACGCGAGTCTACATGAGCCATTCCCTGCCCTCCCGCCACCAGAAGCTCGTCATCCTCGGCTCCGGCCCGGCCGGCTGGACCGCCGCCGTCTATGCCGCGCGCGCCAACCTCAAGCCGGTGGTGATCACCGGGCTGCAGCAGGGTGGCCAGCTGATGACCACCACCGAAGTGGACAACTGGCCCGGCGACGCGCATGGCCTGATGGGCCCGGACCTGATGACGCGCATGCAGGCCCATGCCGAGCGCTTCGAGACCGAGGTGATCTTCGACCATATCCACACCGCCGACCTGGCCCAGCGCCCGTTCAAGCTGATCGGCGACAGCGCCGAATACACCTGCGATGCGCTGATCATCGCCACCGGCGCCACCGCCAAGTACCTGGGCATCGAATCGGAAGAGGCCTTCAAGGGTCGCGGCGTGTCCGCCTGCGCCACCTGTGACGGCTTCTTCTACCGCGACCAGGACGTGGTCGTGGTCGGCGGCGGCAACACCGCCGTGGAAGAGGCGCTGTACCTGTCCAACATCGCCCGCAAGGTCTACCTGGTCCACCGCCGCGACACCCTCAAGGCGGAAAAGATCATGCAGGACAAGCTGTTCGCGAAGGTGGCCGCCGGCAAGATCGAGACCGTGTGGCACCACCAGGTCGACGAAGTGCTGGGCAATGATGCCGGCGTCACCGGCGTGCGGGTCAAGTCCACCCTGGATGGCAGCACCCGCGACATCGAGGCGCATGGCTTCTTCGTGGCGATCGGCCACCATCCCAATACCAGCCTGTTCGACGGCCAGCTGACCATGAACAACGGTTACCTGGACATCCGCTCGGGCCTGGGCGGCAACGCTACCCAGACCTCGGTGGAGGGCGTGTTCGCCGCCGGCGACGTGGCCGACCAGCACTACCGCCAGGCGATCACGTCGGCCGGCTTTGGCTGCATGGCCGCGCTGGATGCGGAGCGTTACCTGGATGCCAAGGGCGAG
Organism: Stenotrophomonas sp.; assembly: GCF_031995405.1. Lineage (GTDB taxonomy): Bacteria > Pseudomonadota > Gammaproteobacteria > Xanthomonadales > Xanthomonadaceae > Stenotrophomonas. Next base: position 3,854 of record NZ_DAMAGC010000072.1, on the reverse strand, counting down.
CTGGGCTGAGGCAGGGCCACGCCCCGCCGCGAGTTACATGGGAGGCCGGCGCGTTGCGCCGGCCTTTTTCATGCCGCCCCTCGGCTCACGCAAGCACCCGCTGCCAACCGCCCTGCCCTATCCTCTCCCCATGCCCGATCCACGCTTTCTCCATCGCCTTTCCGACATCCCCGCCGCCGACTGGGACGCCCTGCACGATGGCAGCAACCCGTTCGTCAGCCACGCCTTCCTGGCCGGGCTGGAAGCGCACGGCTGCCTGCGCCCGGAATGGGGCTGGCGACCGCGCCACTTCACCCTGTGGGATGGCGACACCCTGGTCGCGGCGATGCCCGGCTACCTGAAGGACAACTCGCACGGCGAGTTCGTGTTCGACCACGCCTGGGCCAATGCCTACGCGCGACACGGGCTGGACTACTTCCCCAAGTGGCTGGGTGCGGTGCCGTACTCGCCGGTGACCGGGCCGCGCCTGCTGGCCCGTGACGACGTCGATCACGCAGCACTTGCCGAGGCGCTGCGTGCCGAGGTCGAGCGCATCGGCTGGTCGTCGGCGCACGTCAATTTCCACCGTGCCGAGGAGGATGCGGCATTCGGACCGGGCTGGATGCTCCGTGAGGACATCCAGTTCCAGTGGCACAACCCGGGGGACTGGCGCGACTTCGACGCTTTCCTGGGCGCCATGGACCACAAGCGCCGCAAGAACATCCGCCAGGAACGCAACAAGCTGGCACGCAGCGGCGTCACCTATCGGATCGTGCATGGGGACGAGGCCGGCGAAGATGACCTGCTCGCCATGCATGGCTTCTATCTGCAGACCTTCGCCGACTACGGCAACTCGCCTGCATTGACCCTGCCGTTCCTGCGCCATCTGGCCGCCTCGATGCCGCGCCAGCTGGTGATCTTCCTGGCCGAACGTGATGGCGCCCCGGTGGCTGGCGCGCTGTGCCTGCGCGGCGCCGATACGCTGTACGGCCGCTATTGGGGCGGCGCCACCCTGCCCGGCCTGCATTTCGAGACCTGCTACTACCAGGGGATCGAGTACTGCCTGCGCGAGGGCCTGGCCCACTTCGAACCCGGTGCACAGGGCGAGCACAAGCTGGCGCGCGGGTTCCTGCCGCAGATCGTGCGCAGCCGCCATTGGGTGGCCGAGCCGGCCTTCGCCGGCGCGCTGGCTGGATGGTGCGCGGGTGAGCGCGAGGACGTGGCGCGCTATGCGCTGGCACTGGCCGAGCACAGCCCCTTCAAATCCGCGGACCCGGCAGAATGAGCGCGCGGTTGCCGTGGGGCCTGGGTGCCCGCCCGGACGCCCCCTTTCCGCCGGCCGAAACCGCGCTGCGTGATCCGGACGGACTGCTCGCGGTGGGCGGCGACCTGTCCCCGCTGCGCCTGCTCAATGCGTACGCCAGCGGCATCTTTCCCTGGTTCTCCGAAGGCCAGCCACTGCTGTGGTGGTCGCCGGACCCGCGCATGGTGTTCCGCACCGATGGAGTGCGCCTGTCCTCGCGCTTCCGCCGCAGTCTGCGGGCCAGTTCGTGGACGGTGCGCGCGGATACCTCCTTCGCCGAGGTGATCGCCGCCTGCGCCGCCAGTCCACGACCGGGCCAGGACGGCACCTGGATCACCGATGCAATGCAGCAGGCTTACGTCGCGCTGCATCGGAGGGGCCACGCGCATTCGGTGGAGGTCTTCGATGCAGACCGGTTGGTGGGCGGCATCTACGGCGTGGCGATCGGCCGGATGTTCTTCGGCGAAAGCATGTTCAGCGCGGCCAGTGGCGGCTCCAAGGTGGCACTGGCGGCATTGGCGCATCGCCTGGCGCAGTGGGGGTGGCCATTGATCGACGCGCAGGTGGAGAACGATCACCTGCTGAGCATGGGCGCCGAGCATTGGCCACGTACGCGGTTTCTGGCCCTAGTGCGCGAACAGGTGCGGCTGGAGGCGCCGACGGGGCCGTGGACCGAGCGGTTTGGGGACATGGATGCGGCCTTGCTTGCGGGTTTGGGCTGATGAGGAGCCGGCCAGCGGCCGGCACTACCGGGCTGCTGATGCCTGCCGCGCGCCGAACGGGTGAATGCCCAATAAACCCGGGCGATTAACGCAAACTTTGCATGAACGGGCGAAGGCGCGTAAAATGCCCGCTCTTAAGGCCAGCTCGGCCGTTTACAGAACTGCACAGGACTACATGTCGAAAGACGACTCCATCGAGTTCGAAGGCACCGTCAGCGAGACGCTGCCGAACACCACTTTCCGCGTTCGACTGGAAAATGGGCATGAAATCATCGCCCACATCTCCGGCCGCATGCGCAAGAACTACATCCGCATCCTGACGGGCGACCGTGTCAAGGTCGAAATGACGCCCTACGATCTGACCAAGGGTCGCATCACCTACCGCATGAAGTAAGCGGTTCGGGCGACTTCCCTTCGGAAGACGCAGAAGGCCAGCCAGGAGCTGGCCTTTTTGCGTGGTCGCGAAAACGCGCCCACCCCTGCCAGGCGACACCCTGACCCTGTGCACCCTGACATCGGTCAGGCTGCCTTGCTGCAGATTCGCGCTGCCGCCGCCGGCGTCACTCTGGCCACCGATCCACTCCGGATCGCCACCGTCGGCCCCCGCCATGAAAACCCTGTCCCTGCTGAGCCTGCTCGTTGCCGCCTGCACCGCCGTTGCGGCCCATGCCGCCGAGCCCGCCCCCGCCGCCGCATGCATCACCCTGGGCGCCGACCAGCAGATCGTGCGCGCCAATGCCAACAGCGATGTACTGCTGCGCAATGGCGACCAGCACTACCTCGTGCGGTTCACCAGCAGCTGCACCAGCGCCGCGCTGTCGCCGACGCTGGAATTCGTCACGCACGACCGTGCCGGCGAGCTGTGCAGCGGCGGTGTCAGCAGTCTGCGCACCAAGTCGCAGACGTGCGCGGTCAGCGCCGTGGAGTCGATCAGCGCCAAGGAATTCGCCACGCGCGCACGGGCGCGCCGCTGAGCGGTGAGGCCGGGCAATGAAAAAGCCCCTTTCGGGGCTTTCTCAATGCAGCGTCACATTACCCGGTGATCATTCCACCGTGGCAGGCAGGCGCCGTTCCGGCTCGGCCTGCGTTTCCACGAACAGCTCGTCGTCGCGGACGTCGATGCTGACCCGGCCGCCATTGACCAGCTTGCCGAACAGCAACTCGTCGGCCAGCGGGCGCTTGACCTTGTCCTGGATCACGCGCGCCATCGGGCGCGCACCCATCAGCGGGTCGAAGCCGTGGCGGGCCAGCCAGTCGCGCGCGGTCGGGGTGGCCGACAGGCTGACGTGCTTTTCCTGCAGCAGCATCTCCAGCTCGATCAGGAACTTGTCCACCACGCGCAGGATGTGCTCGAAGCCCAGCGGCTGGAACTGCACGACCGCGTCGAGGCGGTTGCGGAATTCCGGCGTGAAGCTCTTGCGCAGGATCTCCATCGCGTCGGTGGCATGGTCCTGGCGGGTGAAGCCGATCGAACGTCGCGAGGCCTGGGCCGCGCCGGCGTTGGTGGTCATCACCAGCACCACGTTCTTGAAGTTGGCTTCGCGCCCGTTGGTATCGGTGAGCACGCCACGGTCCATGACCTGCAGCAGGATGTTGAAGATGTCCGGGTGGGCTTTTTCCACCTCGTCCAGCAGCAGCACGCAGTGCGGGGTCTTGACGATTTTTTCGGTGAGCAGGCCGCCCTGGTCGAAGCCGACATAGCCCGGGGGCGCACCGATCAGGCGACTGATCGAATGCGGCTCCATGTACTCGCTCATGTCGAAGCGGACCAGCTCGATGCCCAACTGCAGCGCAAGCTGCTTGGTCACCTCGGTCTTGCCCACGCCGGTGGGGCCGGCGAACAGGAAGTT
>NZ_DAMAGC010000071.1:0-21053 GCF_031995405.1 Stenotrophomonas sp. | reverse complement strand
AACTTTCACCTGAGTGACACACGCATAAAAGCAACAATGAAGTGCAATCCGGGGCAGTAAGTGACGCTGAGCGTCACTTTTCTTGGGAAATGTGATCCACATCACGTTGCACTGGCTAGCTCTCGCCACTTGGCCTACGATTTGCGTGATGGAAGTCACATTCGTTGGTCATCACAGGGAGCTGTCTGGTGAAGGTTCTTTCTGTTTTTGGTACGCGCCCCGAGGCAATCAAGATGGGGCCGCTGGTCCGCGCGCTGGATGCCGCGCCGGATATCGAGTCCATCGTCTGCATCACCGGGCAACACCGGGCGATGCTCGACCAGGTGATGTCGCTGTTCGACATCCAGCCCGATCACGACCTCGATGTGATGGTCGCCAACCAGACCCTCAACGGGTTGTGTTCGCGCCTGTTCGCCAAGCTCGACGCGCTCTACGAACAGATACAGCCGGACCGGGTGCTGGTGCACGGCGATACCAGCACGGCCATGACTGCCGCGTTGGCCGCTTTCCAGCGCCGCATCCCGGTGGGGCACGTCGAAGCGGGCCTGCGCACCGGTGACCTGCAGCAGCCGTGGCCGGAAGAGATGAACCGCCGCGTCATCGATGTGGTCGCCGACCATCTGTTCGCTCCGACCGACAGCTCGCGCTACAACCTGGAACAGGAAAACCTGGCCGGGCGCATCAGCGTGACCGGCAACACCGTCATCGATGCGCTCAAGCAGACCGTCGAGCGCATCGACCACGACGCCGCGCTGCGCGCCTCGATCGATGCGCAGTTCCCGTTCCTGCACGCGGACCGCAAGCTGCTGCTGGTCACCGGCCACCGCCGCGAGAACTTCGGCGGCGGCTTCGAGAACATCTGCCGCGCGCTGGCCGAACTGGCGCAGCGCCCGGACCTGCAGATCGTCTACCCCGTGCATCTCAATCCGAACGTGCAGGGCCCGGTGCATGCGCACCTGGGCGGCCTGGACAACGTGCACCTGATCGCGCCGCAGGATTACCTCAACTTCGTGCGCCTGATGCAGCGTGCCCACGTCGTGCTGACCGACTCCGGTGGCGTGCAGGAAGAAGCCCCGGCGCTGGGCCGGCCGGTGCTGGTGATGCGCGATGTCACCGAGCGGCCGGAAGCGGTACAGGCCGGCGTCGTCCGCCTGGTCGGCACCGAACCGGCGCGGATCGTGGCGGCCGTGCACGCCGCCTGTGATGCGCCGCAGGTGGCGGCGCACTTCATCGCCGATGCCAGTCCGTACGGCGACGGTCGCGCCTCGGCGCGGATCGTGGCGGCGTTGCGCGGCCAGCCGTTCGACGCGTTCGTGGCGGCCCACGCCGCGCCAACACCCCATTCCTCCCTTTCAGAACTGACGCCATGACCTACACCAACCGTAGTACCGCACGCTTCCCCAAGGTATTACCGCTGGCCTTGGTCCTGGTCCTCCCGCTCGGGCCTGCACTGGCGGCCGACAACGCCGCCGGGCAGTTCACCGAGTGGGCCGGCGATGCCACCGTGACCCGCAGCATGACCCTGCGCGAGCTGGGCTTCCGCCAGCCGATCACGCTCAGCGGCCAGGAAAGCCAGCGCGAGATCTACCTCCCGGTCCCGGCAGGCGTGCCGACCCGCGACGCGCAGCTGCAGCTCGATGGCCGCTATGTACGCGGGCATACCGGGCGCAGCTCGGGGCTGTGGTCGGTGGATGGCGACCCGGTCGCCGCACGCTCGATCACCGATCCGCAGGGCGATGCCAGCCAGCTGCTGGCCATCGACGGCCTGCCGCGCGACAACGGTTTCGTGCGGGTCAACGTGGGCTGGTGGTCGGTGGTGTCCGACTACCGCTGCGCCGACCAGAGCGCGCCGGCCAACGTGCTGCGGCTGTCGCCGGATTCGCGTTTCAGCTACCGCTTCGACGGCCGCGCCGTGAATACCGTGGCCAAGGCGTGGGGCGCATTGCCGGCACGGGTACGGCTGCTGGTGGATGGCAAGGCGCTGCAGGCACCGGCCTACGACGCCGCCTGGCGCGTCGGTGCAGCATTGCGCAACGGCGGCAAGCAGGTCGACGTGGTGGCGCTGCCGGCGGTGGGCAGCACGGTCGACCTGACCGGCATCAGCATCCCGGCCAGCCTGCAGGGCGTGCCGGCCTACGCCGCGCTGGCCGCGGGCGGCGCGCAGCACCGCATCGCCAGTCTGGCCGAAGTGGGCGCGCTGCTGTCGCTGCGCGACAGCGGCCCCCTGGCGGTGGATGTGGCGATCAGCAGCGATGCGCTGCGGGCCGGCGTCCGCGCCGCGCTGGATGCACTGGCCGCCGACGTAGGCGCCAGCGGCGGCGATGCCGCCGCTGCGTTCAGTGCCTGGCGCGGTAGCGACATGGCCGCGCTGGAGAAGGGGCCGGGCAACGCGTCGGTGAGCGTGGCCGCCGTGGCCGGGCGTCCGACCCTGGTGGTGGCCGCCGCTGCCGGTGGCAAGGTCGCCGGCCTGCTCAGCGAGCAGTGGCGCAACTACGCCCTGGGCCGCGAGCTGCAGGTAGCCCAGGCCAGCCCGGCGCCGGTGAAGCAGGACGCCGTGCTGCTCAGTCGCCTGGGCAATATCGCCGGTACGCTGGACATCGTCACCCGTGGCGACCGCAGCGCTACCTTCGAGCTGGGCGCGCTGTCGGCCGATGGCCGACTGCCCGAGCAGGTGGTGATCGACGTCTCGGCCGCCCCCAACGCGGCCGGGCAGGGCGCGGTGGCCAGCATCTACTTCAACGACTACCTGCTCGGTGCCAAGGTGCTCGCCACCGACGGCAAGCCGCAGCGGTTGACCGCCAAGGTGCCTGCCTATGCATTGGCGGCGCGCAATGAAGTGAAGATCAGCTTCCTGCGCCAGCCTTCGCGGCCGTACTGCCACGACCCGGCCACCGCGTTCCCGGTGTCGATCCTGCCCAGCAGCCACCTGACCCTGGCCAAGCGCACGCTCGACACGGATTTCATCGGGGCCGCCAGCCAGCTCGCGCATGCCAACGAAGTGTTCGTGCCGGCGACCTGGTTGCAGGACGCCCCGACGTCGCTGGACAAGGTGATCGCCATCGCCAGCGCGGTGGGCGTGTCGCCGCAGGCGGCCGAACTGAAGGTGGTGGCGGCCGGCAGCGCGATCAGCCCGGGCCAGCCGTACCTGGCCTTCGCCCTGGCCCCGTCCGGGACCACGCCGGCCGGTCTCAAGGACGGTCGCCTAGTGGTCAATGGCGGCGACGCGCCGCTGCTGGATGTGGCCGGACTCGACCACGCCGCCGCCGTGCAGGTCGTGGATGGCGGCGGCCACATCGGCGTGCTCTACAACGACCTGGGCCAGCAGGGTCCGTCGCTGGAGGCACCGTTCCGGCTGCTGCGCGGCGATTTGGCCGTGCTTGATGGCAGCGGTGTAGTCAGCGATTTCGACAGCAAGGATCCCTACGGTGCGCGCGTGGCCGATGCCGGCAACCCGCAGCCGGTGTGGCAGCAGCACATGGTGTGGCTGCTGGTCCTGGTCGGCCTGGTGGTGTTCGCGCTGCTGGCCGCACGTGTCGCGCAGATCCGTCGTCGCCGCAAGTCCGGCAGCAGCGGGCACTGATCGGCCGTGAACGGTCTCCCCTGGGACATCCACCTGGCCAACTACTACGCCGCGCTGGAAACAGCCGCGGCGGTGGTAGCCGTGCTGATCCTGATCTCCAGCCTGGATGACCTGTTCATCGACGTCTGGTACTGGATCCGCGAAAGCTGGCGCACCCTGACCCTGAAGAAGCGCCGCGACTACCGCCCGCTGACCCAGCAGGATCTGCTGCAGCGCCCGGAGCAACCGCTGGCGATCATGGTGCCGGCGTGGGCCGAGTACGACGTGATCGCGCAGATGGTGGAGAACATGATCGATGTGCTCGACTACCGCGAGTACATCGTCTTCGTGGGCACCTATCCCAACGATGCCGAGACCATCGCCGAAGTGGAGCGCATGCGCCGTCGTTACAAGCGGCTGCGCCGGGTGGAAGTGCCGCATGCCGGGCCGACCAGCAAGGCCGACTGCCTGAACTGGCTGATCCTGTCGATCTTCGATTACGAGAAGCGCCACGACATCGAGTTCGCCGGGGTGATCCTGCACGACAGCGAAGACGTGCTGCACCCGATGGAACTGCGCTTCTTCAACTACCTGCTGCCGCGCAAGGACATGATCCAGCTGCCGGTGACCTCGCTGGACCGCGAGTGGTATGAGCTGATCGCCGGCGTGTACATGGACGAGTTCGCCGAATGGCACGCCAAGGACCTGGTGGTGCGCGAAAGCGTGTCCGGCATGGTGCCGTCGGCCGGTGTCGGCACCTGCTTCTCGCGCAAGGCGCTGCTGGCACTGAGCGCGGCCACCGACAACCAGCCCTTCAACACCGACAGCCTGACCGAGGATTACGACGTTGGCGCGCGGCTGGCGGCGATGGGCATGCAGTCGATCTTCGCCCGCTTCCCGGTGCAGTTCCGCGTGCGTCGCCCGTCGTGGTTCGGCTGGGGGCCGGTGCGCGAGAGCACCCAGTCGATGGCGCTGTGCGTGCGCGAATACTTCCCCGACAACTTCCGTGCCTCGTACCGGCAGAAGGCGCGGTGGGTACTGGGCATCGGCCTGCAGAGCTGGGAGACGCTGGGCTGGCGCGGCTCGCTGGCGACCAAATACCTGCTGGCGCGCGACCGCAAGGGCATCGTCACCTCGTTCGTCAGCATCATCGCCTACGTCATCTTCCTGCAGCTGCTGCTGTTCTGGGTGCTGAAGATGACCGGGCTGTGGCATACCCAGTTCCCGACCATCTTCCAGGCCGGTACCTGGCAGATGAACATCGCCCTGATCACCACCGCCGCGCTGGCCACCCGCGTGGTGCAGCGCTTCTACTTCGTCAACCGCCTGTACGGGTGGGAACACGCGTTGATGTCGATCCCGCGCATGGTGGTCGGCAACATGATCAACTTCATGGCCACCGCGCGCGCTTGGCGCATGTTCCTGCTGTACCTGCTGTTCGGCAAGCGCATGGTGTGGGACAAGACCATGCATGATTTCCCCACCGCCTCGCAGCTGGTGCAGACCCGCAAGCGGCTGGGCGAACTGCTGACCACCTGGCAGGCGGTCGAACCGGAGCGTCTGGAACAGGCGCTGAAACAGCAGCAGGGTGGTCGCCAGCAGCCACTGGGCCGCATTCTGGTGTCGCAGGGCTGGCTCGACGATGAGACCCTGGCCGAGGCGATTGCCTTCCAGAGCGATCTGCCGCGTGCGGTGATCGACGTGGACTACCTGCAGGACGGCGTGTTCCCGCTGTCGGTGGAGGCCTGCGTGCAGTGGCGCCTGCTGCCGTTGCCGGGCAGCACGCCCGGCATGCTGTCCATTGCGGTGGCCAACCCGCTGACCGACGCCGAGCAGGCGCAGTTGCTGCAGGACGTGGAGGCCACCGCGCTGGCGCAGTCGATCGCGCGGGAAAGCGAAGTCAACGCCGGCCTGCGCCTGATCAGTGGCGAAAGCTACCGCATCGACGCGGTGCCGCTGCTGGGCGACCTGCTGGTGGAAATGCGCTTGATCGCACGCGACCAGTTCGAACGCGTGCTGGACGAGTACAAGCCGCAGCGCGATGGCCGCATCGGCGACTACCTGGTCAAGCACGGCGTCGCCACCGAGGCGGCCATTGCCGAAGCGGTACGCGAGCAGCACCGCCGTTCCGGCCAACCCCAATACAGCGCAGACGGAGAGCTGAAGGCATGAGGACCACCCTGCTTTCGAGCGTGATCGCGCTGAGCTTGTTCGGCTTGGGCAGTGCCGGCGTGCACGCACAGGAATCGTTGCCGCTGGCCGGCAATGCCTACCGCATCGCCGAGCAGGCCTTTGGTGCCTACGAGCGTGGCGACTACGCGCAGGCCTACCGCAACGCCACCGAAGCGGCGCGGCTGCGCCCGGACGTGGCACGGCTGCGCCTGCTGCAGATCTATGCGGCGCAGAAGCTGGGTCGCAACGACGAGGCACGCGCGCTGGCGCAGCGCGCGATCGCCGATGGCATCCGCGACCCGGCGCTGCCGACGCTGGCGAGCGCGCCGCGGGCGGGCAGTGGCGTGGCAGGCGGTGCGCGCGTTGCCACCGCCGCCAGACCCACCGCCGCCGAGCTGGCCTACCAGCGTGCCTTCGCGCTGGCCACCCAGGCGTACGAGGCCTACAACAACGACCGCATGGCCGAAGCGGCGAGCAAGGCCGAACAGGCCTTCCGCGCCCAACCACAGCAGGGTGCGTGGGCAACGCTGTGGGTGGCGTCGCTGGAAGCGCAGCAGCAGCTCGAGCAGGCCGACGCCGCCGCCGCGACGGCGATCCAGCTGGGCGCACCGAACGTGGGCGACCTGCAGGCCAAGCGGGTCGCGCTCGGTCGCCAACGCGCGGTCAAGCCGGCGCAGGAGGGTTACCAGGCCCTGATCGCGCAGGATTTCGGCGCGGCAACCGGCTTTGCCAGGCAGGCCGTGGAGCGTGCGCCGGATGTCGCCTCGCACCGGCTGCTGCTGATGACCGCGCAGATGCTCGATGAGCAGCTGCCGACAGCCGAAGCCACGGCCGACCAGGCCCTGGAGAACGACAGCGACGATACCGTCGCGCTGGTGATGCGCGCCTACCTGCGCCAGCGCCAGATGAAATCCGCGCAGGCCAATGCGGACTTCGACGCCGCGCTCAAGCAGGACTGGCTGGACGCGCAGCAGCAACGCAACGTGCGTCTGCTCGCCGTGGACGCGGCACTGGCCGCTGGCGACCACGCGCGTGCCGCCGTCCTGCTGCAGCCGCTGCAGCAGGACAGCGATGCCGACCTGGATGCCGACAGCCGCAAGGCGATCGAGCAGGCGGTGGCCGAGCGCGGCAAGGCCCTGCGCCATCCGCATGCCACCACCGACCTGAGCCTGAGCGCGTACCCGGCACCGTTCCAGCAGTGCCGCGATACGCCCTACGGCACCCAGTGCGAGGTCATGCCGGCCGATCTGCAGGGCGAGGGCGGCGCATCGCAGCGGGCCTATGCCGCCTTTGGTCGCCAGGATTACCAGGAAGCCATCCGGCAGGCGCAGCAGGCGCTCAACGATGACCCCGACAACCTCACCCTGCAGGCGCTGCTCACCACCACGCTGTCGGCCGGCGACCGCGCGCAGGCCGCGCAGGCGCGCCAGCGGCTGGATGCCGCCCTGGCTGCCAAACCGAATGACGCCGGGCTGCTGATGCAGCGCGGTTACCTCAACCAGCGCGTCGGCCAGCCCGAACAGGCCCTGGCCGATTTCCGCGCGGCCGAGGCCACCGGCAAGGCGCCGCCGACCGTGCTGCTGGACCAGGCCTATGCCAGCGCCGCCAGCGGCGACAACCGGCAGGCGGTAACCCTGTTGCGCGGTGCCATCGACAGCGCCGATGCCGGTACGTTGAAGCTGGACAAGGCGCAGCGTTACAACACCCGCAGCTCGATCGCCAACCTGTCGCGCGAGTGGGGCATCATCGCCTCGGCCGGCTACCGCGGTGCGCGCCAGGCCGCCACCAACCTGGGCGGTGCGGCGATCAGCACGCCGGGCGATTCGGTGTTCGGCACGCTGGAAGCCTTCTGGCGGCCCTCGGCGACCAACACCCGCCACGGCACGCTGGAAGCCTATGCGCGCATCGCCAACACGCTGTACGACGGCGGCGGCACGTTCGAATCGATCAAGGCCGTGGACCCGTGTACGGGCGTGGCCACCGATGATGCGCGTGCGCGCGCCGAGCGCCTGAGCCGTTCGCGCTCGATCGCCGGCTGGCCCTCCACCATCGCCTCGTTCGGTGTGCGCTACGCGTTCGGCCAGACGGGCCTGAGTGCCGGCATCGAGCGCCGGCAGTTCGTCGGTACCGCCACCCGCAACGGCGGCATCTATCCCGATTCGGCGGCGATCCAGTGCCGCATCCAGATCGAATCGAACCGGCCGCTGCAGATCAACACGCTGGCCCGCTATCGGCTGGACAGCAACGCCGGCGGCTGGATGTCCTACCTGACCTACGGCTTCTACAAGGGCACCGGGGTACGCACCGACGTCAACCAGTGGTGGACCGTCAGTGGCTACGCCCAGGCCGGCTACACCTGGGACGACAACGACGCGCACTTCACCATCGACAGTCTGGACGCCAATGGCGATCCGGCCCAGCGCATCCTCGAATCCGACGGTCACCTGCGCCGCCAGCAGTGGTTCGGCGCGGCCGAAGTACGGGCGGGGCGCAGCTACCGCTTCGGGGCAGACCAGACCCGCTGGGTGGTCAACCCCTACCTGGTGGTGGGCGCGGACTGGATCGACCAGCGCTCCAAGGTACGAGGCATCGACTACCCGCTGATCGGCGTGCAGTCCTTCAACCTGTCCGATACCGCCAGCAGCTGGTCGCTCGGCGCCGGCCCGGGCATCGGCGTGCGCTACTGGTTCCGCGAAGACCACTACAACGCCGCGCGTTCGTACCTGGACCTGGGCGTGCAGTACCGCTTTGCCATCGGCGGCGGCGATACCCAGCGTGCCAAGGGCCTGTTCGCCACGGCAACGCTCTACTACTGATCATGCAGAAGGAATTGACGATGACCCACGACCGTCGCAACGCCCCTCCGGCCCGACCGCTGCTGCGGGCCCTGTTGTGCACCGCGCTGCTGGCCGCCGCGCCGCTGCCGGCATTGGCGCAGGCCGCGCCCGTGGCCGCAGCGACCAGCCAGGACTCGTCGATCGTGATGATCGGCAAGGACGGCTGGCTGTTCCCGGCATGGGGCAGCCTGACCGAGGTCGACGCCCCGGCGATCGGCCGCAACACCCAGTTGATCGCCCAGGCACGCGCCGCGCTCGCCGCGGCCGGGGTAAAGCTGGAAGTGCTGGTGCTGCCGGACAAGGCCCTGTTCTACGAAGACAAACTGCCCGATGGCAAACGCATGAGCGATGCCGTCCGCGGTCGCTACGCGCTGGTCCACGATGGCCTTGTCAAGGCCGATGTACCGGCGATCGACGCGCTGCAGGTGCTGCGCCAGGTCAAGCAGGGGGGCCAGGACGTGTTCTACCGCAGCGATCAGCACTGGACCCAGCCGGCCGCCGATGCGGTCGCCGTGGCGGTGGCCGCGCAGGTTCGCCAGCAGGTGCCGCAGCTGGAGGGACAGGCCGGCAGTGGCATGGCGCTGGGGAGCGAGATCAAGGAACGCCGCTTCGGCGACCTGGCCGAACTGTTCCTCACCGATGAGCAGCGCAAGACGATTGGCCGCGACACCTTCACCGTGCGCCGCCAGGCCGAACAGCAGTCGCTGCTCGACGACGCGCCGGCGCCGGTGCATGTGACCGGGCACAGCATGGTGCAGCCGTACTTCGGCTTCCCGCAGAAACTGTCCAACCTGCTCGACCGACCGGTGTCGGTGAACTGGAAACCCGGCAATGTCGGCCACTGGGTGATGCTGCTGGAATATCTGGAATCGCCGGAGTTCCGCCAGCACAAGCCACAGGTGCTGGTGTGGCAGATGTTCGAGCCGTCCTACGTGCAGGGCCCGGATGCGCGCGGCCAGTGGGACAACGCCTCGATCATGACCCCGCAGCAGTGGACCGCGCGCTTGAACAAGGCACTGGGGCAGTAAGGCGATGAGTGCACGTCCCGGCGCACCCGCGCCCTTGCCACCGGCCGCGCCGGCCCGTGCCCACATCGCCACCGCGGTGGTGGTGATCGCGTTGCTGTTGATCGGCCTGCTCGCCGGCGGCTGGATGCTGGGCAATGCCAAGCTGCCGGCCGGCGCGCTGGCGCCGGCGCGCTGGGCCGATGGCGCTGCAGGCCGCGCGATCAACGATGCGCTCAAGCTGCCCGTGCAGGCCCAGGCCGATCTGGTCACCGCCGCGCTGCGTTATCGCGTGCTCGGCGACCTCGGTCCGCAGGTGGCGCTGGGCTGCCCGGACTGGCTGTTCTACCGCGATGGGCTGCGTCCGCAGCCGGGCGCGGGCGCGGAGGCGTTCACCCAGCGCGTGCGGCTGATGCAGCACTGGTCGAGCCAGCTCAAGGCGCAGGGCGTGCAGATGCTGGTGGTGGTGGTGCCGGACAAATCGCGGATCGAACAGGCGCACACCTGTGGGCTGCGCACGTCCACCGTGATGCGCGCGCGCCTGGGCCAGTGGCAGCAGGCGTTGCGCGCTGCGCAGGTGCCATCGACCGATCTGCTGCCGGTGTTGCAGGACGGGACGGCGCCGCTGTTCTTCCGCACCGACGTGCACATGAACCGGATCGGCGCCCAGCGCGCCGCCGAGGCGGTGGCCGCGTCCGCGTTGCCATTGCTGGGTGGACAGGGCGGGCAGGCGTTCGAGGTGGGCGCGCCCGGTCCGGCCAAGCCGCGGATGGGCGACCTGATCGTGCTGGCGGGGCTGGAACACGCGCCCCCGGCGTGGCGGCCGACGCTGGATCGCGAGCCGGAGCAGGTGATCACCCCGCTGCGCAGCGGCGGCCTGCTCGATGACACCCCGCCGGTGGAAGTGCTGCTGCTGGGCAGTTCCAACGGCCGCCGCAGCCTGTTCGCCGAACGCCTGGGCCATGCGCTCGGGCGCGAAGTGTGGAACCAGAGCCTGGATGGCGGCCAGTTCTCCGGTGCGCTGCTCGCGGCGTGGCCGCAGCGCGCGCAATGGCCGCCGACACTGAAGCTGGTGGTCTGGGAATTTTCTGAAATGGCCCTGTCCCTGCCGTTGACCGACGGTGAGCAGGCAACGCTGGCCGAGATCCACTGAGCGCTACGGACGATGCTTTTCAATTCCTTCCTGTTCCTGCTGGTTTTCCTGCCGATCGCACTGGGCGTGCACTACGCCCTGGGTGCGATCCGGCCGCGCCTGGCCGCGCTGTGGCTGTGCGTGGCCTCGATCGTGTTCTACGGCTGGTGGAACCCGCAGTTCGTGGTGCTGCTGTCCGGCTCGATCGTGTTCAATTACCTGGTCAGTCTGGTGATCCTGGCACTGGCCAGGCGACCCAAGCTGCAGCTGCTGGCCACCGCGCTGGGCGTGGCCGCCGACCTGTTGCTGCTGGTGCATTACAAGTACTTCGCGGCGATGGTGAATTTCGTCGGCGAGATGGGCTTCAACGTCGGCCCGATGGATGCGCTGATCCTGCCGCTGGGCATTTCCTTCTTCACCTTCACCCAGATCGGCTACCTGCTCGACTGCCGCGCCGGCGTGGTCAACGACCGCAGTCCGCTCAGCTACGTGCTGTTTGTGACCTTCTTCCCGCACCTGATCGCCGGGCCGATCCTCCACCACAAGGAGATGATGCCGCAGTTCAGCAAGCGCGAAACCTACCGCTTCCATGCCGACAACCTGTCGGTGGGCGGCATGCTGTTCGTGATCGGGCTGGCCAAGAAAGTGCTGCTGGCCGACACCATCGCCCCGTATGCCGATGCCGGTTTTGCCTCTACCGGCGATGTCCAGTTCTGGGGCGCATGGGCGACCGCGCTGAGTTACGCGCTGCAGCTGTACTTCGATTTTTCCGGCTACTCGGACATGGCACTGGGGCTGGCGCGGATGTTCGGCATCCGTTTCCCGCTGAACTTCAATTCGCCCTACAAGGCGACCAGCGTGATCGATTTCTGGGCGCGCTGGCACATGACGCTCACCCGCTACATCACCGCCTACCTGTACTACCCGGTCGCCATGGCCGTGACCCGCTGGCGCACCCGCCATGGCCGCGCCACCGGCCCGGCCGCGGTGGCCTCGGCCGGCGGCTTCCTGTCGATGATCGTGCTGCCCACGGTGTGGGCGATGGGCCTGGCCGGCATCTGGCACGGCGCCGGGCTGCAGTTTTTGATCTTCGGCCTGCTGCATGCCGGCTACCTGTCCATCAACCACGCCTGGCGCGTGTTCGTCGGCGGCCGCAAACCGGCCGCATTGCGCCAGCTGCGCTGGTACCAGCAGGCCGGCTACGTGCTGCTGACCTTCGGCGCGGTGCTGGTGGCACAGGCGTTCTTCCGCGCCGATGGCGTGCACGATGCCTGGCAGCTGGTGCAGGGCATGTTCGGCATCCGTGGCTGGGAAAGCATGGAGCAGCTGGGCTACCTGGGTGGCATGGGCCTGGCCGATGGCTGGCGGCTGCTGATGGGCCATCATCTGCAGCTGGTCTATATCGTGGTACTGCTGGTCATCGTCTGGGCCACGCCCAACGCGCAGCAGATCATGGGCGTGTACTCGCCGTCGCTGGCCAAGCCCAACCCGGCGCCGCGCGCGTGGATGCGCTGGCAGCCCAACCTGCCGTGGCTGGGCGTCATGCTGCTGATGTTGCTGCTGTGCCTGCTCAGCCTGCACAAAGAGTCCCGTTTCCTCTATTTCCAGTTCTGACAAGGTGAACCCGATGGATATCCAGACCCTCCAGACACAGTTGATCGACATCGTCGAGGCCGTGATCGGCACCCGCGTGCAGCCGGACGAATACATGGAGTCGCTGTTCGACTCGATGTCCAAGGTGCAGCTGATGGTGGAAGTCAAAGACCGCCTGGGCGTGACCCTGCCGGTGGATGAGATCGACGCACTGGTCGACTCGGTGCAGGTACTGGCCGACTACGTGGCCGCGCACCAGCGCTGAGCCGTATTCCCCCTGCAGGAGCTGCGCGCATGCGATTCGATTTCGACCACTGCCGCTTCGTCGACCTGGAGCATGCCGCGCATGCCCCGGCGCTGCACGATGCCGACGGCACCCTGGACTGGGCCGCGCTGCACCGCGCGACCCAGGACTGGATCGAACGCGCGCAGGCCGCCGGCGTGCAGCCCGGATATGCGCTGGTGATCTCCGGGCATAAACAGTCCGCCTTCGTGGTGGCCATGCTCGGCTGCCTGCAGATGGGGGTCACCTACGTACCGATGGACACCATCAATCCGCCCGCGCGGCTGCAGCGGATCACCCAGCTGACCCATGCCGGCGCGGTCTACGACGCGGCCACCGATACCTTCGGGGCGGGCGCCGATGCGCCGCGCGCGCTGCGCGTGCCGGACCTGGCCTACATCATGTTCACCTCGGGCAGCACCGGGGATCCCAAGGGCGTGCAGATCGGCCGCGACAGCGTGGCGCTGTTCACCGGCTGGATCCGCGACTGCCTGCAGCTGGGCGATGCGCCGGCCTTCCTCAACCAGATGCTCTTCAGTTTCGACTTCTCGCTGTTCGACCTGTGCGGTGCGCTGGGCCTGGGCGGCAGCTGCGTGCTGTGCCCGCGCGAGGTGATCGCCGACAGCGAGCGTTTCGTCGACCACCTGCGCCATTCGGCGGTGGCGGTGTGGGCCTCCACGCCCTCGTTCGTGCGCCAGCAGATGCTCAACCCTCGCTTCAATGCCGAGCACCTGCCGTCGTTGCAGGTGTTCGTGTTCGGCGCCGAATCGTTGACCCCGCGCGTGGCCGAGGAACTGTGGGCACGCTTCCCGCAGGCGCGCATCATCAATTCCTACGGGCCTACCGAGGCAACCTGTTCAACCACCTGGGTGGAGATCGATCCGGCCTTGCGCGCGGCCGCGCCCAACCCGTTCCCGATCGGCGTGGCCAAGCCGTATGCGGAGGTGTTCATCGATGATGGCGAAATCTGCATGGCCGGCGACCACGTCATGCGCGGCTATCTGGATCGACCGGACCTGGACCAGGGCGTGTTGTTCGACCACCACGGCAAGCGCGCCTACCGCAGTGGCGACCTTGGCGATCTCGACGAACATGGCCGCGTGTATTTCCGGGGCCGCAAGGACGACCAGATCAAGCTCAATGGCTACCGCATCGAGCTGGCCGAAGTGGATGCCTCGCTGTCCACGCTGGACGGCGTGGTGGCGGGCGCGGCGGTGGTGCTGCGTCGGCCCGACGGCAGCCTGGTGCGGATGATCGGTTTCGTCGAACTGGCCCAGCCCGGCGACGGCCTGGTGCAGCCGCTGCCGGCCGCGCTGCAGGACTGGAAGGAACAGCTCGGCCGCCGCGTTCCGCCGTACATGATTCCCTCCGAACTGATCGCCGTGGATGCGTTGCCCACCGGCAACAGCAACAAGGTCGACCGTAGACAACTGGAGCAGCGCTATGCATTGGCGCGCACGCTCCGCAGCCAGGAACCCAGACCATGAAGCTTTCCCTGATCCCGCTCGCCGCCGCCCTGTTCGCCCTCTCCCCGCTGGCTGCCCACGCGCAGCAGGGGGGGCAGGAAGGACGCCTGGCGCAGTTGTATGCGCCGCGGCCGCCGGCCGGTTCGGCCTTCGTACGCGTGTTGAATCCCGGCAGCGCCGCGCTCAAGGTCGCCGTCGGCACCGGTGCCGAGCAGAGCATCGGTCCCGCTACCCGCGCCACCCGCTACGCCATCGTCGAAGGCGGCAAGCCGTTCAACCTGCGCGTGGCCGGCAAGCCGCGCAGCCAGGCCCAGGTCGCCGCCGGCAGCTTTACGACCCTGGTGCTGGATGCGGCCACGCCGACCAGACCGCTGGCGGTACTGGCCGATGGCGGCGGCACCAGCGATGCGCTCAAGGCCGAGATCCGTTTCTACAACCTCGCCAGCGGCTGCACCCAGGGTCGCCTGGCGATGGCCGACAACGGCGCGGTGGTGTTCCCGGCCGTCGCGGCCGGCAGCAGCAGTGCGCGCGGCATCAACCCGGTCAAGGCGCGCCTGGTCGCCGGCTGCGGCAGCAAGGACAGCGCCCCGCTGGCGCTGCCGGCGCTGCAGCCCGGCGATCACTACAGCCTGTTCCTGACCGGCACGGCCGCTGCCCCGGTGCTGCAGGGCCAGCTCAGCGGCACCGACGCGGTGGGCCGCTGATCCCATGTCCGAGCGTCCCGTCTTCCGCGACGACCACGCCCTGTTCCGCGCGCAGGTGCGTCGCTTCATCGACAGCGACATCGCACCGCACTACGCGCATTGGGAGCGTGATGGCATCACCCCGCGGTCGCTGTGGCGCGCTGCGGGCGAGGCCGGCCTGCTCAACTGCCAGCTGCCCGAGCCCTACGGACTGGGCGGCGACTATGGGCATGCCGCGTGCGTGACCGAAGAACTGGCGCGCGCCAACTATCTGGGCATCGGGTTTTCGATCCATTCGGACATGGTCGCGCCCTACCTGATGCAGTACGGCAGCGATGCCGTGCGCGAGGCATGGTTGCCGGCGATGGCGCGAGGCGAGGCGATCGGTGCCATCGCCATGACCGAACCCGGCGCCGGCAGCGACCTCAAGGCGATCCGTACCCGCGCCGAGCCCCAGGGCGATCATTACCTGCTGAACGGGCAGAAGACCTGGATCACCAACGGCAGCAACGCCGATGTGGTGGTGGTGGTGGCGACCGTGGCGCCGGAACTGGGCGCACGCGGGCTGACCCTGTTCTGCGTGGATACCGCCTGGCCCGGCGTCACCCGTGGCGCGCCGATGCCCAAGATCGGACAGCACGCCCAGGACACCAGCGAACTGTTCTTCGACAACGTGGTGGTGCCCGCCTCGCACCTGCTGGGCGAAGAACAGCGCGGTTTCGATTATCTGGGTGAGCAACTGGCTGCCGAGCGCCTGGCCATCGCGCTGCGCGCGGCAGCCTCGGCCGAAGGCATGCTGGCCGAGACGGTGGCCTACGTGCGCCAGCGCAAGGCGTTCGGACGCTTCCTGATCGACCACCAGAACACCCGCTTCGTGCTTGCCAATGCGGCCGCCAAACTGGCGATGCTGCGCAGTTTCCTCGACCAGTGCCTGGGCGAGCAGATGCAGGGCCGGCTGGATGCCACGGTGGCGGCGATGGCCAAGCTCAACGCGACCGAACTGCAGGGCACGGTGCTCGATGACCTGTTGCAGCTGCACGGTGGCTACGGCTACAGCAGCGAGTACGGCATCGGCCGTGCCTGGACCGATGCACGCGCGCTGCGCATTTTCGGGGGCAGCAGCGAGATCCTGCGCGAGATCATCGGCCGTACGCTGTAACCCGCGTACCGCACGCACCGAACCTGCCGGTACCGACCGTGGGCCGGTACCGGGGGCACGCCCTACAGGCCCCAGTGCCGGCGCAATGCCTTGGCCTGTGGCGTGTCCTGCGACAGCCACGGGTCCAGCGCGTACACCAGCACGTGTTCGGCACCGCTGTCGCGGGCCCAGGCCAGTTGCCGCTCGATGCGCGCGGCATCGGCGGTTTCGCCCTTGAACCGGGTGCCGTCGGCGTTCTCGCCGGGCAGTTCGCGGAACAGCTCCACGATCGCATCGAAGGCCACGCCGCGCTGTTTCAGCATCGCCAGCAGCGGCCGCAGTTCCTGCACATTGCCCGCACCGGCCACGCCGACCCCGTCCTGCACCATCGGCCGCAAGGGCACCTGGTCGAGCAGGCTGGCCCAGACCGTTTCCAGCCGTCCGCTGGTCTGCAGCCGGCTGAAATAGGTCGACACCGCGCAGTTGCCTCCCTGTGCCTGCGCGGCCTGCTGCAGCCCGTGCAGCCAGTGCGCCAGCCATTGCACGCGGGCCGGATCGGCCCAGTGGTACTGCTCGATTTCATACGGCAGGTACCAGCCGCCGAAGGCCTGCAGCCGCGCCCACGGTGCCTGCGCCAGCCACTGCTGCGCGCGCGTCAGCGTCTCGGCGAAGAAGGCCTGCAGGGTCGCGTCATCGCCGCCGATCGCTTTCCACCACGACTGCTCGAACGGCAGGCCGACCCGCACCGTGATGCCGGCTTCGCCCGCAGCGGTGAACAGCATCCGCAGGCTCGCATCGGTCAGCTGCCAATCGCCCTCGGGCGCGCCATGGATGCCGACCCATTGCAGCACCAGCTGTCTGCAGCCCAGCCGCTTTGCCAGCTGCACCGAACGCTGCCAATCGGCCATCGTCCAGTCCAGGTGGCTGCGCCAGGGTTGCAGGAAGGTGCCATCCACCTGCTCGGGCACCGAACAGCCGGGCAGGGTGGCCAGCACGCCGACCGTCGGGGCCAGCAGTGCGGCACGCAGCAGGCGGCGCCGCAACGGCGACGACGGATCGGCAGGCAGGTGGGCATCGGTCATGCCCCATCATCCCAGAGCCGCGTTGCGGAGGGGTGAACCGCCGCGCGCCGCGGCGGCACCGTCATTCCAGCGCGTAACGCAGCACGAACAACCCGGCCACCAGCCACACCGCCGGATGCACCTCGCGCCAGCGCCCGGTGCCCGCCTTGAGCACCGCATAGGCGATGAAGCCGAAGGCCAGGCCGTTGGCGATGGAGTAGGTGAACGGCATCGCCAGCGCACACAGGGCGGCCGGCACCGATTCGGTCAGGTCGTTCCATTCCACATCGACCAGCTCGCGCAGCATCAGCCCGGCCACGAACAACAGGGCAGGGGCAGTGGCGTAACCGGGCACCATCGCCGCCAGCGGCGAGAACAGCAGCGCGGCCAGGAACAGCGCGGCCACCACCAGCGCGGTCAGCCCGGTGCGACCACCGGCCTGCACGCCCGAGGCGCTTTCGGCAAACGCGGTGGTGCTGCTGGTGCCGAGCAGCGAGCCGGCCACGATCGCAGTGCTGTCGGCCAGCAATGCGCGGCCGAAACGCTTCTGCGCGCCCGGCAGCTTGAGCAGCCCCGCACGCCCCACCACGCCATACAGCGTGCCGGTTGCGTCGAACACCTCCACCAGCACGAACACCAGCACCACCTGCAGCAGCACGGCGATGGGGGCGCCGCCGTCGTGATGCAGCAGGCCGGGCAGGTCCAGCTGCAGGAAGGTCGGGGCCAGGCTCGGCGGCAGCGAGATCAGCCCGTGGAACTGCACGTCACCGAGCAGCCACGCCGCGCCGGTCACCGCCAGGATGCCGATCAGGATCGCACCGCGCACCTTGCGTGCTTCCAGGATCGCGATCAGCAGGAAGCCGGCCAGCGCCAGCAGCGGGGGTGCCGTGTTGAGCGGGCCGAGTGCCACCAGTGTGTCGGTGTTGGCGATGATCACCCCGGACTTCTGCAGCGCGATGATCGCCAGGAACAGGCCGATACCGGCCACGATCGCCGCGCGCAGCGACGCGGGAATGCCCGCCACCAGCCACGCACGTACGCCGGTGAGTGACAGCAGCAGGAACACCAGCCCGGAAATGAACACCGCCGCCAATGCCTGCTGCCATGGCAGTCCGGCGGCACCGACCACGGTAAAGGCGAAGAACGCATTCAAGCCCATGCCCGGGGCCATGCCGACCGGGAAGTTGGCCGCGAACGCCATCACCAGCGAGCCCAGTGCGGCGGCCAGGCAGGTGGCCACGAACACCGCGCCGGGATCCATGCCGGTGGTGGCCAGGATGTCCGGGTTGACGAAGACGATGTAGGACATCGTCAGGAAGGTGGTCAGGCCGGCCAGCAGTTCGGTGCGCACGGTGGTGCCGTGCTGCTGCAGCTGGAACAGGCGCTCGGGGAGGGACATGGTGGAATCTCGTGACGATAAGGCGTCATGACCAGCGGTCATGGCCAGCCGGAATGCAAACGGCCGCGCGGTGCGCGGCTGCGTCATGACCAACGGTCATGACCTACCCAAATGCAAACGGCCGCGCAGTGCGCGGCCGTTTCTCGTTCCGTTACTTCAGCGCCTTGAAGCGCAGGCGCTTCGGCGCGGCGTCGTCGCCCATGCGGCGGCGCTTGTCTTCTTCGTACTCGCGGTAGTTGCCTTGGAAGAACTCCACGTGCGAGTCGCCTTCGAAGGCCAGGATGTGCGTGGCGATGCGATCCAGGAACCAGCGGTCATGCGAAATGACGAAGGTGTTGCCCGGGAACTCCAGCAGCGCATCTTCCAGCGCACGCAGGGTTTCAATGTCCAGATCGTTGGACGGTTCATCGAGCAGCAGCACGTTGCCACCCTGCAGCAGGGTCTTGGCCATGTGCAGGCGGCCACGCTCACCACCGGACAGCGAACCGACCAGCTTCTGCTGGTCCTGGCCCTTGAAGTTGAAGCGGCCGATGTAGGCGCGCGACTGGATCTCGATGCCGTTGATGTTGAGGATGTCCAGGCCACCGGCGATTTCCTGGAAGACGTTGTGGTTGCCTTCCAGCGCGTCGCGGCTCTGGTCCACGTAGGACAGCTTGACGGTCGGGCCGACGGTGATCTCGCCCGAATCCGGCTTTTCCTGGCCGGTGATCATCTTGAACAGGGTCGACTTACCGGCACCGTTGGGGCCGATGATGCCCACGATCGCGCCGGCCGGGACCAGGAAGCTCAGTTCGTCGAACAGCAGGCGGTCGCCGAACTTCTTGGAGACGTTCTTGAACTCCATCACCGAGTTGCCCAGGCGCTCGCCCGGCGGGATGAAGATTTCGTTGGTCTCGTTGCGCTTCTGGTAGTCCACCGACTGCAGTTCTTCCAGGCGGGCCAGACGGGCCTTGCCCTTGGTGCGGCCGCCCTTGGCGTTCTGGCGCGACCATTCCAGTTCCTTCTGGATTGCCTTCTGGCGCGACTTCTCCTGGTTGTCTTCCTGCTTCAGGCGCTCGTCCTTCTGCATCAGCCAGTCGGTGTAGTTGCCCTTCCACGGAATGCCGCGGCCGCGATCCAGTTCCAGGATCCACTCGGCGGCGTTGTCCAGGAAGTAACGATCATGGGTGACCGCCACGACGGTGCCGGTGTAGCGCGCCAGGAACTGTTCCAGCCATTCCACGGACTCGGCGTCGAGGTGGTTGGTCGGTTCGTCGAGCAGCAGCATGTCCGGCTTCTGCAGCAGCAGGCGGCACAGGGCCACGCGGCGCTTCTCACCACCGGAGAGCTTGCCGATCACGGCATCCCACGGCGGCAGGCGCAGCGCGTCGGCGGCCACGTCCAGCTGGTTTTCCAGGGTATGTGCGTCGCCGGCGGCGAGGATCGCCTCCAGGCGCTCCTGTTCCTTGGCCAGCTTGTCGAAGTCGGCGCCTTCCTCGGCATAGGCCAGGTAGACGGCGTCGAGCTGGGCCTGGGCCTGCAGCACTTCGCCGACGCCTTCCTCGACCGCTTCACGCACGGTCTTGGTCGGGTCCAGCTCCGGTTCCTGGGCCAGGTAGCCGACCTTGATGCCGGCCTGCGGGCGGGCTTCGCCCTCGAAGTCGGTGTCCACGCCGGCCATGATCTTCAGCACCGTGGACTTGCCGGCGCCGTTCAGGCCCAGCAGGCCGATCTTGGCACCCGGGAAGAACGACAGCGAGATGTCCTTGATGATCTGCCGCTTGGGCGGGACCACCTTGCTGACGCGGTTCATGGTGTAGATGTATTGCGAGGACATGAGGTCTCCGAAGGCGCAACCCTGCGCCCGTTCCGGGCGGAACAGGAACAGATGGATAAAATGGGTACCCCCGATTATAGCCGGAAGCGATGACAGTCGCCGGTGGCCCCATGGGACGGGGCTTGCCGCCGCCTGAATGGGCGGTCAAAGGGCGTGAACCGGAAACCGTTTCCAGCCGGAAACCGTTCAGATGACCTGCGCATGATGGAGCCATCAATCCACCAAGCGAGGCCAATCATGAGCATCAATCGATTTGTGGTCGGGGCCGTCGCCTCGCTGCTTGCTCTGGGTGCGGTGGCGCCGGCCTTCGCCGATGACGACCATCGCGGCCGGGGGCATGACCGCCACGAGCGTCATGACGATCGCCGTTATGACCGCCATGATCGCCGCGACTGGCGCGACGACCGTCGCGAGGCCCGGCATGACCGCCGCTACTACGACAACCGCGGCTACTACCGTCCGGCACCGCCACCGCGGGTGGTCTACCGCCCGGCGCCGGGCTACGGTTATGGCTGGGCGCGCGGTCACCGCTACAACGAGTACTACCGGGGCCCGGTCTACGTGGTCAACGACTACAACCGCTACTCGGTGCGTCGCCCGCCGTATGGACACCACTGGATCCGCGACGACCGCGGCAATCTGCTGCTGGTCGCCATCGCCACCGGCATCATCGCCGACTTCGTCATCAACAACCGGTAAGCCCACAGTTTCTGTCCAACCCATGCGGCGCCCTCAGGGGCGCCGTATTTTGTTGTGGCACCGGGCAGATCTGCTGGAAAGAGGTTCCTTTTCCGGTGCGCGTGGCACGCAGGTCGCGTGGTCTGAACCCAGACGCGGTCGTCGGCGGGTCGGGCGCTGTGCCCCCATGCCCTTTCCGGCGAATGTCCTCCGGCCGCTGCGCGGCCTCCTC
>NZ_DAMAGC010000070.1:0-21182 GCF_031995405.1 Stenotrophomonas sp. | reverse complement strand
GACCCTGAACCAGCTGCTGGTCGAGATGGACGGCTTCGAGGGAGGCGAGGGCGTGATCGTCATCGCCGCCACCAACCGTCCGGACGTGCTGGATCCGGCGCTGCTGCGTCCGGGCCGCTTCGACCGCCAGGTGGTGGTGGGCCTGGCCGACGTGCGCGGTCGCGAGCAGATCCTCAAGGTGCACATGCGCAAGCTGCCGCTGGCCGACGACGTAGAGCCGATGGTCATCGCGCGCGGTACCCCGGGCTTCTCCGGTGCGGATCTGGCCAACCTCTGCAACGAGGCGGCGCTGTTTGCCGCGCGTGGCGGCGAGAAGGAGGTCCGCATGGACCACTTCGACCGTGCCCGAGACAAGATCCTGATGGGCGCCGAGCGTCGTTCGATGGCGATGAGCGAAGAAGAAAAGACGCTCACGGCCTACCACGAAGCCGGCCACGCCATCGTCGGCCGACTGGTTCCCGAGCACGATCCGGTCTACAAGGTCACCATCATTCCGCGCGGTCGCGCGCTGGGTGTGACGATGTACCTGCCGGAAGGCGACAAGTACTCGATGAACCGCGTGGCGATTGAATCGCAGCTGTGCTCGCTGTATGGCGGCCGCGTTGCCGAAGAGCTGATCTTCGGCACCGACAAGGTCACCACCGGCGCCTCCAACGACATCGAACGTGCCACCAAGATGGCCCGCAACATGGTCACCAAGTGGGGCCTGTCCGACGAACTGGGTCCGATCGCCTACGGCGAAGAAGACGATGAAGTGTTCCTCGGCCGTTCGGTCACCCAGCACAAGAGCGTGTCCGACGACACCGCACGTCGCATCGATGAAGTGGTGCGCAGCATCCTGGACAAGGCCTATGCCCGGACCACCGAGCTGCTGACCGCCAACCTGGACAAGCTGCACACCATGTCGCAGCTGCTGCTGCAGTACGAAACCATCGACGTGCCGCAGATCGATGCGGTCATGGAAGGTCGCGATCCGCCGCCGCCGATGGGCTGGGACAAGTCCAACAAGGACGGTGGCAGCAACAACAACAACGACAAGGGCGGCGACGCCCGTCCGGTGACGCCGATCGCCGGTCCTGCCGAGCAGCTGTAAGCAGCGCAGGGTGAACACGAAGGCCGGGGCAACCCGGCCTTCGTCGTTTCCGCGCCATAATGCGGCCCTTGTTCCTGCCTTCTGTTCCGGAGTCGCCATGTCCACCACGCCCCCACCACCGGTTTCGCACACCGTCGAGATGGTGATCGCCACGGTCGTTGGCGTCGGCATCGGTCTGTTTCGCGACAACTTCCTGCTCGGCGCCGGTATCGGCATCGCGCTCGGCATCCTGCTGAGCATCGCCAAGACCCTGTACGTGGACCGCAAGCGCCGCCAGCGCTGAGCGAGGCTTGCGCCGCTCGCGCGCGGACGGCAGCATGCAGCGGTGCAGGTCGCATGCTGCGACCGCGCGCCACTTTCCCAGGGGGAAACCATGCGTCATTCGTTGTGCGTCGCTGCCGCGGCGCTGTTGAGCTGTGCCACGCCCGCGCTTGCGGCCGATATCCATGTGCAGGATCCCGTGCCCTACGCGGAGTCGGCCTACATTGCCGACAACATCAAGGCCGAGTGCCGGATCGGCGCGCAACTGGCCAGTGCACTGGGCGCGAAGGCGCCGGCGCATGGCAACCGGATTGTCTTCGATTCAGCGCCGGTGGCGCCTGGCAGCGGTCGCGTGCTGCAGCTGGAACTGGTCGAAGCGCAGAGCGCGGGCAATGCCTTTGCGGGCCACTTCAAATCCGCCACGGCGCGGGGCGTGCTGTTCCAGGACGGCCAGAAGCTCGCATCGGTCACGGCACGGCGAACCTCGCGGGGCGGCGCATTCGCCGGCTTCAAGGGGTCCTGTGACGTGCTCGAACGCACCGTCAACGCGATCGGTGGCGACCTCGCCGAATGGCTGGCCAACCCTGTCGATGGCGCCCGCCTCGGCGATCTCTGACGGCCGCTGCGGTACGCCAGCGTAAACTACGCGCTGGCGTACTTCGTGGACCTGCCCATGTTCGACATTTCTCCCCAGCTCGATTGCGGTGGCCGGGCGCTCCGGTTGGATCGCCCGCGCGTGATGGGCATCGTCAACGTCACTCCGGACTCGTTCTCCGACGGCGGCGCGCATGACACGCTGGAGGCCGCCGTCGCCCATGGGCTGCAACTGGTCGCCGACGGCGCCGACCTGCTGGATATCGGCGGTGAATCCACGCGCCCGGGCAGTGCGCCGGTGTCGCTGGAAGAGGAGCTGCGCCGGGTGATCCCGGTGATCGAGCGGCTGGCGCGGGAAACCCATGTCCCGATCAGCGTCGACACCTTCAAGCCGGAGGTGATGCGCGCGGCGGTGGCCGCCGGCGCCGGCATGCTCAACGACATCCACGCCCTGCGCCAGCCCGGTGCACTGGCCGCCGCTGCGGACCTTGGCGTGCCGGTGGTGCTGATGCACATGCAGGGCGAGCCGGGCAGCATGCAGGACACCCCGCACTACGATGACGTGGTCGCCGAAGTGCACCGTTTCCTCGCCGAGCGCCTGTTTGCGGCCGAGATGGCCGGCATCGCGAAAAAAAACCTGGTGATCGACCTTGGCTTCGGCTTCGGCAAGACCACCGAACACAACATGATCCTGCTCGCCCGCTCGGCCCGCTTCCTGGATCTGGGCGTGCCCCTGCTGGCCGGCCTGTCGCGCAAGCGCAGCATCGGCGAACTGACCGGGCGCGAACAGCCGCGCGACCGGGTGGCCGGCTCGGTCGCCGCGCACCTGATCGCCGCCCAGCGCGGGGCTATGCTCCTGCGCGTGCACGACGTGGCCGCCACCGTGGATGCACTCAAGGTGTGGGCCGCGGTCGATGCCATGCCGGCCCCGCGCGTGGACGCTGCGCCGGCCATGCCGCGCTGGCCGGACGAGGACTGATGGGCGCCGACCAGCGCCCGCTGGCGATCGCGGTGATGGGCCCGACCGCGTCGGGCAAGACCGCCACCGCGATCGCGCTGGCGCGGCAGCTCGGCGGGGAGATCGTCAGCGTCGATTCGGCGCTGGTCTACCGCGGCCTGGACATCGGCTCGGCCAAGCCCGACGCCGCCGAGCGCGCGCAGGCGCCCCACCATCTGCTGGACGTGCGCGACCCGTGGCAGACCTATTCGGCGGCCGAATTCGCCGCTGATGCGGCCCGCGCCGTCGCCGACATCCTCGCCCGCGGCCGCATGCCGATCCTGGCCGGTGGCACCGGGTTGTACTTCCGCGCCCTGCTGCAGGGGCTGTCGCCGATGCCGCCGGCCGATCCGGACACCCGCGCGCGCATCGCCGAGCAGGCCGCGGCCAAGGGCTGGGCCGCCCTGCACGCCGAGCTGGCCAGCATCGACCCGGCCGCCGCCGCGCGCATCCATGCCACCGACCCGCAGCGCATCCAGCGCGCGCTGGAGGTCTACCGGCTCAGCGGCACCCCGATCAGTGCATGGCAGAAACTGCCCGGCGTGGACCGCCTGCCGGTCCGCACGCTCAAGCTGGTGTTGGCCCCGCGCGAGCGCAGCGTGCTGCACCAGCGGATCGAGACCCGTTTCGACGCGATGCTCGGGCAGGGCTTCCTGGACGAGGTCCGCGCGCTGCGCGCGCTGCCGCAGATGGCCCAGGTGGCGGCGCCCCTGGACCTGCCGGCGGTACGGGCGGTGGGCTACCGCCAGGCCTGGGAGTTCCTGGACGGGCAGGGGACGGCCAGCCAGTTCCGTGAACGCGGCATCCAGGCCACCCGCCAGCTGGCCAAGCGCCAGCTCACCTGGCTGCGCGGCGAGCTTGATGTGCGCTGGTTCGATCCCCATCTTGATCAGGCTTCGCTGGCGGACGCGGTGTCGACCTTCGTCGCACGCTGACTCCACGCCTTCCCCACTCCAGCCCGTGTACCATCAAGGATTCCGGTGGGCGGCGGGGGCCGCGGAAACTGCCGGAAGACCATAAAAACAATAATCAGGAGTTAGCAATGTCCAAGGGGCAATCGCTGCAGGACCCGTTTCTGAATGCACTTCGGCGCGAACGCGTGCCGGTTTCGGTGTACCTGGTCAACGGCATCAAACTGCAGGGAACGATCGAATCGTTCGACCAGTTCGTGGTGCTGCTGCGCAATACGGTGAGCCAGATGGTGTACAAGCACGCCATTTCGACCGTGGTGCCGGCGCGCAACGTGCGGGTCGGCCCGGGCGGCGGCTATGTACAGTCCAATGAAGGTGGCGCCGAAGGCGTCCAAGGTGAAGACGACGTTGAGTAATGCGTTGAGTATTTCTGGAGAACTGCGTGTTTGACCGTTCCAAGCGAGGCGAACACGCACTCCTGATCCAGCCGCACTTCGGCCGGCTCGAAGAAGACGTGCTTGAAGAGTTCACCGATCTGGCCCGCTCGGCCGGCGCGAGCATCGCAGCTACGCTGACGGCGCGCATCGACCGACCGAACCCGTCGATCCTGATCGGCACCGGCAAGCTGGACGAGGTGAAGGCCGCGGCCGATGCCACCGGTGCCGACCTGATCCTGGTCAACCATGCGTTGACCCCGGGCCAGGAGCGCAATCTCGAGCGCTTCCTGGAACGGCGCGTGATCGACCGGAGCGGGTTGATCCTGGACATCTTCGCCCAGCGCGCACGCAGCCATGAAGGCAAGCTGCAGGTGGAGCTGGCGCAGCTGCGCCACATGTCCACCCGGCTGATCCGCGGCTGGACCCATCTGGAACGCCAGCGCGGCGGCTCCATCGGCCTGCGCGGGCCGGGTGAAACCCAGCTGGAAACCGACCGTCGCCTGCTGCAGAAGCGGGTCGAGCAGCTGCAGAAGCGCCTGGAAAAGGTCGAGGTGCAGCGCACCCAGATGCGACGCGCCCGCGTGCGCAGCGAACTGCCGCGCGTGGCCTTGGTGGGCTATACCAACGCCGGCAAGTCGACCCTGTTCAATGCCCTGACCGGTGCCGAGGCCTATGCCGCGGACAAGCTGTTCGCCACGCTCGATCCGACCGTGCGCCGCATCGCGGTGCCCGGTGGCAACGTGGTGCTGGCCGACACTGTCGGGTTCGTGCGCGATCTGCCGCATGAGCTGGTGGCCGCGTTCCGCTCGACCCTGAGCGAAGCGCGCGAGGCCGACTTCCTGCTGCATGTCGTCGATGCCGCCGATCCGCACCGCGAGGACCGCATCGCCCAGGTCGACGAAGTGCTGGCCGACGTGGGTGCAGGCGATCTGCCGCAGCTGCTGGTGTTCAACAAGATCGACCGCATCGACGGTGCCGAAGTCCGTCACGACGCCCAGGACGGCATCCCCGATACCGCCCGCCGTGAGCGGGTATGGATCTCCGCGCGCGATGGGCTTGGCCTGCCGCTGCTGCAGTCGGTGCTGGGCAAGCGCCTGGGCCTGCAGCACATCACCGGCGCGCTGCGTCTGCCGCCGAGTGCCGGGCGCCTGCGTTCGCGCCTGCACCAGCTGGAAGTGGTGCGTGGCGAACAGGCCGACGAAGACGGCTGGCTGCTCGAGGTCGATCTGCCGATCGCCGAGGCCGAAAAGCTGGCGGCGGGCGAGGGTGGCGAGCCGATCCGCGCGATGCTGCCGGAAAAGCTCCCCGAGTGGTGACACGGTAGTGCCGGCCGCTGGCCGGCTCTCCCTCGACGTTCCCCGGCGGTGGGACAGGCGCAGCAAAGGGCGCGCGACGCTGCGTCGCACCCCGCGCACACGACATCCGCGCCGATATGGGCTAAAACGGGGCGTCCGTCCCCCCGATCCAGGATCACCATGAGCGTCCCCACCGATGCCGAACTCGGCGTCCTTGCCCGAGATGTCGGCCAGCGCCTGCAGCAGGCATCGTTGCAGCTGGTCACTGCCGAGAGCTGCAGCGGCGGCTGGATCGCCAAGGCGATGACCGACGTGGCCGGCTCCTCGGCGTTCTTCGACAGCGGCATGGTCGTCTACAGTTATGAAGCCAAGCAGCGCCTGCTCGGCGTTCGCGCGCACACCCTGGAACAGTTCGGCGCGGTCAGCCGCGAAACCGTGCTGGAGATGGTCTCCGGCGCGCTGATCAATTCCGGCGCCGGCATCGCCGTGGCCGTGACCGGCATTGCCGGCCCGGGTGGTGGCAGTCCCGACAAGCCGGTCGGCAGCGTGTGGATCGGCTGGAAGCAGCGCGGTGGCTATGCCCGCGCGCAGTTGTTCCAGTTCGACGGCGATCGCGACGCCATCCGCCGCCAGACCGTGCAGCAGGCGCTGACAGGAATTTTCGCCCCGGTGTGACATCCTGACCGCGTACGTGGACAGGAGTGGCACCGATGTGGGAAACGCTGGGAACCGTACGCGACCTGGGCCGATTGCAGGAAATCGCCTCGGTCCTGATCCGCTATGGCTTTGGCGATCTGGTACGCCGGATCGGCCTGGCCGATGTGCTGGAGCGGGCCGGGCGGCTGCTGCACTGGAACGACACGCAGATGCTGCGCATGACCGCGCCCGTGCGGGTGCGCCGCGCGATGGAGGACCTCGGCCCGACCTTCGTCAAGCTCGGACAAGTGCTGGCCACGCGCGTGGACCTGTTTCCGCCGGACTGGATCGCCGAGTTCTCCGAGCTGCAGAACGCGGTCCCGCCGCTGCCCTATGCGCAGGTGCGCGAGCAGCTGGAAGCCGATCTCGGCGCGCCCGCCCAGGAGGTCTTCGCCTGGCTGGATGAAACCCCGATGGCGGCCGCCTCGCTGGCCCAGGCGCACCGCGCGACCCTGCACGACGGCACCGCCGTGGTGCTGAAAATCCGTCGTCCCGGCATCCGCGAAGTGATCGAAGCCGACCTGCGCCTGCTGGCGCGCCTGGCCGAAATCGTGGAAGCGCGCCTGCCGGACCTGCAGCGTTATCGCCCGGCCGAAGTGGTGCAGCAGTTCCAGGTCTCGCTACGGCGGGAGCTGGATTTCGCCGCCGAATGCCGCAACGCCGAGCGCATCGCGCGCAACTTTGCCGGGCGCGACGACATCCTCATCCCCAACGTGCATTGGCAGTGGACCTGCGAAAGCCTCAACGTGCAGGATTTCGTCGACGGCATCCCCGGCCGGGACCTAGTGGGCGTGGATGCGGCCGGGCTGGACCGCGTGCAGCTGGCCCGTCGCGGCGCGCACATCGTGCTCAAGATGGTGCTGGAAGACGGCTGTTTCCACGCCGATCCGCACCCGGGCAACATCATCTACCTGCGCGACGGCCGCATCGGCGTGATCGATTTCGGCATGGTCGGGGCGATCTCCGAGCAGCGCCGCTTCCAGGTCGCCCAGCTGCTGCACGGCCTGGTCAACCAGGAGCCGGAATCGGTGGCCGACGTGCTGCTCGATTGGGCGGGCGGGGTGGACGTGGACGAGTCCCGGCTGCAGCAGGACATCAGCACCTTCGTCGACCAGTACCGGGGCGTGCCGCTGAAAGACCTGCACATGGGCCTGATGCTGGGCAACATCACCACCTTGCTGCGCCAGTACTCGCTGACCCTGCCGGCCGACCTGGCCCTGATGATCAAAACCTTCCTGACCCTGGAAGGCATGGGCCGGCAGCTGGATCCGCAGTTCGACATGGCCAGCGCCGCGCGTCCCTACCTGGAGCGGGTGATGTGGCAGCGCTATGCGCCCGGTGCCGTGATCAAGCGCGGCAAGCGCAGCCT
Organism: Stenotrophomonas sp.; assembly: GCF_031995405.1. Lineage (GTDB taxonomy): Bacteria > Pseudomonadota > Gammaproteobacteria > Xanthomonadales > Xanthomonadaceae > Stenotrophomonas. The sequence continues at coordinate 13,529 of NZ_DAMAGC010000070.1, read as the reverse complement.
GGTGGGGGTGATGGAGCTGCTCGGCGACCTGCCGCGCGACGTGCGTCGGCTGCTGCAGATGGCCCGCCGCGGCCGCCTCCAGCTCAAGGTCGAGACCACTGCGCTGCAGGGCTTCGGCGACCAGGTCAACCGCGCCGCCAACCGGCTGGTGATGGGCATCGTGACCGCCGCGCTGATCATCGGCTCGTCCATCGTCATGCACAGCGTCGGCGGCGTCTCCAGCCGGTGGCTGCTGGCGCTGGGCGTGGCCGGCTTCATCGGCGCCGGCTTGTGCGGCGTGTGGATCCTGTTCTCGATCTGGCGCAGCGGCAAAAACCCATAGGGTTCCTGCCGCCGGGATTCGCAGGATCGCCGCGCTGTGCCGCAAACGCGTAGAGCCGACCGTTGGTCGGCTGCCTTTCCCCGGCCGGCTCGTATGATCGCTGCCTTTCGTCTGCCGCCCATGAGCGCTGACCTATGGGGTTGCACGGGCTGAACCCCGGAAACAACACCGAAACCGACACGCGAATGCACCGTCACGCACGGCCGCGCGTGCGCCCGGTTACCGACCATCGGTCGATGGCTACGAACTGCTGACGGCTTCGGTGGAGGTGGGATGACCCTGCTGCTTCCTGCGCTTCTTCGATGGGCACTTGCGTGCCTACCTCGTTAGTAGTAATACTACTAACCATGGAACTGACCGACACCCAGCAGGCGATCCTGCAGCTGATCGCCGAGCGTATCGAGACCGATGGCGCCCCGCCGTCGCAGACTGAAATCGCACGTGCCTTCGGCTTCAAGGGGGTGCGCGCGGCGCAGTACCACCTGGAAGCCCTGGAGCAGGCCGGGGCGATCCGTCGCATTCCCGGCCAGGCGCGTGGCATCCGGCTGGTGCAGGCACCGGCGCTGCAGGACGGCCTGCCAGGCTCGCTGTCCGTGCCCGCGCTGCCCGATCACGTGCTGCGCCTGCCGGTGCTGGGTCGGGTCGCGGCCGGTCTGCCGATCGGCGCGGACATCGGCTCGGATGATTTCGTGGTGCTCGACCGGGTGTTCTTCTCGCCGGCACCGGACTACCTGCTCAAGGTGCAGGGCGATTCGATGATCGACGAAGGCATCTTCGACGGCGACCTGATCGGCGTGCACCGGACCCGTGACGCCCGCTCCGGGCAGATCGTTGTGGCGCGCATCGATGACGAGATCACCGTCAAGCTGCTGAAGATGGGCAAGGACCGCATCCGCCTGCTGCCGCGCAATCCCGACTACAAACCAATCGAGGTCCTGCCCGACCAGGACTTTGCGATCGAAGGCCTCTATTGCGGCCTGCTGCGCCCCAACCGCTGATCCCTCTACAACGCATTACCTGCGCGGTCTTTTGTGGCGATTCTCTGGTTCCGCTGAGGTTGGTACGGATGTCCGATAATTTTTTTCCGAACGCCGGGCAGAATCTCAGCCTGTGCGATACGCCAGCCTTAAAGTGAACCCATGGCCAAGAAGACTTCCAAAGACAGCACCTCCACCGATACGACCTCTGCAAGGACCACTCCGATGGACGAGAACAAAAAGCGCGCCCTCACCGCCGCGCTGAGCCAGATCGAAAAGCAGTTCGGCAAGGGCGCCGTGATGCGCATGGGCGACCGTGTCGTCGAGGCGGTCGAGGTCATCCCGACCGGTTCGCTGATGCTGGATATCGCACTCGGCATCGGTGGCCTGCCCAAGGGCCGCGTCGTGGAGATCTACGGTCCGGAGTCCTCCGGCAAGACCACCCTGACCCTGCAGGCGATCGCCGAATGCCAGAAGAAGGGCGGCACCGCGGCCTTCATCGACGCCGAGCATGCCCTCGACCCGATCTACGCCGCTAAGCTGGGCGTGAATGTCGACGACCTGCTGCTGTCGCAGCCGGATACCGGTGAGCAGGCGCTGGAAATCGCCGACATGCTGGTGCGCTCCAGCTCGGTGGACATCGTGGTGGTCGATTCGGTCGCCGCGCTGACCCCCAAGGCCGAAATCGAAGGCGAAATGGGCGACCAGCTGCCGGGCCTGCAGGCCCGCCTGATGAGCCAGGCGCTGCGCAAGCTGACCGGCAACATCAAGCGTTCCAACACCCTGGTGGTGTTCATCAACCAGCTGCGCCACAAGATCGGCGTGATGATGCCGGGTCAGAGCCCGGAAGTGACCACCGGCGGCAACGCCCTGAAGTTCTATGCCTCGGTCCGTCTGGACATCCGTCGCATCGGCGCGATCAAGAAGGGCGACGAGATCATCGGCAACCAGACCAAGATCAAGGTCGTCAAGAACAAGCTGGCGCCCCCGTTCAAGCAGGTCATCACCGAGATCCTGTACGGCGAAGGCATCAGCCGCGAAGGCGAACTGATCGACATGGGCGTGGAAGCCAAGCTGGTCGAAAAGGCCGGCGCCTGGTACAGCTACGGCGATGAGCGTATCGGCCAGGGCAAGGACAATGCCCGCGGCTACCTGCGCGACAACCCGCAGATTGCCCAGCGCCTGGAAGCCGAGCTGCGCGAGAAGTTCCAGCCGGAAGAGGCCGCGCGTGAAGGCGGCGACGACGTCGAAGACGACCTCGAGTGAGTTTCCTGCGGGGCAGGGCAGCGCCGTCAGTGACGCTTGCCCTGTCCCGCGGTTTCCGTATTCCCCCGACGGGGGGAGCGCCAGGCACGGCGCATTTGATTGAAGGTCGCCATGTCCGAGTCCGACGCCCCGGCCCCGCGCCGCAAACGCCGTGTCAGTGAACAGACCCCGGTCCAGCGGGCATTGGCTCTGCTGGTGCGCCGTGAGCACTCGCGGAAGGAGCTGACCCGCAAGCTGCAGGCGCGCGGTATCGAGAACGACGCCGCGGTTGCTGCGGTCGACAAGCTCAGCGAGGCTGGCTGGCAGGACGACACCCGCTTTGCCGAGAACCTGGTCCGCATCCGCGCCAACACCGGCTATGGCCCGATCCACATCCGCGCCGAACTGGGCACCCATGGGCTGGACAGCGACCAGATCGCTGCCGCCATGGATACCTTTGAAGGCGACTGGAACGAAAATGCGCGTGACCTGGTCTGCCGCCGCTTCGGCGAGGCCGGGCCGCAGGAGCTGGCGCAACGGCGCAAAGCCGCTGATCTGCTGGCCCGCCGTGGGTTCCCGGGGGACAGCATCCGCCTGGCGACCCGTTACGACCCGGAGGACTGAGCGGCCCGGGCCTGATACCCTTTGTGGTTTCGGCGGTCCTGCTGTTGACACCCGGCCATTGGGGCTGCGTGCCATGGACTGACCGGCCCGCATGAAGCCAGCCCCCATGAACGCATCCGTCAATTTCACTACCTCCCAGATCCGCAGCGATTTCCTTGAGTTCTTCAAGGGCAAGGGCCACACGATCGTGCCGTCGGCGCCGCTGGTGCCGGGCAATGATCCGACCCTGCTGTTCACCAATTCCGGCATGGTGCAGTTCAAGGACGTGTTCCTTGGCGCCGAAAAGCGCAGCTATGTGCGCGCCGCCGACGTCCAGCGCTGCCTGCGTGCCGGTGGCAAGCACAACGACCTGGACCAGGTCGGTTACACCGCGCGCCATCACACCTTCTTCGAAATGCTGGGCAACTGGTCGTTCGGCGACTACTTCAAGAAGGATGCCATCGCCTGGGCGTGGGAGCTGCTGACCCAGGTCTGGAAGCTGCCGGCCGAGCGCCTGCTGGTCACCGTCTACCAGACCGATGACGAGGCCTACGCGCTGTGGCGCGACATGGTCGGCATTCCGGAAGACCGCATCGTGCGCATCGGCGACAACAAGGGCGCCCCGTTCGCCTCGGACAACTTCTGGCAGATGGCCGAAACCGGCCCGTGCGGGCCGTGCACCGAGATCTTCTACGACCACGGCGACCACATCGCTGGTGGCCCGCCGGGCTCGCCGGATGAAGATGGCGACCGCTTCATCGAGATCTGGAACCTGGTGTTCATGCAGTTCGACCGCCAGCCCGACGGCACCCTGGTGCCGCTGCCGGCGCCGTGCGTGGACACCGGCATGGGCCTGGAGCGCCTGGCCGCGATCCTGCAGCACGTGCACACCAACTATGAAATCGACCTGTTCCAGGCGCTGATCCGCAAGGCCAGCGAACTGACCGGCATGGCCGACCTGGAAAACAAGTCGCTGCGCGTGATCGCCGATCACATTCGGGCCTGCTCGTTCCTCATCGTCGATGGCGTGCTGCCGTCCAACGAGGGCCGTGGTTACGTGCTGCGCCGGATCATCCGCCGCGCGTTGCGCCACGGCTGGATGCTGGGCGTGCGCCAGCCGTTCTTCAGCAAGCTGGTGCCGACCCTGGTCGAGCAGATGGGCGAGGCCTATCCGGAGCTGCCGGCGCAGGCCGACACGGTGGTGCGCGCGCTGCAGGCCGAGGAAGAGCGTTTTGCTGAAACGCTGGACTCGGGCATGAAGATCTTCGACGACGTGGCAGCCAAGGTCACTGATGGCGTGATCCCCGGCGTGGACGCGTTCCGCCTGTACGACACCTACGGATTCCCGGTCGACCTCACCGCCGACATCGCCCGCGAGCGTGACATGCGCGTGGACATGGACGGCTTCAACGCCGCCATGGACAACCAGCGCGAGACCGCGCGTGCGGCGGGCAAGTTCGGCGGCGGCGTGACCCTGTCCGCCGATCTGGTGGCCACGCTCAAGCCGACCGTGTTCCTGGGCTACGACCGCCTGCAGGCCGACGGCCTGACCGTGGTGGCCGTGCTCAAGGACGGGCGTCCGGTCACGTCCGCACACGCGGGCGACGAGGTGATCGTGATCACCGACCAGACCCCGTTCTACGCCGAATCCGGCGGCCAGGTGGGTGACACCGGCGTGCTCAGCGGCGCGGGCCTGCAGCTGCAGGTCAGCGATACGCAGAAGTTCGCCGGCCAGTTCCATGGCCACGTCGGCAAGATCACGTCGGGCAGCCTGAAGGTCGGCGATACGCTTTCCGGCCAGGTCGATGGCCAGCGCCGCGGCGCGACCATCCTCAACCACTCGGCCACCCACCTGCTGCACGCCGCCCTGCGCGAAGTGCTGGGCACCCATGTGCAGCAGAAGGGCTCGCTGGTCGCACCGGACCGCCTGCGCTTCGACTTCTCGCATTTCGCGCCGATCAGCGCCGAGGACCTGGCGGTCATCGAGCGCAAGGTCAACGAACAGGTGCGCGCCAACAACGCAGCCGAAGTGCACAACATGGGCATGCAGGAAGCGCTGGAGTTCGGCGCGATGGCGCTGTTCGGCGAAAAGTACGGCGAACACGTGCGCGTGCTGAAGATGGGTGATTACTCCACCGAGCTGTGCGGTGGCACGCATGTGGGTCGCACCGGCGACATCGGCCTGTTCAAGATCACCTCCGAAGGCGGTGTGTCCTCGGGCGTGCGCCGCATCGAAGCGGTGACCGGGCAGGGCGCCTTGGATTACGTGGCGCACGAGGAGGCCCAGCTGGGCGAGGCGGCGGCGCTGCTCGGCGGCAATGCCGGCGACGTGGTCGACAAGATCCGCCAGCTCGGCGAGCGTCAGAAAAAGCTGGAACGCGAACTGGAGGCACTGAAGGCCAAGCAGGCCGCCGGTGCCACCGCCGATCTCGGCGCGGCCGCAGTCGAGGTCAAGGGCATCAAGATCCTCGCCTCGCGCCTGGAAGGCTTCGATGCCAAGGCACTGCGCGATGCGATGGATCGCCTCAAGCAGCAGCTGGGCGATGCGGTGATCGTGCTGGCCGGCACCCAGGACGGCAAGGCCGCACTGGTCGCGGGCGTGAACGGCAGTGCAATGGGCAAGGTAAAGGCCGGGGAACTGTTGTCGCACATTGCCAGTCAGACCGGGGGCAAGGGCGGCGGCCGCCCGGATCTCGCCCAGGGTGGTGGCGAGGACGGGCCCGCCCTTGCTTCTGCCCTCGCAGCGGTCGTCGACTGGGTCACCCCGCGTATCTGAACATCCTGAAGCCTCCTGCTCCTTGAAGGGTTGGGAGGCCTGACGGTACTATGGCTAATCCCTTCCCTTTGTCGTGTGGCGTCCCTTGGCTGGGCGCCGAGCCGGTGGGGAAGATCCACCGGTTCCCTGGAGACTTGCAAAAATGTTGATCCTGACTCGCCGCGTAGGCGAAACCCTGATGATCGGTGACTCGGTCAGCGTGACCGTGCTCGGCGTCAAGGGCAACCAGGTGCGTATCGGTATCACCGCTCCGAAGGACGTGGCCGTGCACCGGGAAGAGATTTATCAGCGGATCCAGCGTGGCGACGAGCCGAATGCATCCGGAAGTGAAAATTCTTCGGATTAAGGCTTTACCTTCGGGTGCGAAAAAAGTTATTCTTCGCGCCCCCGCTGAGATGAAACAGCGCAGCGGCGGATCAAGAACACTGGAGCGGTGCCCGAGTGGCTGAAGGGGCTCCCCTGCTAAGGGAGTATAGGGCTTAAAACTCTATCGAGGGTTCGAATCCCTCCCGCTCCGCCAGATGTAAAGAAAGCCCCTGAGCGCAAGCCCAGGGGCTTTTTCTTTGCGCGTAGGCCGGTCGATTCTTCCGGCGCGTCATCGGGGGCCGGTGTCGCGCGGACCGGCGCCAGGCAGCGCGCTGGGGCCGCCGCATGCCAGATGTCGTCAACGCCCCGGTAGCGTAGAATCCCGCTGCCGCCGCGGCGCTGCACTGCTTGCCCGGCACTCTCTTATACCTCGAGCCGCCGCCAGAGGATTTCCTTCCCTTTCTGGAGGCGTTGCCGTGTCCGTTGCTCCGTTTCGCGTTGCCCAGGCCCTTGCGGGCCGCCGTCGTACCGATCGCTCGTCGCTGCTGACGATGTCCCCGCTGAGCCAGGCGATGGCTGGCGTGCTCGGCCTGGCCCTGTTCGCCGTCACCGCACAGGCCGAAGAGGCACCCGCCCCGCCCAGTCAGGACGCCGCGCAGACCCTGCAGACGGTGCAGGTCACCGCCAACCAGCTGGGCACCGTCACTGAAGGCAGTGATTCCTATACGCCCGGCACGATCGCCACGGCCACCCGGCTGGTGCTGAGTCCGCGACAGACGCCGCAGTCGATCAGCGTGATCACCCGGCAGGAAATGAACGACTTCGGCCTCAACGGCATCGACGATGTCATGAAGGTCACCCCCGGCATCAGCATCGTCACCTACGACAGCGAACGCACCGAGTACTACGCCCGCGGCTTTGCCGTGCAGAACTTCCAGTACGACGGCATTCCGATGGCGCGCGACTCGGCGTACTCGGCGGGCAACACGCTCAGCGACATGGCCATCTACGATCGCGTCGAGGTGCTCAAGGGCGCCACCGGCCTGTTGACCGGCATGGGCGATCCGGGCGCGACCATCAACCTGGTGCGCAAGAAGCCCACCCGCGAACTGGCCGGCAGTGCCACGCTGGGCGCCGGCTCATGGGACAGCTATCGCGCCGAGGTCGATGTCGGCGGGCCGCTGACCGAGAGCGGGCGTGTACGCGGGCGTGCGGTTGCCGCTTACCAGGACAAGCATTCCAACGTCGACCACTACCAGCGCACCAACCAGGTGTTCTACGGCATCCTCGAGGCCGACCTCACCGACAGTACGCTGCTCACCGTCGGCGCCGACTACCAGGACAGCGATCCGCAGGGCTCCAGCTGGGGCGGCATTCCGCTGCTGGACAGCCAGGGCAATTTCAACACCATGCCGCGTTCGTTCAACAACGGGGCGCGCTGGAGCAGCTGGGCGCAGTACAGCCGCACCGCCTTCGCCACGCTTGAACACACCTTCGGCAATGACTGGGTGGCCAAGCTGCAGCTCAACCACCAGGTCAACGGCTACGACGCCCCGCTGGGTGCGGCGGCCGGTGGCAATCCCGACCCGGTCACCGGTGAGGGCGTGAGCATGTGGGTGGGCAAGTACGTCGGCGAGACCACCAGCAACGCGGCCGATCTGTACGTGAGCGGCAAATTCCAGTGGTTCGGTCGCGAGCACGAACTGGTGGTCGGTGGCAGCGTGTCGCGCAAGCACTGGATCAACAACGGTTACACGCCGCAGCCGGGCTACGCGACCGACGTTGCCGACTACTACGGCTGGACCGGCGACGTGCCCGAGCCGAACTGGCAGTGGGGCTACGGCGATGACCAGATCACCCGCGAGAGCGGTGCCTACGTGGTGGGTCGTTTCGACCTGGCCGATCCGCTCAAGCTGATTCTCGGCAGCCGCATCGCCAACTATAAATCGCCGGACACCGACGAAAGTGGCGTGATCGTGCCGTACGCGGGCCTGGTCTATGACCTCAACCGCAACTTCTCGGTGTTCGCCAGCTACAGCACCATCTTCAAGCCGCAGGGCAACCAGGATGAGCAGGGCAGGGTGCTCGACCCGCTGGAAGGGCGCAGCTACGAGGCGGGCCTGAAGGCGGAGTTCTTCGATGGCCGCTTCAACGCCAGCGCCGCGGTGTTCCAGTTGGACCAGGACAATTTCGCCGAACCCACTGGCGGGCTGACCCCGAGCGGCGGGATCGCCTATCGCGGGTTGATGGGCGTGCGCACCAAGGGCTACGAGCTGGAGATGTCCGGCCAGGTCGCGCCGGGCTGGCAGGTACAGGGCGGTTACGCGCACAAGATCGCGCGCCAGCAGTCCACCAAGGTCTCTACGCTGGAGCCGGAAGACCAGTTCAGCCTGCACACCAGCTATCGCCTGACCGGGCCGATGCAGGGCTGGAGCGTGGGTGGCGGGGCACGCTGGCAAGGCACCACGTTCGGCACGATCACCAACCCGGCCAACGGCCAGAGCCAGGTCCATCGCACCGAACCGTATTGGCTGCTGGATGCGATGGCACGCTACCAGTTCAACGACCAGCTGTCGGCCACGCTCAACGTCAACAACCTGCTCGACAAGCGTTATTACACGATCTTCAGCTGGTACAGCACCTACACCTGGGGCGAGCCGCGCAACGTGCGGCTGACGGTGACGTACAAGTTCTAAAGGGGGAGGCGCGCGCGACATCCCGGCTCGATCATGGCCGAGGTGTCGCGCGCGATATTGCCGTCGCGTTGACGCGGTAGACGCGCGGTGTGCACTCCGCCTCTGCGAGCCTTGAGGCTTTCCCGCAAAAACAGGAGTCGCCGTGAACGCACGTCGCCACTTCCTTTCCGCCGCCGCCGCCGGTACCGGCGCGCTGGCCGCTTCACCGCTGCTGGCGCAGTCCGGTGGCCCGGGCAGCGTGCTGTCGACGCTGGGTCGCGCGGAAGCACGCGCTTTGGCCACCAACCCGTCGCGACAGGGCGGCCGTTACCGCCCGCACACCCGGCTCGGGCTTGGCGGTGTTGCGATCGGCAATGGGTTTGCCGAAGCGAGCGATGCGCAGAGTGAGGCGACGTTGGCGGCAGCCTATGCGGCCGGTGTCCGCTACTTCGATACCTCGCCCTGGTACGGTCTGGGCCTGAGCGAGCGGCGCTACGGGCATCATCTGCACAACCATCCTGCGCGCGATTACACCCTGTCGACCAAGGTGGGCCGGCTGCTGACCGCGACTAACGGCGCATTGCAGGACACCATGTGGCAGTCGCCATCGCCATTCCATTACCGCTACGACTATTCCGCCGATGGCGTGCGGCGCTCGGTGGAAGACAGCCTCAATCGTCTGGGCGTATCGCAGCTGGACGTGGTGTTCATCCATGACTTGTCCCCGGACAACGAAAAGGATCTGGGAATGCCATGGGAGCAGCGCTTCGCCGAGGCTGCCAAGGGCGCGATGCCTGCGCTGACGCGGCTGCGCGAGGAAGGTCTGATCAAGGCGTGGGGGTTCGGCGTCAATTGCCCGCAGCCTGCGCTGCGCGCCATTGCCGAGGCCGATCCGGACATCTTCCTGCTCGCCTGCCAGTACTCGATGCTGGATCACGCGGAGGCATTGCACGACACCTTCCCGAAGATCGCCGCGCATGGTGCTTCGGTGGTAGTCGGCTCACCGCTGCTGGCTGGCTACCTCGCCGGTCGTGATCGTTACCTTTACGACGGGAAGGTGCCGTCCTGGGCGCCGGAGAAACGGGCAAAGGTGCAGGCCGTCTGCGATCGCCACGGCGTTGACCTGCGCACGGCGGCGTTGCAGTTTGCCGACGCACCCGAGGTGGTGTCGGCGGTGATTCCCGGCGCACGTACGCCCGAGCAGGCGCTGGCCAACGTGGCCTCGATGTCCATCGCGATTCCGGCAGCGTTCTGGGCGGAATTGAAGCAACAGGGCTTGATTGCGGCGGACGCGCCGGTGCCCAGGGGCTGACACACACGGCAACGCCCCGATCGGATCGGGGCGTTGTTGTTCACGCGGCCGGTTACAGCGGCAGATCGAAGACGATCACCTCGGCGTCGCTGGCGTTTTCCAGTGTCACCTGCGCCTCGTCGCGGATCTGCAGCGCATCGCCGGTGTCCAGGGTGATGCCGTTGACCTGCACCTGGCCGCGGGCAACCTGCACATAGGCACCGCGACGCGGAGCCAGCGGCAACTGCACGCGTTCACTCCCATCGAGAAGGGTGGCGTAGAGGTTGACGTCCTGATGGATCAGCAGCGAGCCGTCGCGACCGTCCTTGGAGGCGATCAGGCGCAGCTGCCCGCGCTTGGTCTCCGGCGCGAAGTGGGTTTCCTGGTAGCTCGGGGCGATGTTCTCCTGGTCCGGGAACAGCCAGATCTGCAGGAAGTGCACCGGTTCGTCCGCCGAGTGGTTGAACTCGCTGTGGCTGACGCCGCTGCCGGCGCTCATGCGCTGCACATCGCCGTAGCGCAGCACCGAGCCGGTGCCCATCGAGTCCTTGTGCTCCAGTGCGCCGCCCAGCACGTAGGAGATGATCTCCATGTTGGCGTGGCTGTGGGTGCCAAAGCCCTGGCCGCCCTGCACGCGGTCTTCGTTGATCACCCGCAGCGGACCGACGCTGACATAGCGCGGGTCGTGGTAGCCGGCAAAGGAGAAGGTGTGGTGGGAGGACAGCCAGCCATGATCGGCGTGGCCACGACTGTTGCTCTTGCGGATCTGCAGCATGGGATGCTCCTTGTTCGACGGTTTCGATGATGGTCGGGGTAGCGTTTGCCGATGCCCTTTCCTGTTGGCGCCAGTATCCGCTTGCGCCCCGGGTTTGAAAAACGGATAGTTTTGCAAGCCATCATCGAAAAATTCGAATGCTCAAGCTCAGCCTCGACGCCCTGCAGATCCTGGATGCCATCGACCGGCGCGGCTCGTTCGCGGCAGCCGGCAAGGCGCTGCACAAGGTGCCTTCGACCATTTCGTACACCGTGTCCAAGCTGGAGCAGGACCTGGGCGTGCAGCTGTTCGACCGCATCGGGCCGCGCGCGCAGTTGACCGCCGCCGGGCAGGCACTGCTGGATGAGGGGCGGCACCTGCTGCGGGCGGCGCGCGAGCTGGAGATGCGGGTGCGCCGGGTGGCGTCCGGCTGGGAGGCGGAGCTGACCATCGCGGTCGATTCGATGTTCCAGCCCGCGCTGCTGGCTGAGGACGTACGCGCGTTCAATGCGGTGGCCGAGCAGACCCGGGTGCGGCTGCTGTGCGAGTCGTTGTCCGGCACGTGGGAGGCGCTGCTGGACCGGCGCGCGGACCTGCTGGTGGGGGCGGCGGGCGAAGGGCCGAGTGGTGGTGGCTATGTGGTCGAGCCGATGGGCGTGGTGGAATTCGTGTTCGCGGTGGCGCCCTCGCATCCGCTGGCGGCGGTCGCCGGTCCCCTGGACCGCGAGCAGCTGGCTGCGCATTGCGCGATCGCGGTGGCCGATTCGGCGCGTCGGCTGCTGCCGCGCACGGTCGGCCTGCTGATGGGGCAGGAGACGGTGACCGTGCCGGACATGGTCAGCAAGTTCCGTCTGCAGTGTGCCGGGCTGGGTTTCGGCTTCCTGCCCGAGCCTTACGTGCGGCACGCGGTGGCGCAGGGCCGGCTGGTGATCAAGGCGGTGGAGGAGCCCAAGCCGGACGAGACCTTCTGGCTGGCCTGGCGGCCAGGCGAAGAGGGGGCCGCGCTGCGCTGGTGGCGCACGCGGATGCAGGGGCCGCAGGTGATGGCGGGCTGGTGGCCGATGATGGAGACGTGGTTGGGGTGAGCGCTGCGCGGCTGGCCGGCGACTCGATGCGTCGGTGTCGGCAACGGTCGCGCGCTTCAAGCTGAATCATTGCCGCCGTGTCATCGGATGGTCATACGGGTGCGATAGAGCGCCGACGGGGCGATCGGTAACCTGCCTGACTCAATCGGTTTCCCCTGTATCCCCATGAAGCGCCTGCTGCTGTTGTTGCTGGCCGGGGCCGGCCTGTGGCTGGCCGCCTGCTCCCCGCTGACCTCCATCTCCCGTTCGACCTCGCTCAGTGATCGCCTGGTCGCGCCGGGCGGGGTGTCCACGTTGCTGGACACCCCGCGCATCGCCGAGGCCGTGGACAGCGTGCCCAACCGGCACGGCCGGGTGACCGGGCGGGCCGGGGTGCCGATCTTCTGGCGGGCGTTCGACCCGGGCCAGTACGGGCTGCGCTACGACTATCTGGCCCAGCAGCACGACAATGGCGAGCCGCTGCGCACCGGCCTGGCGTTGGACCTGCCGCATCCGTTCCGGCCGCAGGCGCCGCGCGGCACCGTGGTGCTGCTGCACGGCTGGATGATGAACGGCGATGCGATGCTGCCGTGGTCGCTGCAGCTGGCCCAGGCCGGCTACCGGGTGGTCACCATCGACCTGCGTAACCACGGGCATTCCGGCGCCGGCCCGTCCGGCTATGGGACGTTCGAGTCCGATGACGTCATCGATGTGATCGATGCGCTGCAGGCGCGGCATGAGGTGGTGGGGCCGCTGTATCTGTTCGGTGTGTCCTACGGCGCGGCCACCGCGCTGTTCACCGCCGACAAGCTGGGCGATCGCGTCGCCGGGGTGGTGGCGATGGAGTCCTTCGCCAACGCCGGTGATGCCATCCGCAGCATGATTCCGCACCTGATGTCATTGCAGCCCAGTGGCTGGAAGGCGCAGGCGATGGCCGCGTACGGGCGCTGGCGCTACGGTGGCCAGGACATCAACCAGGTGATCGCGGCGGCCAGCCAGCGCCTGGACCTGGACCTGGATCGGGTGGATGTCACGCGCGCGCTGGCCGACACGCGCGCCTGTGTGCTGTTGCTGCACGGCCAGGACGACCAGCACGTGCAGGTGAGTCAGGGGCGTCGACTGGCGGCGGCCAGTCCGCGCGTGCACTACATCGAGATGCGCGGCGAAGACCACATCACCTTGCCGTTGCGACTGGACCTGCTGGGCGGGGTGGTGGATGACTGGCTGGCGCAGGAAGGCCGTGCCGGGGCGCAGTGCGCGTCGCCGGCGCTGCCGGAGGAGGCCGATCGGATGGCGATGGCGCAGGTGGCGGCCACGCCGCGCGGATGATGCGCCGGTCGGGTAGTGCCGGCCGTTGGCCGGCTCCATTCGGTCTTCCCGCGTACATCGAGTTATGTCTTCGCTCGGGTCTGTCACCAGCGTTTGGGCCCCGTACCGGCCACTACGGGGCTCCGCTTGCGCCGAAGCCAGCCTCTTTTTGTGTCGGTCGGTGGGTCGGGCGCTGGGCCCCCATGCC
>NZ_DAMAGC010000069.1:10721-21185 GCF_031995405.1 Stenotrophomonas sp. | reverse complement strand
ACGTCGCCTGCTGGAATCCCAGCGCGGCAAGATCGCCATCGGCTGGCTGATCGTGGAAGACCTGGCCTGTGTGCTGGCCCTGGTGATGATGCCGGTGCTGGCCGGCGTGTTCGGCCCGGATGCGGCCAACGAAACCCATACCGTCGGCAGCGTGCTGGCCAGCATCGGCTGGACCTTCGTGCAGCTGGGCCTGTTTGTGGCGGTGATGCTGGTGGTGGGCCGCCGGGTGATCCCCTGGATCCTCGAACGCATCGCCGGTACCGGCTCGCGCGAGCTGTTCACCCTGGCGGTGCTGGCCATTGCACTCGGCGTGGCGTTTGGCTCGGCGATGCTGTTCGGTGTGTCGTTCGCGCTCGGTGCGTTCTTCGCCGGCATGCTGCTCAACGAATCGGAACTGAGCCACAAGGCCGCCAACGATTCGCTGCCGCTACGCGATGCGTTCGCGGTGCTGTTCTTCGTTTCGGTGGGCATGCTGTTCAACCCGGCAATCCTGATCGAGCACCCATGGCAGGTGCTGGCCACCGCCGCGATCATCATGTTCGGCAAATCCGCTGCCGCGTTCGTGATCGTGCGTGCGTTCGGCCACCCCACCGGCACCGCGCTGACCATTTCGGCCAGCCTGGCGCAGATCGGTGAGTTCGCCTTCATCATCGCCGGCCTCGGCGTGACCCTGAAGATCCTGCCGCCCACCGGCCAGGCGCTGGTGCTGGCCGGTGCGCTGATCTCGATCATGCTCAACCCGCTGGTGTTCGGCCTGCTCGACCGCTGGCTGCTCAAGCACCAGGAAACCACCCCGACCGCGGTGGAGACCGAACTGCCGCCGGGCCCGTCGCTGGACCTGCACGACCATGCCATCGTGATCGGCTACGGTCGCGTCGGCAGCGCGCTGGCCCAGGTGCTGCGCGACCGCGGCGTGCCGGTGCTGGTGATCGACGACAACAAGGAACACGTGGCCGAAGCGCACGCCGCCGGCCTGCCCGGCATCCGCGGCAGTGCCGCCTCGGACAAGGTGCTGGCCGAGGCCCATCCCGAGCGCGCAAAGATCGCCGTGCTGGCCATCCCGCAGCCGCTGGAAGCCGGTGAGACGCTGGCTAAGCTGCGCGCCTTGAATCCCGGCCTGACCCTGCTGGCCCGCGCGCACAGCGACGCCGAGGTGAAGCACCTGCTCGAGCATGGCGCCGACGGCACGGTGATGGCCGAGCGCGAGCTGGCCTATTCGCTGGCCGAGATGGTGATGGCAACCCCGCCGTACCGCACGATGGGCAAGCACAGCATTCCGGTGGTGTGAGGGACCACCAGGGCAATGCCCGTCCACGCGTGGCGTATCTCCGCCCGCGCATGGATCCACGCCATGCGGGTATGCCGTTTTCTCAGGTGCCAGGGCGCTCCACCGGCACGCAGATATCGGCACGCAGGATGGCCTCGGGCACCTCTTCCGGGTCATCCAGGTAGTGGTAGTAAAGCTCCGCATCGCGGAGCACGTGGCCGCTGTCGGGCAGCCAGTCCCGCAGCAGTGTGTCCGTAGCCATCTCCAGGCGTGCGTAGCTGCCCACGTGGCGCAGCACTGCATACGCGCCCCCACCCAGCGTCAGCGTCTGCAGCGGGTCCGGTAGCGCCTGCGGCGTGCGCCCAAAGCCCATGCCGCAATCGAACACGCACTCGCCCGCCGGCACATCGCGGTGATCGGTGCGCGCGATACCCACCAGGTGCTGCAGCTGCCCGGCCCAGCCCTGCTCCGCCGCCCAGGCAAAGACCTCGCCAAATGCCTGGTCCAGATCCTCGAACGCACCTTTCCGGCGCAGCGCCACCACATCGAAGGGTTCCAGCGTGGTCACCGTCACCCGCAGCGGCACTCGCAGCGGCACCCGCTCGTCAGCCTGGTCGCCGACCGGCAGCGACAGCTGCTGCTGCCAATGGCTGCGCAGCCCGGCATCCTCGCGCAGCGCACTCGGCGTGGCATCCAGCGCCTGGCGACAGGCACGGGCCAGCGCCTGCGGACTTTCATAGCCGACGTTCAAGGCGACGTCGGTCACCCGGCTTTCCGCGTGGCCGAGCAGCTGCAGTGCCTGCAGCAACCGCAGGCGGGCCACCGTGCGCCCGGGCGTCTCGCCGGTCAGCGCGCGGTACAGGCGATGGAAGTGGAACGGTGACTGGTGCGCGATCGCGGCCAGTGTCTCCAGATCCGGCAAGGGATCGCCCGCACGCAGGCACGCTTGCAGATGGGCGATGACGCGGTCGATACCGTGGCGTTAGCGGACCTGGGCGATGCGGCTCATGGCGGGCTCCCTCTCAAGGTGACGCTCAGGGTGCGT
Organism: Stenotrophomonas sp.; assembly: GCF_031995405.1. GTDB lineage: Bacteria > Pseudomonadota > Gammaproteobacteria > Xanthomonadales > Xanthomonadaceae > Stenotrophomonas. The sequence goes on along the minus strand of NZ_DAMAGC010000069.1, from coordinate 18,873 downwards.
CATCCCATGGGCCGCCGCGTGGCCGATCTTGCGGAGTTGCGGGAACGCCAGCCGATGCTAACCCCGCCGGTAGCGCCACGCCATGCGTGGCTGCACCTTCGTCCGTCCGCTCAGCCACGCATGGCGTGGCGATACCCCCATTGCAGGAACGGCATGGCTTGGACGGAAAAAACCCCACGACGGCCGGCCCGCACCGGCCGCCGTGGGCCCCACCTCTACGCCTTGGCCAACGCCTGCTCCAGATCCGCCAGCAGGTCGTCGATGTGTTCGATGCCGACCGACAACCGCACCGTGTCTTCGCTGACGCCGGCCTTTTCCAGTTCGGCGGCATCCAGCTGGCGGTGCGTGGTCGAGGCCGGATGGGTGGCCAGTGATTTGGCATCGCCCAGGTTCACCAGCCGGGTGAACAACTGCAGCGCATCCAGGAACCGCGCGCCGGCGACGCGGCCACCGGGCAGGCCGAAGGTCAGCACGCCGGAGCCATGGCCGCGCAGGTACTTCTGCACCAACGCGTGCTCGGGGTGATCCGGCAGCGCGGCGTAGTTGACCCACGCCACCTTGGGATGGCTCTGCAGGTGCCTGGCCACGGCCAGGCTGTTTGCGTTGATCCGGTCCATGCGCAGCGCCAGGGTTTCGATACCCTGCAGGATCAGGAACGCATTGAACGGCGAGATCGCCGCGCCGGTGTTGCGCAGCGGCACCACCCGCGCGCGGCCGATGTAGGCCGCTGGCCCGAGCGCCTCGGTATAGACCACCCCGTGGTAGCTCACATCCGGTTCGTTCAAGCGACGGAAGCGCTGCTTGTGTTCGGCCCAGGGGAAACGCCCCGAGTCCACGATCGCCCCGCCCAGGCTGGTGCCATGGCCGCCGAGATACTTGGTCAGCGAATGCACCACGATGTCCGCGCCGAAATCGAACGAGCGCTGCAGGTACGGCGTGGCCACGGTGTTGTCCACGATCACCGGCACGCCATGCGCGTGGGCGATCCGGGCCACCGCCTGGATGTCGGTGATGTTGCCGCGCGGGTTGCCGATCGACTCGACGAACACGGCCTTGGTGCGGTCATCGATCAACGCCGCGAACGCGTCGGGGTCGTTGTAGTCGGCAAAGCGGGTCTGGATGCCGAACTGCGGGAGCGTGTGTGCGAACAGGTTGTAGGTGCCGCCGTACAGCGCGCTGGAGGAGACGATGTTGTCGCCGGCCTCGGCGATGGTCTGAATCGCATAGGTGATGGCCGCCTGCCCGGAGGCCAGTGCCAGTGCGCCGATGCCACCTTCGAGCGCGGCAATGCGCTGCTCCAGCACGTCGGTGGTGGGGTTCATGATGCGGGTGTAGATATTGCCCGGCACCTTCAGATCGAACAGGTCCGCGCCATGCTGGGTGTCGTCGAAGGCATAGGCCACGGTCTGGTAGATCGGTACCGCCACCGCCCGCGTGGTCGGATCGGGCCGATAGCCGCCGTGGACCGCGATGGTCTCCGCGCGCCACGGGGATGGGGGACTGCCGTGCTCGGACATCTCGTCTCCTCCGGTTGAACGCCGACGATACCGAACAAAAAACCCCCGCCGGGGCGGGGGTTCATGCCAATGCTGCATGGCGTGAGGCCAAACGGCTATCAAGCCGCCGGCACGGGGCAGGATCACCCCTTCACGAACACCAGCTTGCCCCCGGCCGCGTCGACGCGGATCACGTCGCCGCCGAGGAAATCGCCGGACAGGATCTTCTGCGCCAGCGGATTCTCCAGCTGCGACTGGATCGCGCGCTTGAGCGGACGCGCGCCGTAGACCGGATCGAAGCCGACATTGCCCAGCAGCTCGAATGCGGAGTCGCTGACCTCGATACGCAGGCCACGTTCGGCCAGGCGCTTTTCCAGGCCCTGCATCTGGATACGCGCGATCTGCTTGATCTGCACCTTGTCCAGCGGGTGGAACACCACGATGTCGTCCAGGCGGTTGATGAACTCCGGCCGGAAGTGCGCCTGCACCACGCCCATCACCGCCGCCTTCATCTGCGTGTAGGCCTCCGGACTGTCATCGCTGCTCATGTCCTGGATCTGGTGCGAGCCCAGGTTGGAGGTCATCACGATGACGGTGTTGCGGAAGTCCACGGTGCGTCCCTGCCCGTCGGTGAGGCGGCCATCGTCGAGGACCTGCAGCAGGATGTTGAACACATCCGGATGCGCCTTTTCCACTTCGTCCAGCAGGATCAGCGAATACGGACGACGGCGCACCGCCTCGGTGAGGTAGCCACCCTCTTCGTAGCCGACATACCCCGGGGGCGCACCGATCAGGCGGGCCACGCTGTGCTTCTCCATGAACTCGCTCATGTCGATGCGGATCATCGCGTCGGTGCTGTCGAACAGGAACTCGGCCAGCGCCTTGCACAGCTCGGTCTTGCCGACACCGGTGGGGCCCAGGAACAGGAACGAGCCGCTCGGGCGATCCGGATCGGACAGGCCGGCGCGCGAACGACGCACCGCATCGGATACCACCTTGATCGCCTCTTCCTGGCCGACCACGCGGTCATGCAGCATGTCTTCCATGCGCAGCAATTTGTCGCGCTCGCCCTCAAGCATGCGGTTGACCGGGATGCCGGTCCAGCGCGAGACCACCTCGGCGATCTCCTCGGCGGTGACCCGGTCCTGGACCAGCTTGAACTCGGTGGTTTCCACTTCCTGCGCGGCGGCCAGCTGCTTCTCCAGCTGCGGCAACTGCCCGTACTGGATTTCGCTCATGCGGCCGAAATCCTGCCGGCGCTGGGCCGATTCCAGCTCCAGCCTGGCCTGCTCGATCTGCTCCTTGATCCGGGTGGCGCCCTGCAGCGTGGCCTTCTCCGACTTCCAGATCTCGTTGAGGTCGGAGAACTCGCGCTCCAGCGCATCGATATCGCTTTCCAGATCGGCCAGGCGCTGCCGGGAGGCCTCGTCCTTTTCCTTCTTGAGCATCTCGCGCTGGATCTTCAACTGGATCACGCGACGCTCCAGGCGGTCCAGCTCCTCCGGCTTGGAATCGATCTCCATGCGGATGCGCGAGGCGGCCTCGTCCATCAGGTCGATGGCCTTGTCGGGCAGCTGACGGTCGGCGATGTAGCGATGCGACAGCGTGGCAGCGGCGACGATCGCCGGATCGGTGATCTCCACACCGTGGTGCACGGCGTACTTTTCCTTCAGCCCGCGCAGGATCGCGATGGTGTCCTCCACGCTGGGCTCGCCCACCAGCACCTTCTGGAAGCGACGCTCGAGCGCGGCATCCTTCTCGATGTACTTGCGGTACTCATCCAGGGTGGTGGCACCGACGCAATGCAGTTCACCACGCGCCAGCGCCGGCTTGAGCATGTTGCCGGCGTCCATCGCGCCATCGGCCTTGCCCGCGCCGACCATGGTGTGCAGCTCATCGATGAACAGGATCACCTGCCCCTCGCTCTTGGCCAGGTCGTTGAGCACCGCCTTGAGGCGTTCTTCGAACTCGCCACGGAACTTTGCACCGGCGATCAGCGCGCCCATGTCCAGCGACAGCACGCGCTTGCCACGCAGCCCTTCGGGCACTTCGTCGTTGATGATGCGCTGGGCCAGGCCCTCGACAATGGCGGTCTTGCCCACGCCGGGCTCGCCGATCAGCACCGGGTTGTTCTTGGTCCGGCGCTGCAGCACCTGGATGGTGCGGCGGATCTCCTCATCGCGGCCGATCACCGGGTCCAGCTTGCCGCTCTCGGCGCGTGCGGTCAGGTCGATGGTGTACTTTTCCAGCGCCTGGCGTTGTTCTTCGGCGTTCTCCGACTGCACGCTCTCGCCGCCGCGGATCTTGTCGATCGCCGCGTCGATGCGGGTCTTGTCGGCACCGGCGGCGCGCAGCGCCATGCCCAGCGTGCCGCTGTCGTCCAGCGCGGCCAGCACGAACCATTCGCTGGCGATGAAGGCATCGCCATGCTGCTGGGCCAGCTTGTCGGTGTTGTTGAGCAGCCGGTTGAGATCATTGCCGATGGACAGGTTGCCTTCCTGCCCGGAGACCTTCGGCAGCGCATCGAGCGCCTCGTTGAGGCGTTCACGCAGCACCGGCACGTTGACCCCGGCCTGGGACAGCAGCGGGCGCGTGCTGCCGCCCTGCTGGTCCAGCAGCGCCGTGAACACGTGCACCGGCTCGATGATGTTGTGGTCGCGACCCACGGCCAGCGACTGCGCGTCGGCCAGCGCCTGCTGGAAACGCGAGGTGAGCTTGTCCATCCGCATGGGAGTTCCTCTTCTGTGTAGTAGCCAGCCTGGCTGGCAGATGTAACGGATATGCGGTTGTCGCGCAGTGATTCAAGACAAATGGGCACTGGCAATACAGTGACGGTATTGCCATACTTGCGAATCATTCTCATTATCATCATAGCGCGGAGGTGGCCCCGGCCAACACCGCAAGGCCTTCCCATGCAGGCACAACGCGAGTTCGTCGGCGCCCTTTACCGGGATCATCGCACCTGGCTGCAGGGCTGGCTGGGCGGTCGCGTAGGCTGCCGCGAGACCGCCGCCGATCTCACTCAAGACACCTTCGCGCGGCTGCTGCAGGATCGTGACCTGGGCACGCTGCGCGAGCCGCGCGCGTTCCTGACCACGGTCGCGCGCGGGCTGGCCGCCAACTGGTTCCGCCGCCAGTCGCTGGAGCGTGCCTACCTGGAACACCTGGCCACCGTGCCCGCGGCCGTGGTGCCCTCGCTGGAAGAACAGGCGCTGGTGCGTGAGGCACTGCAGCAGATCGACGCGATGCTGGACGGCCTGCCCGCCGCCGCACGCCAGGTGTTCCTGCTGGCCCAGTTCGAAGGGCTGCGCTACGAGGCCATCGCGCAGCGGTTGCAGATGTCGCTGAGTACGGTCAAGCGGCATATGAAGCGCGCGCTGGTGGGCTGCCTTGCGTATGCCGGCTGAGGGTCCGGTCCAGGATGAGGCGCCCATTCCGCGCCCGGTGCTTGCCCAGGCCGCCGAATGGCTGCTGCGCCTGCAGGATGCCGATGATGACGATCGTGCAGCGCGCAACGCCTGCGAGCGATGGTGTCAGCAGCACCCCGACCATGCCCGCGCGTGGCAGCGCGCGCAGCACCTGCAGAAACTGGTCGGGACGATTCCCGCCGGACTGGCCCTGCCGGTGCTGGGACGCCCGCAGGATCGCCAGCGCCGTGCCGCGATCAAGCGCCTCGGCATGTGGCTGACGCTGGCCCCGGTCGGCGCGATCGGGTGGGCGTCGATGAGGTCCGCGCCGTCGGGCGGTGCGCTGCGCACTGCCGTGGGTGAGCGCCTCCAGCGCCGCCTGCCCGACGGTACCGCATTGGTCCTGGATACCGATACCCACGTTCTGGTGCAGTTCGACGGCCGGCATCGGCAGCTGCGGCTGGTGCGCGGGCAGATGCGCGTGACCACTGGGCACGACACGCATGCCCCGCCACGCCCGTTCCAGGTGGTGACCGCACAGGGCCGGGTGCGCGCGCTGGGCACGCGCTTCGACGTCCGCATCGAGGGCGATCGCACGCAGGTGGCGCTGTTCGAGGGTGTTCTGGAGATCCATGCCGGATCGCAACCGCCGTGGCGGTTGCAGGCCGGCGAACAAGCGTGGTTCGGTACCGACACCGGGCCCACGCGCGCTGCCCTGGACGAAACCGCGGCTGCCTGGACCCGGGGCATGCTGATCGCCGATGCGCAACCGCTGCAGTCCGTGCTGGCCCAGCTGGCACGCCATCGGCGAGGTCTCGTGCGATGCGACCCGGACGTCGCCGGGCTGCTGGTGTCCGGCGCATTCCCGCTCGATGACACCGACCGCAGCCTGGCGATGCTGGAGGCCACCTATCCGGTTCGGGTGCAGCACGTGGCGGGGCGCCTGTGGGTCACCGTCGCTGCACGCTGACCCTGCCACGGCGGTCGGCCAACACGGTGGGTGACACTTTTTTCGATCTCGCGGGGCAAGTGAGAGAACCCGTTTCCGACCCCCACCCGCCATGACCCGATCGCGCTCCGCCCTCCCGCTCAGTCTGCTGTCGCTCGCCCTGCTGACCACGCCCCTGTTCACCCCCTCGGCCCACGCCGCCGAACCGGCCGAGGCGACGTCCGCTCCCGCGCTGGGCCGCGCGCTGTCCACCTTTGCCGGGCAACGTGGCATTGCCCTGTCCTTCGACCCGGCCCTGACCGTCGGGCGCCGTGCGCCTACGATCCCGTCCACCGCCTCGGTCGAAGAAGGCTTCGCCCAGCTGTTGGCGGGCACCGGCCTGCACGCGATCCGGCGCGCCGACGGCAGTTACACGCTGGCGCGCCAGGCAGGCGCCCGATCAAGCAACACGCGCATGCCCGCCTTGCGGGTGAGCGGGGCCCAACCCTCCTTCCTGTATGCCGAGGGATTGCAGCTGGATGAGGAGTACCTGCAATCGCAGTCCAGCGGCAACGGTGACATCGGCAGCATGCTGCGCATCAACCCCGCCGTGCAGTTCGACAACGCCCAGCTCAGCAGCTACACGCCGGGCGATATCGCACCCGCGGACATCAGCATCAACGGGGCGCAGTTCTACCAGAACAGCTTCCTCATCGACGGCATGAGCTTCAACAACGACATTGATCCGGGCCAGGAAGATTCGCCCTACCGGCTGTTCGCCGCGCCGGGCGGAAGCCAGGCGCTCGCGCTGGATACGGCGCTGCTGGAAGACCTCACCGTGCTGGACAGCAACGTGTCTGCCGCCTACAGCGGTTTCACCGGCGGGGTGGTCGATGCCCGGCTGCGCCGTCCCAAGGACCAGGTATCGGGCAGCGTGTCGCACCAGATCACGCGTTCATCCTGGACGCGATACCACATCGATCCCAACGACCAGGACAACTATGCCAATGCATCGGCCTGGGGCGATGGCCAGCCGGAGTTCGAGAAGGCCATTACCCGGATCACGCTTGAAGGACCGCTCGCGGACAACATCGGGCTGCTGGCCAACTTCACCCGCAAACGTTCGACCATCCCCACCTATTTCTATTCTTCCCACCTCGTCGCCGATCATGGCCGGGAAAAGGCCGTCCAGCGCAGGGAAAGCACCCAGGCGCTGCTGAAAGGTGTCTGGGACGTCAATGAGCGGCTGACCGTGGAAGCCAGCGTCACCCACAGCCCGACAGAAAACCAGTTCTTCCGCTCCAACATCCGCCACGCCGGCATCCACATCGACACCGGCGGCACCCTGGCCTCATTGAGTGCGAAGTGGACAGCCGATTGGGGCACGATCACCCAGCAGCTGGGCTGGTCGGATACCGAGCAGTCGCGCGATGCCGAACAGGATGACTACATGACCTGGGCGCGTTCGACCAGCAAGGACTGGGGCACCAACGCATCGACGCTGGAGGGCGAGTTCGGTGACATCGAACAACGCCAGAAGCGACTTCAGTACAAGCTCGACGTCAACACGGACGCAATCGAGGCGTGGGGCGGCACGCATCATTTCGGCGCCGGCATGGTGCTGGAGCACGAAGACTTCAGCTACGCGCGGCTGACCGAGAACAGCACCTATACCACGCCCGCACGCACCAGCACCTGCACCAATCGCGCGGGCGTCACCGATACGCTGACCTGCTCGATGGGCACCACGGTGGCCGGGTGGCCGGGACAGTACCTGACCCGTCGCACGCGCTACGCCACCGGTGACATCGGCTTCGACAGCCAGAGTCTGGGCCTCTACCTGGAAGACGACATGCGCTACGGCGATTTCTCCTTTCGTCCTGGCATCCGGATCGAGCGCGATGATTTCATTGGCCGCACCAACATTGCACCGCGGCTTGCCGCGAGCTGGCAGGTTGCCGCGGGTACGGTCCTGACCACTGGCGCCAACCGCTACTACGGACGGGATATCGCTGCCTGGCGTCTGCGCGATGGGGTCAACCGATTGCGCTACAACAGCGAGCGGCGTACCAGCCTGGACAGCGATTGGACGCTCGGCACACAGGCCAGCAACGATACGTACTACGACCTCGACCGCACCGGCTATGCCGACGAGCTGATGCTCGCCGTGCGCCAGGACTGGGCAGGCCTGCGCTTCAATCTGAAGGCGGTCAACCGCAGACAATACGACCAGGTCATCAAGGTACAGGGACGCATCACCGACCAGCAGCCTGACGATCCCACGCTTGCCAGCAACTACGACACCTGGGCCAGTGCGGGCC
>NZ_DAMAGC010000069.1:0-10711 GCF_031995405.1 Stenotrophomonas sp. | reverse complement strand
GCCGTTCAAACACCAACATCTATACGCTGACCGTACAACCGCTGCGTACCCTGGAATGGGCAGGCACGCGCTCCACCGCCTTGCTGTCGCTGGACTGGACGGATGCCCGTTCAAGCCTGCCCGAATACGACGACCAGTCCGACCTGTTCTATCAGAATCCCTGGATCCGTTACGCAGGCGACTTCATCCGCTATCAGGACCTGCCGGCGGACAACTACAACCGCCCGTGGACCGCGCGTCTGAGCACCATTTCCCACATCGACCGCTGGAACCTCACGGTGAGCAATCTGCTTCGCTATCGTGCCGGCTACCGCGCCATTCGCGATACCGGCAGCAACGTGGTCCATGACGGCCAGGCCGCACGTGTCTGGGAACGGCAGACCTTCTCACCTGCGCTCACCTGGGACCTGCGTTTGGGCTGGGAGCAGGCGCTGCCAGGGCGCGTGGGCACGGTGTTCGCCAACCTCGATGTGACGAACCTGCTCGACCGGACAACGGCTTACGGTGTATCGAGCAGTGCAGCGCAGACGGTCTATTACGAGACCGGCCGACAGTTCTGGCTGGAACTGGGCTACCGGTTCTGATGCGCGCGGACGCTGACGACCTGCGTCGTTGGCGTCGCCCTCCATGCAAATGATGATGCACGCCTTTTGTACCGCTGCCCGCGCCTGGCTGCCAGGCGCGGTGATTGCCGTTGTACTCGCGGGAGCCGCGCCAGCCGACGCTCGCCGCGACACCGCGGAACACGCACTGCAACCGTGCGGGGACGGCGTGAGCCAGGACGGGACGGCTGACGTGGATTGCCTGCGCAGGATGTATGACCAACCCGCCGGAAAGTGGCCTGCACCCCATGTAGCCCCCGGCGTGGTCTGGCAGGAACTGGCACCACTGCCGCCCGTCGCTGTGCCGGCCGACAACGCCCCCACCCCAGCCAAGGTCGCCCTGGGCCAACGCCTGTTCAACGACCCGCGCCTGTCACGCTCCGGTCAGATCGCCTGCGCCAGTTGCCACGAGCGTGACCTTGGTTTCGCCGACGGCCGTCGCGTGTCGTTCGGTCACGACCGCCAGCCCGGTCGCCGCAACGCGCCCAGCGTGGCGATGGCCGGTTACGCGCACCACCTGTTCTGGGACGGCCGCGCCGCCACGCTGGAAGAGCAGGCATTGCTGCCGATCGCCGATCCGAAGGAAATGGCATTCAGTGCGGGGGAAGCCGCCTCTCGCCTGCGCGACGATGCCGACTACCGACGACAGTTCGCGGCCGTCTTCGGCGACGACCGCATCGAACCCCGCCAACTGGCCCAGGCCATCGCCGCGTTCGAGCGCAGCCTGGCGCCCGCGCGCAACCGTTTCGACCGCTTCCTAGGCGGCCGATCGGCCGCGCTGGACGACCAGCAACTGCGCGGCCTGCACCTGTTCCGCACCCGTGCCGGCTGCATGAACTGCCACAACGGGCCGGCGCTCACCGACAACGGCTTCCACAACCTGGGGCTGCACTTCCATGGCCGCGCACGCCAGGACCTCGGCCGCTACGAGATCACCGGCCAGCCAGCCGACAGTGGTCGATTCCGCACGCCCTCGCTGCGGGGCGTGGCCGACACCGCGCCGTACATGCACAACGGCGTGCTGCCGCGCCTGGACGCGGTGTTGCAGTTCTACAACGTTGGTGGCGGCAAGCCGCGCGCACCCGCCCATCTGCCTGCCGACGCCGCGCCTTTCCCGCAACCGGATCCACTGCTGCAACCGCTCGGCCTTGAACGCGACGAACTGGCGGCCATCGAGGCGTTCCTGCGCACGCTGTAGGCGCCCACGAAGTGCTCGGCGCGCCACGGCGGCCGCCAGCATCCATCACGCTCGCAACGCCACGATCACGTCCGCTTTGCACCCGCGCGCCGATGCTGGGCATTGTCCTGGCGGAGCAACCCGATGCATTACGAGCTTTATTACTGGACCGGCATCCAGGGGCGTGGCGAATTCATCCGGCTGGCGCTTGAAGACGCCGGCGCGGCCTACACCGACATGGCGCGTGTCCACGGCGATGCGGTGATGCAGTCGTTTCTGGCGGGCAAGGAAGAGGGTCTGCAGCCGTTCGCGCCGCCGTTCCTGAAGACCGGCCGGCAGGTGATCGCGCAGGTCGGGGCGATCCTGGACCATCTGGGTCCCGAACTTGGCCTGGTACCGGATGCAGCCTCACGACGCCAGCAGGCGCTGCAGCTGCAGTTGACCATCGCCGACCTGGTGGCCGAGGTGCACGACACCCACCATCCCATTTCCACCTCGCAGTATTACGAGGACCAGAAACACGAAGCCAAGGGACGGGCCAAGGGCCTGCGCAGCGAGCGGCTGCCCAAGTTCCTCGGCTATTTCGAACAGGTGCTCAAGGACAACGGCGAGCGGCATCCGCTGCGCGAACATTCGTATGTGGACCTGTCGTTGTTCCAGCTGCTGAGCGGGCTGGATTACATGTTCCCGCGGCGCATGCAGGCGCTATGGCCTTCGCTGCCGCTGCTGCGCGCACTCAAGGACCGGGTGGAACGGCGGCCGAACATTGCCGCCTATCTGGCCTCCGAACGCCGCCTGGCGTTCAACACCAATGGCATCTTCCGGCATTACCCGGAGCTGGATGGCGACACCTGATCCCCGCAAACCGCCCAGGATCGGTGGTAATGCCGGCCGCTGGCCGGCAACCAGGCGGTAACGCGGTTCCGGTAAACCCGGCCGCTGGCCGGCAACCAGGCGATAGCGCAGTCGGACGTGGAGCCGGCCAACGGCCGGCACCACCTCCCGTCCTCAACGTTCCTGCTTCTGCAACGACAGCAGCGCCAGCAATCCGGCCAGCGCCACGTACGCACCGGCAAACTGCCACATGATGATCTTCGGCAGGCCGACGAGCTGCCACGGCAGGTAGATGCCGCCACGCGGGTCTACCGAGTGGATCAGCCCGAACAGGGTCAATGCCGCCGCCACCAGCAAAAAACCCGACGCGCGCAGCAGCTTGCCATCGATCATCGCCACCACTGCGGCGATCCACAGCATCGAAGTGATGATGAAGCCATTGCCCAGGGTGAAGATCACCGCCAGCTCGGGCAGGCCGTGGCCATCCAGCGTGGACGTCATCGCCGCCAGCTGCTCCGGAGCGATCCAGCCCGGCGCCTTGATCGCCAGCAGGTAGGCCACCGACGGCAGGAAGCCCAGCACCATCGCACCGGCATGTTCGCGCGGGGTGGCCTGGAAGGCCTGGGTGGTGATGTCGATGGCGACGTACACGATGATCGGTGCGAGCACCGCCAGCGGCAGCCACTGCACCAGCCCGGAGATCACCCCGAGCATGCCGCCAATGCCCACGAACAGGCCGGTCAGCAGCGTGTAGCCACTGCGTGCGCCCATGTGCTTGTAGGCCGGTTGGCCGATGTACGGCGTGGTCTGCGCGACGCCGCCGCACAATCCGGCGACCAGCGTGGCCACCGCTTCGACCAGCAGGATGTCACGGGTGCGGTAGTCATCACCGGCCGCGCGCGCGCTTTCGGAGACGTTGATGCCGCCCACCACCATCAGCAGGCCGAACGGCAGCAGCAGCGGCAGGTAGGTGATCGCGGTCGGCAGTCCATCAATGAATCCCAGCGTCGGCCACGGCAGCACCACCTGCGGCGCCACCCATTCCGGCACCTTGAAACCCGGTGCCCCCAGGCCGGCCAGGCCCAGGCCGTAGTACAGCAGCGTGCCGAACACGAACGCGACCAGCACGCCCGGTGCACGGATCGGCAGCTTGCGCTTGGCGATCAGCACGTACAGCAGCAGGCCCAGGGTGACGAAGCCGACGATCGGCGAGCGCAGGGTTTCCAGCAGCGGCAGGAAGCCCATCAGCACGATCGCGATACCGGCGATGGAGCCCAGCAGTGACGCACGCGGCAGCGCGCGGGTCACGGCTTCGCCGAAGAACGACAGGATCACTTTGAGCACGCCCATGATCACCAGCGAGGCCATGCCCAGCTGCCACGTGGCGATGGCCGCATCATGCGGAGCCAGCCCCTGCGCCTTGAACGCCAGGAACGCCGGGCCGAGCACCAGCAGGGCCATGCCGATGCTGGTGGGCGCATCCAGGCCCAACGGCATCGCGGTGACATCCTCGCGGCCGGTGCGCGTAGCCAGCCGTCGCGCCATCCAGGTGTACAGCACGTTGCCGACCAGCACGCCGAAGGCGGTGCCGGGGAACATGCGGCCGAACACCACATCGGCCGGGAACTGGAAGATGCCGACCAGCGCCATCGCGATGAAGCCCAGGATCGACAGGTTGTCGACCACCAGACCGAAGAAACCGTTGAAATCGCCGGCAACGAACCAGCGGGGAGGTCCAGAGCGGACGGGAGCGGAGGCGGACATGCGCAGGGACGGCCGTGGGGAGGGGGTAGCCGATGGTAGGGCCTCACCGTCGCCAACAACAGGCGCATGAATGGAACACCGGGAGACATCGGTGGTCCTGCGCAGGGAGCGAACGCGGCGACGCGCCCCGGGTAATGCCGGCCGCTCCTGTCACGCCCCACCGCGGTAGTGCCGGCCGCTGGCCGGCTCCCGATACCCTCTTCAGCATCCAGAGCAGCCGGCCAGCGGCCGGCACTACCCGGATCTCTTGGCATGCCTGGGAGCCGGCCAGCGGCCGGCACTACCCGGATCCTTTGGCCTGCCTGGGGAGCCGGCCAGCGGCCGGCCCTACCGGGTCAGGGCTTGTTGAGGAAGTTGTTCGCCAGCAGGTCGCGTACGTCGCCCACCCGTCCGCTGAGCAGGGCCTTGGCTGCGTAGAGCGCGGTGCCGGCTACCTGCTTGGCTTCCACCTGCGGCGGCATCACCAGCTCGGTCGGGCTGGTGTGCACGTCCAGCAGCGCCGGGCCGGGGTGGGCCAGGAAGTCCCGCACCGCCTGCTCCAGGTCCTCCGAGCGGGTCACGGTGCGCCCGTAGAAGCCGATCACCTCGGCAAGGCGACCGAAATCGGGGTTCTTCAGGTCGGTGTAGTTGTCCAGCAGGCCCTCGACCTTCTGCTCCAGCTCGACAAAGTTGAGCGAACTGTTGTTGTAGACCACCACCTTGATCGGCAGGTCTTCCTGCACGGCAGTGAGCAGGTCGCCGAGCAGCATCGCGATGCCACCATCGCCGGACAGCGAGATCACCTGCCGCCCCGGATACGCCTTCTGCAGGCCCAGTGCCTGCGGCATGGCATTGGCCATCGTGCCGTGCAGCAGGCTGGTCAGGGTGCGGCGACGCCCATTGGCGCGGATATGGCGCAGGATCCACACCATCGGCGAGCCACCGTCGGCGGTGAACAAGGCATCGTCGCTGGCGTAGCGGTTGATCAGCGCGGTCAGGTGCTGCGGGTGGATCAGCTCGCCCTCGCCCGGTTCCTCTTCCTTCGCGCGCGTGGCCAGTGCCTTGTCGCGGTGGCCGATGCACTCGTCCAGGAAACTGCGGTCCTCGCGCGGCAGCAGCAGGGGCAGCAGTGCCTCCAGGGTGGGCCCGATGTCGCCGACCACGCCCAGGTTGACCGGATGGCGGCGGCCAAGGTGGCTGCCATCGCGATCGACCTGGATCAGCGTGGCCTTGTCCGGATAGTACTGGCCCCACGCGAAATCGGCGCCGAGCAGCAGCAGCGTGTCGCAGGCCATCAGCGTGTGGTAGCCCGATTCGATCCCGAAGATGCCGGTCATGCCCATGTTGTACGGGTTGTCGTACTCCACGAAATCCTTGGCCCGCGAGGTATGCGCGATCGGGGCCTTGAGGCGCTCGCCCAGCGCCACCAGCGCGTCGTGGGCGTGCTCGCAACCGGCGCCGGCGTAGATGCCGATACGCTTGCCGTCGGCGATCAGCGCGGCGATGCGCTGCAGTTCGTCGTCGCTGGGGCGCAGCACCGGCTGGGTGTAGTGCACCGAGAACGGCACATCGTGCTTGACCTCGGCTTCGCTGATATCGGCCGGCAGGATCACCACCGCCACGCCGCGCCGGCTGATCGCCGCCTGGCAGGCCAGCGCGACCACGCGGCGCGCCTGCTGCGGGCTGTGCACCTGCTCGCAGAACACGCTGCAGCTGGCATACACCGCCTTGAAATCGACCTCCTGCGGGAACTCCATGCCCAGCTCGGCGGTGACCACCTGGCTGGCGATCAGCACCATCGGCGCGCGGTTGCGGTTGGTCTCGAACACGCCGTTGATGAAGTGCAGGCCGCCCGGGCCGCAGGAGCCGGCGCAGGCGGTGAGCTGCCCGCTGATCAACGACTCGGCGCCGGCAGCGAACGCGGCCACTTCCTCATGCCGCATGTGCACCCACTCGATGTCGCTTTTGTGGATGGCATCGGTGACGTAGTTGAGGGTGTCGCCGACGATGCCGTAACAATGACGGACACCGGCGGCCTGCAGGGTTTCAACCACGATCTCGGCAACGCGCTTGCTCATGAGGGAACGTCCACTACCTGGGGGAAGCCTCAGGGTAGACCCGCGAAAGTGATCCCCATGTGCGAGCCCGCACCGGTCAGATCATGGGTTGGCGTCCACCCACCCCACGATGTCGCCCCGGGTCGGGTTGGCATACCGCACCTTCACCCAACCGTCCTTTTCGTCCAGAAGCTCCACACGGTCGTCGCGCACCAGGTAGCGGCGGGTGCTGCTGTCGCCGGGACGGGTGTACAGCGGCACGCGTGCAGGCACCACCTGGCCGCTGAAGGCCAGCAATGGCCGGTCATTGCGCGGTGCCACCAGCCCGTCGGAGATGGCCGTTTCCAGCACGTTGCCGGCGGCATCAAAGGTGCTCCAGACCGCCATCGGGCCACTGTCGGCCGTCTGCTTGACGAAGATCGTCGCCTCCAGCGCATCGCCCAGCATCAGCACGCGCTCGGCGCGATACAGATACAGCCGTCCCTGGTGATAGCGGTACAGGTCCACGTACCACATCGGGCCACTGCGGCAGCTGCTGCTCAGGGTCTGGTTGGCGGTATCCACGTCCAGCCCCATCAGCGCGCCGCACTGTGCCTGCGATCCGGTCGGCGGCGCCAGCGGCAGAAAGCGTCCCTGCCGGGGATCAAAGCGGTACACCGCCACCGCTTCGTTGACCTGCCCCACCGACGCGCGCGCCACCAGCTCGGGGCGGCCGTCGAAATCCACGTCAAGCTGGCTCAGCCGTGCGTTGCCATCCGCATCGGCCACGCCGTCCAGGCGCTGCTGCCGGCCCGAGGGCAGCAGCACCGCGATGGTGCCCTGCGCTTCCACGCGCGCGGTGGCGATCGTGCCCGGTTCAAGGACGATGCGCAGGTCCGCATCGGCGGCCTGCGCCAACGGCGCGCAGGCGCCCAGCGTTACGGCCAACACCAGCGCGCAACGCCAAGGGGGAATCACGTTCATGCCGGCCTCCTGCCGCGCCACGATGGCGCTCGTGCTCAGAACGATACTTCAACCGCCTGCTGTGCCCACAGTACCGACTGGTGGCCGGTGGCCTGCTTCCACGCCAGCCGGATCGCTTCGATGTCGGCACGGCGCTGCGGGGTGTTCTCGTGCAGCACCACCAGCACCTTGGTGCGCAGGCGGTTCGGCTCGGCCGCGCCGCGGAACAGCCACTGGCCGTAGGCGTCGAACACGGTCAGGCCGTCCGGGAAACGCGGGGTGACCTGCTTGTCCAGGAACGCGCGCCACTGCGCCTCGGTGATGGCATCGGTCTGCTTGCGCTCGGAGGTGCCGCTTTCCTCACCCACCCCGAAATACAGCTCGCTGCGCACCCAGCCGGCGGCGGCGTCCGGGCGGGCGGCGTCGCCCTGCAGGGTGGCGGTCGCGGTAGCGGGGGACGGCGGCACCGGCTTGGTGGCGGGCGCGGCGGTGGCGCAGCCGCTGGCGGCGAGCACCAGGGCGAACAGAACAGCGTAGGACTTCATCGACGTACTCCAGAAACAAAGGCGTGCAGGGGGGAATGAAGCGTGCAGGACATCCGGTGCCCGCGCAGATCACCAGCGGTTATCAGCTGATGCGCAATCGCGATGGGACTTGCATCACATGGGCCATCACGCCAAGATAATATATCGCTTCATCCGGATGGATTGGTAGTGCCGACCGTTGGTCGGCGACGCCGCCTCCCCGCTCTCCCCTCCCCCTCGTCGTCCCGCTGGAGTCCGCATGTCCCGTCCGTCCGCGTCGCGCCTTGGCCTTGCCATCGCGCTCGTCCTCTCCACCCCCCTGCTCGCCCAGGATGCAACTGCGCAGGACGCGCCCGGCTCGGCCACCACGCTGGACACCGTGATCGTGACCGGCACCCGTGCCGTGGACCGCACCGTGCTGGAATCCACCTCGCCGGTGGACGTGCTCACCGCCGAAGACATCCGCAAGGCCGGCGTGGTCAATGGTGAACTGGGCAGCGCGCTGCAGGCGCTGCTGCCCTCGTTCAACTTCCCGCGCCAGTCCAACTCCGGCGGTGCCGACCACATCCGTGCCGCCCAGCTGCGCGGGCTGTCGCCAGACCAGGTGCTGGTGCTCGTGAACGGCAAGCGTCGCCACACCAGCGCGCTGGTCAACACCGACAGCAAGATCGGCAAGGGCACCACGCCGGTGGATTTCAATGCCATCCCGATCAGCGCCATCAAGCGCATCGAAGTACTGCGTGATGGCGCCGGTGCGCTGTACGGCTCCGATGCGGTGGCCGGGGTGATCAACGTGATCCTCGATGACGCGCCGGAAGGCGGTGCGTTCGAGGCCAGCTTCGGCGCCAACCACACCGACCTCAAGCCGATCGACCGCACCCTCACCGACGGCCAGACCAGCTACGCCAGCGCCAAGGTCGGCACCCGGCTGGGCGAAGACGGCGGCTTCCTGCGCGTGGGCCTGGAGCTGAAGAACCACGAAGGCACCAACCGCGCCGGCTTCGACCAGATCCCGCCGTGGGACCAGAGCGATACCAACCTGGCGCTGCAGGGCAAGCGCAATTACGTGCTGGGCGATGGCAAGACCAAGGATCTGAATGCCTGGATCAACAGCGAACTGCCGTTCGGCGAGACCTCCAAGTTCTATTTCTTCAGCACGTTCAACCAGCGCGACAGCGAAGGGGCCAACTACTTCCGCTACCCCGACAGCGACGCGAACTGGGCGCAGGTCTATCCGAACGGCTACCGCCCGATTTCCGAAGGCGAGAACCGCGATGTGCAGGCCGTGGCCGGCGCGAAGGGCCAGTGGGGCGAGTGGAACTACGACGCCAGCCTGGATTACGGCACCAACAGCTTCACCTACCGCCTGCGCAACTCGCTCAATGCCTCGCTCGGCCCGACCAGCCCGACCCGCTTCAAGACCGGCGACTACCAGAACGAGCTGACCGTGGCCAACCTCGACCTGGGCCGCGTGTTCAACCAGGGCGAGAACATCACCCACAGCCTCGGCCTGGGCGTGGAAGCGCGGCGTGACCACTACCAGACCCGCCCGGGCGACCCGAGCAGCTATGCCGCCGGCCCGTTCACCGATCGTCCGACCGGCTCGCAGGCCGGCGGCGGCCTGACCCCGCAGGACGCCACCTCGCTGTCGCGCGATGTGGCCAGTGCCTATGCCAGCCTGTCCAGCCAGTTCGGCGAGCATTTCTCCAGCGACCTGGCCGCGCGCTACGAACACAGCGACGACTACGGCGGCGAACTGACCGGCAAGCTCGGCCTGCGCTACGAGTTCACCCCGGCCTTCGCGCTGCGTGGGGCGATCTCCAACAACTTCCGTGCGCCGTCGCTGGCGCAGATCGGTTACGAGTCCACCTCCACCGGTTACAACGCCGCCGGCCAGCTGGTGCAGGGGCGCGTGCTGTCGGTGAACAACCCCATCGCACGCGGCCTGGGGGCGTCGGACCTGAAGCCGGAGAAGTCGCTCAACACCAGCTTGGGCTTCACCAGCCGCATCGGCGACCACTTCGATGTGTCGCTGGACTTTTTCCAGATCGACATCGACGACCGTATCGCACTGTCGGAAAGCATCACCGGCGATGCACTCACCGACTACGTGCAGCAGCAGTTTGGCGTGGCCGGCCTGCAGAGCGCGAGCTTCTTCGTCAACGCCGCCGACACCCGCACCCGCGGCGCCGAACTGGTGAGCAACTGGCGCCAGTCGCTGGGCAACGGTGAGCTGGTACTGACCGGCACCTATGCGTACACCAAGACCACGCTGAAGAACGTACTGGCCACTCCGGCCAGCCTGCTGGCGCTGGATCCGGACTACGTGCTGTTCGGCGTCGAAGAAACCAACACCCTCACCGACGCCACCCCGCGCACCTGTGCCGCGCTGGCCGCCAGCTGGAGTGACGACCGCTGGTCGCTGAGCAGCCGTCTGAGCCGCTACGGCAGCGTGACCCGCGTGTTCAACTTCGGCGACGGCTTCGTGCCCCGCCAGACGTATGGGGCGGAATGGCAGCTGGATGCGGAAGTGGAGTTCAAGATCACCCCGCAGTGGAGCGTGGCCATTGGCGGGCAGAACCTGACCGACAATTATTCGGACCTGTCCAACAACGACATCTACTACTACGGCAACCTGCCGTATGACGTGTTGTCGCCGATTGGTAGCAATGGTGCGTATTACTACGGTCGCGTGCGGTATACGTTCTGATCATTGCTGCAGCCGGGCATGGCCCGGCTCTACCGAGGGTGATGAGACACGGTAGAGCCGACCCATGGTCGGCTGCTCTTCGCCCGGCGCACGCACCCGGCTCTACCGGGCGCGTGCGGTAT